>KB910526.1 GCA_000383115.1 alpha proteobacterium SCGC AAA015-N04
GATGTGGTTCCATATGCAGTCCAAGCAATATTTTTTGGAAGGTCTCCTCCAACAGCATTAAATATGCCGAAGAAAAAAAACCACAAAAACTGAAAACATATTTAAAAAGATTTTTTTCATATTTAATTCTCCCTTATTTTTTTATTACATACTAGCTTAAGACTTTTTAAAATTTTTTCTATGCTTAATATTTTTTTTCTAAATTATACAAATTTTTATCCCAAGTGTTACGAAGGTGTGTCCATGGAAAAAATATTTTTATTAAGTCCTTTATGTACCCACCTAGATTTGTCAAAGAGCAGATTAAGGAAAATCCTAGTATCTGTGATTCAAAACCACCAACGGGTGACACAGTCCTAGCAACAGATATACTAATTCATTGATGAGCAGGATTATTGTTTAGTGTATAGTGGAAGGGCAAACTAAATGCTATATGATTATATATCTGCTGACGTAGTTTTAGTGATTATCAACTAAGGGTAGAGTCAGTTTATCAATAATAATAGCTTCTACATGAAGAACATTTTACTACCCGAAGATATTATGTTTTGACTGTAATAGACTATATCAAATTGCTAATATAACTAATAATTCTAGGTTCTAAATTCTACATTTTCTTTGTTAAAATGACACTAATAGAGGTTTAACCGATCTTTTATTTATGGTAATTAAGAAAATTTTTTTAAAGAAATTTTTTAAAATATTTCCAAGTTTAGTATTAATGTGATTAATTTCTTTTCTTGTTTCTTCAATTTATTTTGTCTTTCTGCTCATTTCATTAACTTTGTTTGGATGATTTTCTTTAAATTTCTCATTTAAGTTAATCTTGACCATTTCAGGGTATACTTAGGTACAAAAACCAATAGTGATAAATCATTTTCTTAGTTTTTTATTTAATATAATTTTATGTCTGGCACATTTGTTGCAAATTTAAGAAGGCCGCAAATTTTCAAAAAAAATAAGAGTTAAATCATTTTGGTTCAATTATCTTTAGATCAGGTTCTATCAAAAGCAAGAGCTCATGCTGAAAGGAATGAGATCGTGGAAGCTCAAGAGTTATATCAAAAAGCTTTACAAGCTTTCCCCGAAAATTTAAGTGCAAAACAGGAATTAGAAAATTTAAACAAGCTAAAACATTTTGATTATATAAAAAATCCATCTCAACAAATAGTTGATGAATTGGTAAATCTTTATAACCAAGGAAAATTTAGAGAAGTAGCGGATAAGGCACAATTTCTTACCAAGGAGTATCCCTTTACATTTATCCTCTGGAGTATATTAGGAGCATCTTCAGCTCAAATAGGATTACTAGAAGTGGCAATTGAGGCATATAAAAAAGCTATATTAATTAAGCCTAATTCATCTTTGATATATAATAATATTGGTGTTGTTTATAAAAATCAAGGTAATTTGGTTGAAGCAACAAAAGCATATAAGAAATCTATTGAATTAAATCCTAATAATGTTGAAACTTTCAATAATCTAGGAACTACTTTATTCAAACAAAACAAGCAAGATGAAGCAATAGAAGTTTACAAAAAAGCAATATCACTCAAACCTGATTATATTGAAGCAATTATAAATATGGGTAATGTTTTGAAATCACTTGGTAAGATTGACCAAGCATTTATTCTTTACAGGAAAGCACTCTTACATAGTCCTCAAAATGCCAAAATATACAATAATATAGGTGTTGTTTTAAAAGAACAAGGTAAGCTAACAGAAGCTATTAATACCTTCAACAAAGCACTATCAATTGAGCCTAATTATGCTGATGCTTACAATAATATGGGCATTGTTTTTAAAAATTTAGGTAAGTTAGATAAAGCTTTAGAAATTTATAACAGAGTACTTTTAATTGAACCGAATTACCCTGAAGCGTACACAAACATAGGCAATGTTCTTAGAGATCAAGGTAAGTTTAAAGAAGCAATAAAAGCCCATAAAAAATGCATTTCAATTAAGCCTGATTATGCTGAAGCATATAACAATGTGGGTATTGCATTGAAAGACCAAGGAAATATAGAAGAAGCAATTATTTACTATAATAAAGCAATTTCTCTTAAGCCTAGTTATGCTGAGGCTTACAACAACCTTGGAGTTGCCTACAAACATCAAGATAACATTGAACAAGCAATCAGTTGTTACAATAAAGCACTTTCACTACGTCCTAATTATGCTGAAGCATATAACAATATGGGAATTGCTTTAAAATATAGAGGTATTATTGAAAAAGCATTTATTGCATACAAAAAAGCTCTAGAACTTAAACCTAATTATGCTGAAGTTTACAATAATCTGGGAGTTGCTTTTGAAGAGCAATTTAAATTTGAAGAAGCTAAAAAAGCCCTAATTAAAGCAATCTCAATAAATCCTAATTATGCAGAAGCATATAATAACATGGGAAATGTTCTTAAAAATCAATCCAAAATTGTTGAGGCAATTGAATATTATGAGAAAGCACTACTAATTAAACCTGATTATGAAATTGCAAGAGCACAAAAGCTTCATCAGTTAGCACATATCTGTGATTGGGATAATATTGAAAAAGATAAAAACTTATTACCCTCACTTGGAACAAAGACTAAATTTATTCCACCATTTTCAACTTTATCTCTCGAAGATGACCCTTACAGGAATCGTATTAGATCTGAAATATATTCTAAGGCTAAACACCCGCAAAAACAAATGAAACTTGTGAAAATTCTAGATAAAAGTCCAAAGCGAATTCGAGTTGGATATTTTAGTTCAGACTTTAAAGAGCATCCTGTTGGATATTCTATTGCAAAAGTTTTTGAACTACATAATCGTAAAGAATTTGAGGTTTTTGGTTATTCACTATTTGGAAATGAAAAAAGTAAATTGAGACAAAGGATAGAAAGATCATTTGATTGTTTTATAGATATGCAAGGTTTAAGTGATAAAGATGCAGCACTTAGGGCAAGAAAAGATAAAATTGATATTGCAATTGATCTGACAGGATATACAAGGAATAATCGTAGTGGAATTTTTGCATATCGTGCAGCTCCTATTCAGATTAACTATTTAGGATATCCTGGAACTATGGGTTGTGAGTTTATGGATTATATAATTGCGGATCAAAACCTTATTCCAACTAATAGCCAAAATTTCTATTCCGAAAAACCTATATACATGCCCCATCATTTTCAAGCTCAAGATGATACAATGCTTATTCCTAGTCATACTCCATCGCGTGAAGAATTAGGATTACCTGAAAAAGGTTTTATTTTTTGTGCAATTAACAATAATTACAAAATAACAAGAACTGAATTTCATATATGGATGCGTTTATTAAATAAAATAAAGGATAGTGTTTTATGGTTATTAGGAAATAATAATCAGACAAAAATTAATTTACTTAAAGAAGCCAATGCATGTGGAATTGAGTCAAAAAGATTGGTTTTTGCCAATTTTACTTCACACGAAAAATATCTTGCTCAATTTCGGCGTGCAGATCTTTTTTTAGATACTTTTAATTGTAATGCAGGATTTACAGCAAGCAATGCTCTTTGGGCAGGTTTACCGGTCTTGACGAAATCTGGTAGATCTTTTTCATCACGAATAGCTGGAAGTCTTCTTTATTCATTAGGACTAAGTAAACTTGTAACTAAAACAGAGGAAGAATATGAAAAACTTGCTCTTAAACTATCACAAAACCCAAAACTTATTTTTAAGTTGAAGGAGGAATTATCAGTTAATAAAATTTCAAAGCCATTATTTAATTCAAAACTTTTTGTCAAACATTTAGAAAATGGATATCATCAGGCTTATTATCATTATTTTAATGGAAATAAGACACAAACGATCTTTGTAACAAAATAATGAACTACGAATAATAAATTAAGATTTTTTATAATTATAATTTTGGAATATAAAATAATAATATTGATATATCATTCATCAAAATAGCTAGACTTAATAAAATTATATAAAAGTCATTATTTGTAAAAAATACTTTCCATCGATGAACTTATTAAAAAATAACTGGTTATTTTAATTATTTGAGAGGTATAAATTGAACGTTTTAATTTTTGGAGCTACAGGATTATTAGGATCTACCATATCAAGAGTTCTAGATATTGGATTTGAAGTTTTTCCTATTGTAAGGGAAAGAAACTCAAAACTCCTGAAGTATTTAAAAAAAAAGGGTAATATTATTCATGCTGATGATATTTTTAAAATAGAAAACCTAGAAAAAATTTTTTCAAATTATGAACCACAAATAGTTATTAATTGTGTTTCATTAAAAAATCATAAATTAGCCACGATTAAAGAAAATTTATCAATTTATTCGTTCTTTCCACTTAAACTCAGTATATTATGTGAAAAATATAACGTTAAATTTGTTAACTTAAGTACAAATGGTGTTTTTAACGGTTTAAAAGGTCATTATAAAGAAGAAGATGTTGTTAATGCAAAGGATAATTATGGTATAGCAAAAATTTTGGGAGAAGCTTATACTTTTAAAAGTAGCCTTGTAATAAGAACTAGTTTTATTGGTAGGGGATTAAAATCAAGAAATGGTTTTTTAAATTGGGTATTATCTAGAAATGATAATTGTGACGGCTTTTCAAAAGCATATTTTTCGGGAATAACTGTTTATGAATTAGCATCTATTTTAAAAAAAATAATTTCATCAGATCCTTTTCCAATTGGTATATTACATATTGGTGGCAAAAAAATCTCCAAATTAACTTTAATAGAAAATATTTGTTCAATATATAATAAGACACTTAAAATTAATATAATTGATGATTATAAATATGATTTGAGTTTAGATGCTTCAAAATTTTATAAATTATATGACTATACTGAAAAAACATGGGATCACATGTTAACAGAACAAAAATTATTTGATGAGGAATAATATAAATTTGTGGCTGATTACAAAAAAATAGATAAGTGCTCATTTTGCTTAAGTAAGGACCTAAAACACATTCTTTGCTTTGGAGAAGTTGCATTAGCGGGTGGATTTTTAAATAAGAATGAGTTAGGTAAAGAAAAAATGATGTTTCAAGAATGGTGCCATTGAAAGCTGGGCAAGCTGAAATCTGCGCATGTGGAATAGCAAGTTTATTTGCACAAGAAGGCGTGTTTATGTTTGCAGATAAAAAATGGGGACCAATGAAAGTTTACAATATGTTTAATAATATTGGAAGAAATGGTCAAACAGTTGCTACAGCCAAGGATGCAAACATTAAAACAATGGCTGATCTGAAAGGTAAAAGAGTTACTTGGGTAAAAGGATCTCCAGCTCTTAATGGGAACATGGCAGGTTTTTTAGCGTTTGGCGGCCTAACATGGGATGACGTTATTAAGGTAGAGGTTTCTGGTTATGGAGCATCAGCTAATGCTGTCATAAATGGTCAAGCAGATGCAAGTATGGGTTCCTCTGTAAGTAGTATTTTTAATAAAACGAATGCTTCTCCTAGAGGTCTTTACTTCCCACCAATGCCACATAACGATGAAGCAGGTTGGAAAAGAGCAATAGCTACGGCCCCGCATTTTGCTAAAGCAGTAGTAACAAACTTCATAGGATCTTCCGATAGTAATAAATCATTTGAAGGAATGAATTATCCTTATCCAATTTTTGTTACATTGGAAACAACCTCTGAAGATTTATCATATCATCTGACAGAAGCAGTTATGAATAATTACAACCAATTTAAAGATTCAGGACCAGGAATGGATGGATATCAATTATCAAACCAAAATTTTAGTTGGATTTTTCCATATCACCCAGGATCAGTTAAGTTTTACAAAAAGAAAGGTGTTTGGACATCAAAACATGACAAACACAACGCAAACTTAATAAAAAGACAGGATGTCTTAGCTAAAGCTTGGCAGAAAACTCTTAAGACAAATTTATCTGGTGATGCTTTTAAGAAAAAATGGCTTCAAAATAGAGCATCTGCTTTAAAAGCAGCTAATATGCCAAATGCATATAATTAAAAAATAAATCAGATAAGGTAAAACTAAGTTTTACCTTATCAAAACTTGGAATTAAATATGTCCAAAAATAAAATAGAAGCTTCTTTAATTAGAAATAGGGCTCCAAACAATATCTCTAGATATATTTTAAGGTTTGCTGCCATATTATCTTCTTTTATTTCAATTTATATGTTATTCGGTGTTGGCAATTTTTTAAATAGCTATGTGTTGCTAGATACTGAGTATCTTTATGCTATGATTGCTCTATTATTACCTTTGCCATTTATCATATATCATCCTACTCCTAGAAGAGGAGACAAAATACCTTGGTATGACACAACTTTTGCTGCCTCGACCTTTATAATTGCTTGTTATTTTTGTTATAATGGTTCATTGATTTTAGAAGAGGGTTGGGAATATCTTGCACCAACACACGCTAAAATAATGGCATTCATTTTGTGGGGTTTGGTTTTAGAGGCTAGTAGAAGAGCTGGTGGAAATGCGATCTTTATTATTTGTTTAATTATTTCTATATACCCAGANANNNAGTATCCATTAAATTTAGTATATTGTGGCTCATGTCACGGATTACAACTTTCTGAAATTATCAATCCTAAAATTCTTTTTTCCAATTATTTCTATTATTCTTCAGAAGCAAAAACTCTTGTGGATTATTCTGAAAGATATGTTAAAGAAGAATTATCAAAATATGTCCAGCCAGGTGAATCTAAAGTATTAGAAATAGGTTGTAACGATGGTTTACTCTTAAAACCTATTTCAAAATTAAAGCCTAAGATTTTGGTAGGTATTGAACCAGCCAAAAATGTATTTAAAGAAATTAATATTCCTAACGTAAAATTATATAACAAATTTTTTAGTTCATCTTCAGCGAAAGATATTGTTAAAGATTGTGGTAATATGGATCTCATTGTGGCTAATAATGTTTACGCTCACATTGCGGATTTGATTGATGCAACAAAGGGAGTAGAAGTTACTTTGTCTAAAAATGGGGTTTTCATCTTTGATGTCCATTATTTAGGCAGAATGATCGATGAGCTTCAATATGACATGATATATCATGAACATATTTACTATTATTCGCTTCTAACTGCACAAAAACACTTTAAATTATTTAATTTAGAAATTTTTGATGTTTATATCCATGACATTCATGCTGGTTCTATAAGATTTTATGTGTGTAGAAAAAACTCATTTTACTCTAAAAGAAAAAGTAAAAGATTGTTTGAGTTGGAAAAAAATGAAATAAAAAAAGGATATCATTTAATAAAAACTTTTAAAAAATTTGCAAAAAATTGTATTAAACAACGAGAAAAACTTTCAAAATACATTCTAAAATTAAAAAAAGACGGAAATAAGATTTTTGGTTATGGTGCATCTGGTAGAGCAAATTGCCTTATCCAATTTTGTAATTTTGATAAAAACCATATTGACTATATTATTGACGACTCAACAAAAAAACATGGCTTCTATTTACCCAGTAGTCATATTGAAATTATCTCCAATACAATTATTAATGATAAATATACTCGTCCAGATTATATTATTTTATTCGCCTGGGCATTTAAAAAGGAAATAATAAATAAATCCAATTCATTCTTAAAAAATGGTGGTAAATTTATTACACCATTTGATATATAAATAAAACTATCTATCATCTTTATAGACATAATTTTATTTTTTTATCTTGGCTTAATAAAAAATGATTTTGTCCATACTATTATATAAAATGAATTGATTATCAATTTTATTTAAAATCTTTAACAAAACATTACAAAAAATAATTTTATAAAATATATTTTCTTTACCTTTTTTTTTTATTAAATTATTTCATGATGCAATAGGGTATAAATGACTTCAACTTTAACGTTTTAAGTGAATATTTTTAAAAAATAATTCTAAACAATAAATATTATAAAATAATGAAAATATGTATGATGAATTAAATAAATTAAATTTAGCAAAATCACTTCATAAGAATGGTGAATTGCAAAATGCAAAAAAACTTTATAAAGAAATTTTAGAAATTAATCCAAACTCTGCAGAGGCTAATCATTATTTAGGGGTGTTTTACTTTAACAAATCAAAATATGATAAATCATTAGATTTGATTAATAAATCTATAAGTTTAGATACTAAAAACGCGAAGTTTTATGTTAATAAGGGAAATCTTTTACTTGAAATGTTATGTTATACGGAAGCTGAACTTTGCTTTCATAAGGCAATATCATTGGACAAACATTTAGAAGACGCATATATAGGAATATCAATACTTTACTTTAAAATTAATAAAATAAATAAAAGTAAAAATTGTATTCTTTCTGCACTTAAAACAGATCAAAATAACATAAGGGCATTAACATTATTAGCAAGAATCTATAGTGTAGAAAATGACTTAATTAATGCTATTAATCTTTTCAATAAAGTCATAAGTCTTGATAAGACTAATGTAGAGGCAATTAACGACAGAGGTGTTATTTTTCAAAGATTAGGTGATTATGAAAATGCGCTTAAAGATTATGAATCAGTAATAAAAACTGAACCTGGTTATGCAATTTGTCATAATAATCGAGGAGTAATTTTAAAATCTCAAAATAAAATTAATGAAGCTAAGAAATCTTTTCAAAAAGCAATAAATATCGATCAAAATTACATTGAGGCATATAAAAATTACTTTTCAGTAACAAAAGTTTTTCCTTCAGATCCTAATATTGAAAAAATAAATAAAATTTTCTTAAACAATAAACTAAGTAGTAAAGATAAAATCTGGCTTCATTTAACATTTGTTAACATAGAAAGTTCATATAAAAATTATCATAATGTTTTTAAACATCTTTCTCTAGCTAATAAAATTAAATTAAAAACTTGTAATTTTAAGATAACAAAGCATAGAGAAAAAATTGAAAAAATTAAAAGTCATTTTAATGACAAGTATCTACCTTTCCAAGTAGAAAAAAATATAAAAGTTAGACCAATCTTTATTATTGGAATGCCAAGATCTGGAACTACATTAATTGAACAAATAATTTCATCACATTCAAAAGTTCATGGAGCGGGAGAGCTTAATTACCTAGATAATTTAATAAGTTATGCTGAATTAAAATTTAATTTTGAAAATTCCAAGAATTTTAACTTTATTAGAAAAAATTATCTTGATAAAATAATGAAATTATCTAGTAAAAAATACGTTGTTGACAAAAATCCACTAAATTTTTTGAATGTCGGGCATATTTCTAGTGCAATACCAGAAGCTAAGATTATTCATATCCATAGAAATCCCATGGCAGTTTGTTGGTCAAACTTTTTTAACTACTTTCCTTCTAAAAGTATGGAATACTCGTTTGAGCTTACATCTATAGCCAATTATTATGCTGAATATGCAAGCATAATGAAATTTTGGGAAAATTTATTTCCTTCCAAAATCTACAATATTGTATATGAAAATTTAGTTGAAGATTTTGAATTTGAAGTAAAAAAGTTAATTAACTTTTTAGATTTAGGGATGGAAGAAGCAGTTAATCTATTTTATCAAAATCAAAGAATTATAAAGACTGCTTCAAATATACAGGTCAGAAAACCAATATACAGAGGTAGTTCTGATGAATGGAAAAATTATAA
The DNA here is from genome assembly GCA_000383115.1 of alpha proteobacterium SCGC AAA015-N04. Taxonomy (GTDB): domain Bacteria; phylum Pseudomonadota; class Alphaproteobacteria; order Puniceispirillales; family Marisalimonadaceae; genus Marisalimonas. Next base: position 9,589 of record KB910526.1, read on the forward strand.
ACTTTATTTAAAACCTGTTATGAGTATTTTAGATCGATATAAAATTAAATATTAAAAATTATAAATTAGGATTATCATTCATCCAAAAATTCGATTAGTCATATCAGGTAAATTAGAATTAAAAAAAGCATCTTGAACAACTTTTTTATGATCACTTTCTAAGACTCTTGCTAAAACAGAAGCGTATACAGCTCTTGCATCAATAGAAGAATTAAGGTCTCTTCCTTCAAACAAATTCTCTTTTTCAAGCCCAGGCCAATCGGTTATTATTCGTGACTTTGGTAACAAACCTCCTGCCATAAGTATTGCAGTCCCATATCCATGCTCAGTACCAGATCCTCCATTTTGAGACATAGTTCTACCAAACTCAGTAAGTGAAGCAATAATTGTATTATTGAATATTTTGCCCATCTCTTTTCTTAATGTACCAATAACCTCGTCAAATTGTTTTAATTTTTTTGCATGTTCTCCATTATCTCCTCCTTGATCAGCATGAGTATCAAAGCCACCAATGTCAAATATAGCAACGCTTGGGCCAGTTGGGTCTGAGAGTTGCTGTGCTGCAATTTTAGCTAACCCTCTCATGTCTCTGTCAGATCTAGATTTAGGCTCCATCATGGCTATAGGTCTTTTTCGAATAGTACTTAAAACTTCCCATAACATCTTATCTTCTTTGTAATCGTTCAGTAATAATTGTAAGGTATTATCATTTGGTAATCTGTTTTTCGAGGGCATAAAACTGTCAAGATCCCTACCACCTCTTAAAATTAGTGGCATAGGTAGTGAGATAGATAATCCTTTCATCCCAGCTCCCTCCAAAGCTCTACCAACCCATCCTGTTTTATCAAAATAAGGTTGAGTTCCTCCACTCTCCATCAAGTATTGTCCTTCAAAATGCGATCTTCCCGTATAGGGTATTGACGATGCATGGAATATAGATGCTTGTCCCTGATCCCATATAGATTTGTAATTTTTTAACATTGGATGTAAAGCGAAATCAGGGGTAATTGGTATTGGTTTATCTACCCCAATGTCAGGCCTTGCTTTGGTTAGTATATTATTCCCAATATACGGGACAGCTGTAAGCCCGTCCATACCTCCGCGTAACATAATTATAACAAGATTGTTTTTTCTTTTGTTAGAAGCAATTGCTTTTGATAAAACAGGTGCAGTTAAAATTAGCGATGCAGATCCAGCTAAAAATATGCGTCTAGATATTGTCATGCTTGCAAGACCTTTCTACTACATAAAATTGAAATTAGAGATTTAGATTGCTCATTTTTTAACTCTAAGGAATTCAAAAATTTTAGAAATTTTTCGGGTTGATCGAAATTTTGCTCTACTACTTTTTTAGAGATGTCTATTAATGGTAATGAGTTTCTATATAAACCAATTTTTATAGGATTATTAATTAAAGCAATTCTTCTTACTAGATACTCTTGTGATAACCATTCATCTTTTGTATCTGGAAACCCATTCGGTTGTTTTGCTCTAAAAGGTAGGTGGCCTAATTCTGCTAGGATATATTTTATTTTTTTTTGTTTATAATTAAGTTTGGATTTGAAGTCATATTCAAAAATTTTTGGATCACCGGGCCAATCAGCTCCTGTCATCCTTGCTATTTGAATAAGCCATGTTTCTGGGGATAAAAATTTATCGTTAGATTTACCAAATTTCCAAGTTGCTTCAATTACAGCGTGATGAATGTCAGGAAGCATACCTTTTGACTTTTCCCAAGCATCGGTAACAATTTTGATCATTTCTGGTTTTGGATTGTCAGAAATAAAATGCCGACATAATTTCCAAGAAATAAATTTTCGACATTCTTCACTTTTGCACAAATCTTCTATTAGATCACGCAATTGATTTTTCCCTTTTGTTTTTATATCAAAACCATTTGATTTATATGTTTTTCCGAGAACAGTGTGTACGCCAGGCTCATGTAAAGAACCTTGATAACCAATTTTTTTAGCTTCTATACCTTTCCTGCCGCCTATAAAACCCCAACCAGTCATAATATTGGCCGTGTTAATTACATCTTCTTGCGTATATCTAGCATTTGGAGAAACTGTGTGAAGTTCAAGTAATTCTCGCCCATGATTTTCGTTTAGTCCCTTTTCTGGTTTGTTCCGTCGACGCCTGTTTACATTAAATTGTGAGTTTGGTCCTCTTGACTTAAAGTTGTCTAAACTTTTAATCATGGGCCAAGTTAAAGTCATATGATAAACCATGTCTGCAAATCTGCCTGTCATTAACTTTCTTAATTGATCTCTTTGCATTGTCCCAGTATTAAATGTAGCCAATTTATTTTTATCAATAATGGTAAAATGATTCCCCCAAAAGTGCCAAAATCTCTCAAAGACAGGTTGGTTTCCATACACTGCTTGATGATGTCTAATTGCTAACTCATAACTCTCAAAGTATCGTCGTCCAGAGCCTCGATATAATTTATTTTTTTTTACTTTTGCAGTAGCCGGGTTCTTTTCAGTCTTTTGAATTTTATCTTCCTTGGTTGTGAAATCTACACGAATATCAAGCATTTCCTTTTCTGAATAAATTTTACCAGGCCAAATTAATTTTGGTATAGAATTCATTTGGGATTTTGCCCAATTAAGTGGATCTTCTGGAAGCATTTCTTCTGGTCTAAGACCAAAGCCAACTTTGCGTAAAAAAGATTTAGGTTTCATTATTAAAAACTTTATTATAAATTTTTACTTACATTATTTTAAGGATTAGATTACGGTTTTAATTATTTTTATGCAATATAAGATATCTTTGTTTAAAAAGTAATTTTAAACCTCATTTAATGTTTAGGGGTATTATTATGAATATAAATTCTAACAATAAAAAGAAAGTTCTAATGGTTCAAGGTCTTCATCAAGAGGGTCAAAAATTGTTATTAGCAAGGGATGATATTGAGCCCATAACAATTATGTCTGCTAATGAAGACGAAATAATGCAAGCTGCTAAAGAAGTGCACGGTATAACAGTGAGAACTGCAAATATCTCAAGAAAAATAATAAAAAATTCAAAAAATCTACAAGTAGTTTCAAGACATGGTGTTGGTTATGATTCAATTGATGTTAATGCCTTAAATGATTGTGGTATCCCCCTAGCAATTGCTGCTCATTCAAATATGATTTCAGTAGCTGAACATGCAATGTTTATGCTGTTGGCATTATCAAAAAATGTTTTTTATTATGATAAATTTGCTCGAAAAGCTGATTGGACTACTCGTTGGGATATACGTGCGTGGGATGTTGCTGAAAAAAATTTGTTAGTTATTGGTTTTGGTAGAATAGGTTCAAGGTTAGTTAAAAGAGCTCTTGCTTTTGATATGAAAGTCTTTGTTTATGATCCTTATGTTGATGAATTAGAAATAAAAAAATCAGGAGCTAATCATGTTAATAACTATCTAGATATTTTACATGAAATGGATGCCGTTTCATTACATTGTCCTAAAAATGAAGAAACAACTAATATGTTTTCTGAAAATGAGTTTAAAATTATGAAAGAAAGTGCTTTTTTGATTAATTGTGCAAGAGGAGGAATTATTAATGAAGTCGCATTATTAGATGCTCTAAAATCTAATAAAATAAGAGCTGCTGGTTTAGATGTTTATGATGATGAGCCATCTACGTCTTCAAATCCGTTATTTAGTCTAGATAATATTTTACTTTCTCCTCATATTGCAGGAGTTACTCAAGAGGCAACAATAAGGATGTCTAAACAAGCCGTTCAAAACGTTCTTGATGTATTTGATAACAAAGTAGATCCTGAAGTTATTATAAATAAAAATGTTTTATAGGAGAAAAAAATGAAACAACAAACTTTAAGAGATTGTTGGGCTAAAGAAAAAGGGGCCATCAATGCTTGGTGTTCAATACCGAGCGCTGTAACTGCAGAAATGATGTCTATGAATGATTTTGATTCTATTACAATTGATATGCAACACGGGCTTGTTGATTATCAAGCTACTTTAAATATGTTACAGGTTATTTCAGGCTCAGGTAAAACTCCTATGGTAAGAGTCCCATGGAACGAACCAGGTATTATAATGAAATCATTAGATGCAGGTGCCTTAGGTATTATATGTCCAATGATAAACACTCCAGAAGATGCAATTAATTTTGTAGGTGCTACTAGGTATGCTCCAGAAGGTCATCGAAGTTCTGGACCAACAAGAGCCCTAATGGTTCATGGTGCAAACTATCACGATGAGGCAAATGATAAAATTATTTCGTTAGCCATGATAGAAACAGTAGAAGCGCTTGAAAATGTTGAAAAAATAGCTGCCACTGAAGGATTAACGGGGATTTATGTTGGACCTTCAGATCTAAGTATTTCTATGGGTTTTAAACCTGGTTTAGATAGAGTTGAGCCTGAAATGATTAGTGCTATAAACAAAATTTATGATGCTTGTAAAAATAACAACATTAAAGTTGGTATACATTGTCTTTCTCCTTCTTATTTAAAAGAAAAGCTCTCAAATGGCTTTGATCTAGCTACGTTAGCAAGTGATATTAGAATTTATGCTGAGGGTTTAAGCAATAAAATCAAAGAAGCAAGATCTTAAAATTGAAAAATTTTAGGAGATTAAAATGAAAGCAGTTTCGGTTGTTGAATCTGGAATTCAAATAATTGATGTAGATACCCCATTACCTAAGGATAGTGAGGTTCTCGTAAAGGTACATGCATGTGGATTGAATAGAGCTGATATGGTAGTAGCGGATGGTGGTGCACATGGATCGGCTGGAGGTCCCGGCACAATTGTTGGGATGGAGTTTTCAGGAGAAATTATTAAATGTGGAGAACATGTAAAAAATCTCTCAATTGGTGATAGAGTTATGGGTTCAGGAGCTTCAGTTTGGGCTGAATATGCAATAGCAGATTATGGAAGAGTAATAAAGATACCTGACAATAATATGGATTTTGCTACAGCTAGTACATTACCGATAGCTCTAGCAACGATGCATAATGCTATTGTTACAATTGGTAATTTTAGTAAAGGACAAACAATTTTAATACAAGGAGCAAGTTCAGGTGTTGGTCTTATGGGACTCCAAATAGCAAAACATTTAGGGGCTAAACTAGTTATAGGAACATCTACAAAGCCAGAAAAATTTGATAAATTAAAATCCATTGGTGCTGACCTAGTTGTAAATTCAAAAGATAAAGACTGGGTTGATCATGTATTACAAGCAACTAACAACGAAGGTGTAGATTTAATTATAGATCAACTTTCTGGTTATACAATCAACGAAAATATGAGAGCATCCAAAGTAAAAGGAACAATAGTAAATGTAGGAAGGTTAGCTGGAGGTAATACAGACTTTAATTGTGATCTTCATGCTTTAAGAAGAATAAATTATCGTGGTGTCACTTTTAGAACTAGATCAATAAACGAAATCAGAGAAGTCTACTCAAAAATGTGGAGTGATTTAGGTGATTTGGTTGTTAAAGGGAAATTATCTCTACCTATAGAAAAGATTTTTGAATTTGATGATGTTTCAGATGCTTTATCATGTATGAGAAACAATCAACATTTTGGTAAATTGATTTTAAAAGTTTAAATATTTTATGACTTTTGATACAATCACGATTTTTGCAATTTTAGCTGCTTTCGCTTTAGGAGGAACACTTAAAGGTGCAACTGGTGCAGGAGCACCTATAATCACCATACCTGTTATAGCTGCATTTTATGACGTACGAATAGCTGTTATAATAATGGTGATACCAAATTTATTAACAAACATAAGTCAGATTTATCAATTTAGAAAAACAATTCTTCCACTTTTTTTTACTTTTTCATTTGCTTTAGGTGGTGGTATAGGTGCTTTTGTAGGTACCATTTTGTTAATAAATTTACCTATAAAAATACTTACACTCTCAGTTGCATTTATTGTAATAATTTATATTACACTCAAGCTGATTGTTCCTTCATGGAAATTAGCCTATCAGAGGGCTACTAAATTAGTTTTTATTATGGGCGCTGGAGGTGGTATGTTGCAAGGTAGTGCTGGTCTATCAGCTCCAGTATCTATAACTTTCTTAAATGCTATGAAATTAGAGCGAAATCAGTTTATACCAACTATTTCAGTTTACTTCGGAGTTATGTCTGTTTTTCAAATTCCAACTTTATATTACTATGATTTTTTTAACTTTGAGATAACTATTCTTAGTTTTGTATCTACAATTGTTCTAATTTGTTTTATGCCCCTTGGTTCTTGGTTTGCTAAAAATATGTCAAAAGATTTTTTTGATAAAATTACATTAATTTTATTAGGTTTTAGAGGCTAGTAGAAGAGCTGGTGGAAATGCGATCTTTATTATTTGTTTAATTATTTCTATATACCCAGCAATTTCAATTTTTCTACCCGGTTTTTTAAATGCACCATCACAACCATGGGATACTACTGCTACATTTCATATTTTTGGTACAGAAAGCATTATGGGTATACCAATGACTGCTTTTGCAACTCTAGTTGTTGGTTTTTTAATTTTTGGAGTAGCTCTTCAACATACTGGAGGTGGAGCATTTTTTTTAAATTTAGCTTTTGCACTTTTAGGTACTAGAAGAGGTGGGCCTGCAAAAGTTTCAATTTTTTCTTCTGGTCTCATGGGTTCAATGAGTGGGAGTGTAATTACAAACGTTTTAACTACTGGTGTTCTCTCAATCCCAGCAATGAAGAAAACTGGTTTCAAATCCTCTTACGCTGCAGGTGTAGAGGCATGTGCATCAACAGGTGGAGTTTTAATGCCACCAGTAATGGGTGCTACTGCTTTTGTGATGGCAACCTTTTTAGAAATCCCATACTCTGAGATTATTATTGCAGCTGCTTTTCCTTCCATATTATATTATTTTGGTCTTTTTATGCAAATAGACGCATATGCAGCAAGAAATCAACTAAAAGGGTTACCTAAAAAAGAACTTCCATCCATTAAAAAAGTTTTAAAAGAAGGTTGGTATTTTATATTTGTATTTGTAATGTTAATTTTAATGTTACTATATATGCAAAGAGAAGCACAGGCTCCCTACTATGCCACAGCTACATTGTTAATAATTAACCAAATTGTAAAAATACACAGATGGAACTACCAAAAATTCCTTGATTTTGTTGAAAGCGTAGGCCGATTATTTTCGGAACTGGCTGGTATTCTAGTTGCAATTGGCCTAATAATTGGTTCACTTACTTTTACAGGTAAAATTGGTACAATTACCTACGCACTTGTAAATTTTGCAGGCGATTCTATTATTATATTACTAATCATGGGAGCATTAACTAGTTTTATATTAGGAATTGGAATGACAGTAACTGCTGCCTATTTGTTTCTTGCAGTAACTCTTGCTCCTGCATTAACAGGCAGTGGATTGGACAAAGTTGCTGTTCATTTATTTATGTTATACTGGGGTATGATATCTTTTATAACCCCGCCAGTCGCTATTGGTGCTTTTGCTGCTGCATCTGTTGCTGGTGCAAATGGTATCAGAACAGGTATCGAAGCAATGAAATTAGGAAGTGTTATTTACTTTATTCCTTTCTTTTTTGTACTAAATCCAGCATTAATAGGAAGAGGATCAGTGTATGATATTTTTGTTGTCTTCTTTTCTGCCGTTATAGGAATTATTTTTATTTCAAGTTCGTTGCAAGGTTATCTAATTGGATTAGGGGATCTAAAAAAAGCAAAATACCTAGAATGGCCAATAAGGATTATGCTTGGATTTTCAGGTATATTAATGGCTCTACCGGGTGGTGAAGTTACTGGGTATTCAAATTATGAAATCAATATTTTTGCAACTATATTATTTACCTTACCAATTTCATACTTACTAATTCTAAAGATTAAAAAAATATAAATTTAAATTTCATTACAAAAAATCTGATGCTTTGAGCAAGTTTAGCTATATTGACAAAATAATAAAAAAAATTTCATGCTTTAATATTCTATCAGCAGGAATTTAGTCAATTGGACAATTATCAAACATAAAAATGTAGTGCAAATAGCTGACAGAATTTATTTGGTTTTTAAATAAATCACTATAGTATCATTTTTATAATAAGACTTTGGATTTCATAGGAAACGATTGCTTAAATAAAACACGCCACACTTTTTATAAATTAAGAAACATTAAATTGGTCTTCCTACCAACAACACAATACACGATATGCTTGTACATCAATGACTTAGGAAATCATATAGTTTGAAATTAGTGCCCGGGGGCGGTTTCGAACAACAGACACGAGGATTTTGAGTCCTTTGCTCTTGTACAAACCTTCGATGAAACACTAACCAGCTTTTAATGATGGGTTGTTAGAATTGAATTAGCTATATCTATATTTGTGATTTGGGATAAACCCATTGCTTCTTCAATTTTTGAACAAAGGATGAAATCTTCCTCATGCTTTATTAACATACCAGCAAGTACGCTTACCTCAACAAGTCCCATATTGCCAGGAAACAATCCCTTAAAACCCTCACTTCTACACTTGACGTAAGCCTTCCTTTTCCAACCCATACAACTGTATATGTATCTTTTGATGGGCTCAAGATCTTGAGTTTTCTCAAAAGGGTTGTTGGGATCAAAGTTCAGAGGTTTATTTGCAATACAACAGTGCTGGTACAAGGTGTTAACAGCCATAATACAGTCTACTTCAGGATTGTTCAATCGAAGTCCACAGTTTTTTATATCTTCTATTGACTGAAGAGGACTAACACTATTGACCCAAAGAATAGACTCACAAGAAGGAAACTTTTTGAAGAAAAAATCAACCACTATATCAGTTGTTGCATCATCACTAGCTAAATTTTCAGTTCTTTGTATGAACTCAACTTCATTACAGTTCACGAGTTCTTCAAAAAATGGATCGTCACTACTTATTACAACTTTGTCAAACATTCCTGAAGCTAGACATTTATCTCTTGCAATTTCTACCAAACTTCTGGAGTTAAAATGCTTATAATTTTTTTTGGGCAATCGTTTACTGCCAGACCGTGCTGGTATTACAGCTATTTTATTCATCAAGAACTCCAACTTTTAGTTATTGTAAAAATATCTTCAGCGATTGAACTAAATACATTTTCCCATTTTTCCCCTGTGTCCCTCTCAAATACATGAACCAAAGGACCTTTGGGGTTTAGTAAAATATTATTCCACGCACTATTCCTCCAATTTGCAAGTTTGGTTGAAGTTCCTACTCCTGCTGATATCAGAGGTACTGTAGTTTTAGTTGACACGATCAAATCAAGTGCGGCGCAAAGTGCAGCCACGTCATCTATATTATTAAAATGATCCAAATCATTAAAATTGTGTATTGTTACTCCAAATTCTTTTTTGATTTTAGTTAAATCATTTTTAAAGTCTATGTACTGCAGATTAACAAAGGTTGCATTAGGAAGTTTAAGAACTGGATATAACTCAGATATTGTTGCATAATTTGGTAGGCGCTTTTTATCCATATTAGCACTTTTCCAGCTTATCCCAATATAAGGACCTTTTCCTAAAGAATTTAAGCGCTTTTTCCAAAAGTTTACCTTAACAGGATCTGGCATAAGATAAGCGTCAATTTTAGTATTTTGTTGAATTTCGTGAATAAAATGCTTGTAAAGGTTTCCCATTGGCAAGTGAAAATCAAAGTCATCCCTTTTTAAATCTATACTATTATTTACAGCCTTCACTTCTACTTTTGGAAATGAGCGTTCTAACAAAGGTACCAACTTCTCTTGGCATTCCAAAATACAATGCTTAGCCTGCGAGGTTACAAGTGATAGGCAGGAAGACCACATAAGCGTGTCTCCAACACCTTGTTCGGACCAAATCAGAATTCTTTTTCCACTGAGATTTTTTGTACCGTCCCACAAAGGTTGTAAAAAATTACGTTCCTGTCCCAAAGATTTTTTAGTTTTCCAGCGCCATTCATACTCATTAAAACCTTCTTGCAGTCTACCCCTATTGAGAAGTGCAAAACTTAAATTTAAATGGGTATCAGCATCATCAGGCTTAAGTGAGAGTGCGATGTTGTATGCCTCAATAGCCTTGTCCAGCTTACCTTGATCTTGAAGAGTACTTCCCAAGTTGTAATAAGCTTCAACGTAATCTGGTTTAAGTGAAAGAGCCTTTTTAAATGAACTAATTGAATCCTCTAGTTTTTCCTGATCTTTAAGAGCACTTCCTATGTTGTTATAGGCATATGCATAACTGGGGTTAATTAAAAGTGTCTTTTTATAAGCCTTAATTGCTTCTTCTATATTACCTTTTTCTTGAAGAACTTTACCCAAATTATTATAAGCTTTAAAATTATTAGGACTTAATTCTATGGCTTTAGTATAGCAAGCTTTGGATTCTTCTAATTTACCTAATAGATTAAGTGTAACGCCCATATTGTAGTAAGCATCACTAAAATTAGGATCAATAGAAATTGCTTTTTCAATGCTTGATTTAGACTCCTCAAGTTTATTTAAATCACTAAGTAGTACACCCAAGTTATTGTAAGCCCCTGCAAATTCTGAATTTAACGAAATTGTTTTTCTATAATTCATTTCAGCTTTCTCTAATTTTCTCATCTTTTGTAGAGTTATAGCTAAGTTAAAGTATGCTTCAGCATAATCTGGTTTGAGTGCTATTGCCTGTCGGTAACTTACTTCAGCATCAGGAAATCTGCCAAGTGCTTCTAATGTTGCTCCCAAGTTGATATAGCCTTCTGGATCTTTGGGATTTAATTGTATTGACCGTTGAAATGCTATTAATGACTCCGATTTCCTATTTGATTTTAGATAGATGGCTCCAAGAACCTTCCATGCAATCTGGAAATTAGGCATTTGCTTTATTACATTTATTGATAGCTTTTCTGCTTCTTTAATTTTACCTTCTCTGTAAAAGGCTAAAGCTTTTTGAAATTCTTGATTGACAGTAATTTGCATAATATAGTTTTAATGCATTTTTAATACCAAAATATTAACCAACATCAAACTTTTTAAATTATTATCTTTAATAACTATTTTTTTAATTGAGAAAAAAATTTATAATAAAATTGTTGTTCAATTTAGACATTATATAGATGTAATTAGAAATTATTAATTAGAGATTTTGAAAATATTTATTTTAGTTTTTGGTCACGCCTCAGTCATAATTATTTTGACAAACAAATTATAAAATAAATTTAAAGATATGTTTACCTATGAGGTGTGATCAACGGTCTATTTAAATCTTTGAAAAGAAAACATGGTGCCCGGGGGCGGATTCGAACCACCGACACGAGGATTTTCAGTCCTCTGCTCTACCTACTGAGCTACCCGGGCGAATAATTTAATAATCTATACCTTGAAGACTTATTAATGTCTAGCTCGCAAAATAAAATTTAATTATCTTTTTCATAATCTTCTATGTCTCCTATCACTAAGTATTTTTCCTCTAACCAATTATTTAAATCTATGTAGCTGCATCTTTTTGAGCAAAATGGTTTAGTTTTGTCATTTTTATTAAATTCTTTATTACAAGTTATGCATCTATTTTTTTTCTTATTTGTATCTGTTATCAAAAATTCTCCACTATTTCTCCATAATTACATGGTAAGTCAGTTCTTTCAATTATGTCTATATATCGTGGTAATGATTTAATTTTTATTTTTTTATATAGCTTTTTTCCACATAAAAATTTTACATTACTTTTAGATTTTAATTTTTTTGAAACTCTCCAAAGAGACCTCAAATGATTTTGAAAATGAAACTCATCAATATTTTTATAAAAATTTTCTATCAATTTAAAATTCCTTGGAATATACATTTCGTAGAGTAATAGTCTAGAAAAACCAAAAAAAAATACCATCGCAAATATATTTTTTTCCGGTTTCAGCTAAATAATTACTAAAAGTTTTCCTTCGGATATTTGATAACTTTGGGAAATCAATTAATACCATTCCACCAATATTTCTTAGTTTTATTTCTTCCATGCATTTAACAAAAGCTAACTCACAAAATTTTAACATGTGATCTTCAGTTTTAATACTTAAATTTTTAGTATCAATATCTATTAAAGTAGCTGCATTAGTTTTTTCAATCCAAATTACTCCACCTTTATTCAATTTTATCTTAGATTTTAAAGCATCAAGATAGCATTTATCTAAATTTAACTCATGCCATAATATTGAAAATTCATCTTTTATAATAGGTAATTTTTTTGAGAAAAATAATAATATAATTTTGTTAATTTGATCTAGGTTTTTTATTTTTTCTTCAAACTTTGAATTAGGCTCTATTAGCTTTGATTGGATAGGCTTATTATTAGTTTTATCACTTGTTACTATTATTCTTACACTTGTATTTACTTTTATAGAATTAGGTACTCCCCTTATAGTTAATATAGACTTATCATATATTTTAGCACGCGCCACACCTCCATTTAATTTCTTGACAATAACGGCGTTGTAAATATTTCCAATTAAAGGAGGGTTTTTATCAAACCATGTAATAAGTTTTATAATTTTTTTGTCAAATACTTCTACAATTCTTGTTTCTTCTGCACATCTATCTACTAGAATAAAATGATTATTAATTTTATTAATCATTTTTAAGTTTAAATTCTATTGACATTAGCATTCTGTATAATTCAGCTAATGGCAATCCAACTACATTACTATAAGAACCAGAGAGAAAATTAACAAACGAAGCTGCTTTACCTTGAATAGCATAACCTCCAGCTTTACCTTCCCATTCATTCGATTCTAAGTAATAGGCGATTTCTTTTTCATGTAATCTTTTAAATTTAACAATAGATTTAACAGTTTTATTTTTTATAGGATGATCTGGTGAAAATAGCGTGAAGCTTGTAAAAACATTATGTCTTCTTCCAGAAATTAAACGTAAACACTCTTCAGCAATTTTCTTATTAATAGCTTTAGGTAAGATTCTTTTTCCAATAGAAACTATAGTATCAGCGGTTAAAATAATTGATTGATTATATTGTTCATGAAAAAACTTATTTTTCTCTATAGCCATCCTTCTAACATACTTTATTGGAAGTTCTTTAGGATTATTTTTTTCATTTACATTAGGACTTAACACTAAGTCTGGTTTTACCCCTATTTGATTTAATAATGAAAGCCTTCTTTGAGATCCAGACCCAAGAATAAGATGTTTACTAGCTTTAGATACGTTCATATAACTAACTTTAGATAATTATTCTTACTTGAAACGAAACGTAATTCGGCCTTTTGTTAAATCATATGGTGTCATCTCAACATTTACTCTGTCACCGAGTAATACTCTAATCCGGTTTTTTCTCATTTTGCCACTTGTGTGTGCTAGAACTTCATGTTCGTTATCCAGTTTTACTCTAAACATAGCATTAGGTAATAGTTCTTCAACTACACCAGAAAATTCTATTACACCTTCTTTAGCCATAGTACCTCTTTCAAAAATTTAGTATGTAATCTCACTATTCTTAGTGAATAGTCAAGAATTTTCTAAAAATTTATTAATTTATTTAATTCTCAATAAAATTGACTTTGCGTGCGCCTCTAATCCCTCAGTTTGTGCTAAAGTTACTGCATGCTTCCCAATTATACTTAGATTCTTTTTATTACAATTCACAATTGTTGTTCTTTTATAAAAATCTAAAACACTTAATCCACTTGAAAATCTTGCAGTCCCATTAGTTGGAAGAACGTGATTAGGGCCAGCAATATAATCACCAATAGCTTCTGGAGTATAAGGACCGATAAATATGGATCCTGCATTCTTAATTTTATTTATATATGTTTCTGCTTTTTTTACAATTAATTCAAGGTGCTCTGGAGCAATTGTATTTACAATATCAATCGCTTCGTTAATATCTCTTACTATAATTATTCCACCTTTATTATACCATGAGGCGCTAGCAATTTCTGACCTTGCTAAGTTTTTCAAAAAATATTCAACTATTTTTTCAACTTTATTTGCAAGCTCTTCACTATCCGTAATCATTATTGGTTGTGAATTTTGATCATGTTCTGCTTGTGACAAAAGATCTATGGCGACACTTTTAGGATCTGCAGTATTATCACAAACAACTACCACCTCAGACGGTCCAGCAATTGAATCAATGCCAACTTTTCCAAAAACTTGTCTTTTTGCCTCTGCAACATACGCATTTCCTGGTCCAACTATTTTGTCAACTGATTTTATTGTTTCAGTACCAAAAGCCAGTGCACCAATTGCATGCGCTCCACCCATACATATAAACTCAGTTGCTTTAGCAACATGAGCTGCTGCAAGTACTATAGATGAATTATTTTGATCGGTAATTGGGCTTACAACTACTCTTCTTTTTACCCCTGCAACATACGCAGGAATTGCAGTCATTAATACCGAAGATGGATATATTGCTTTACCTCCGGGTACATAAAAACCAGCTGACTGTATTGGAATAAATTTTAACCCAAGACCAACTTTATATTCATCTTTATAGCTAAAATTTTCCGGTATTTGTTTTTCATGAAAGCTTTTTATTCTTTTAGCAGCAAACATTAACGCATCTTTTTGTTCTTTCTCTAATTTTTCAAAGGCCAATTTTAACCTTTTAGGAGAAATATATGTCTCTTCGATTCTATCTACCTTTATACTATCATGTCGCCTTAATAAGTTAATTAAACAGCTATCTCCCGAATTCTTTATTTGATCTAATATTTTAGAAACTTTTCTATTTAAATTGTTATCAAAATTACTCTGTCGTCGAAGCATTTCATTCAATTTAACCTTGAAATCACAATTAAATACACTTAATTTCGTAACTAATTTTTTATTCATTAATAATCTCTTCTACCCTGTCAATCCAAGGTTGGATTGTTTGAGAATTTATTTTCATATAACTTCTATTAATCGCTAACCTCGTAGATACTTGACAAATTTCTTCTACTTCTACTAAATCATTAGCAATCAGTGTGGATCCAGATTCAACTAAATCCACAATTCTTTTACATATTCCCATTGATGGGGCTAACTCCATAGCACCATTGAGTTTGATACATTCTGCATGAACACCTCTAGACTCAAAATGTTTTTTTGTAATATTAGGATACTTTGTTGCGACTCTAACATGACTCCAAGTTCTAGGATCTTCTTTTAAAGCAAATTCCTTTTCTGCAGCAATAACCATTCTGCATTTTCCTGTATTAAGATCAATAGGAGAGTATACTTCAGAGTGGTTAAATTCATCAAGAACATCGCTACCTACAAAAGCCATCTGGGCCCCCCCCATAGGCTAAGAAAGTAACAACATCAAAGGACCTGACTCTAATAATGTTAATATTATTTATATTACTATTAAATTTAAGCCTACGATCTTTTTCATCAAAAAATCCTTTTTCTGGTTCAATTCCAATTTTTAACATTATTGGAAGTACAGATTCTAATATTCTCCCTTTTGGCAATGCAATGGTAAAATTACGATTTTTCATTCAATTAACTCTGTATATAATCATTTATGTATAGGTTTTAATTTTGTTGGCCATGGTAAATCAATATCTTCTAACAAGGCACAAATTTTTTCACAGGTTATGATAATTGGATTAGATTTAGAGAAGTGTAAAGTAATTTTTTTATTTTTATAAGAGATTGCTAATAAATTTAAAAATTCCACATCAGAAGTTTTCTGGTATGAAATATTTTTAACGTTTTTAATTTGCAGACCAGATATAACTCTGAAATTTATTTTTTTTTGGTTTTCAATTCTCTCAATCTTTTCCCAACAATATCTTGAAAAAGTAGCAATAAACAATTCTTTTTTTTTATCAAAATAAAACTCATCCTTAGATAGAATAGCATCTTGACATAGATAAGAAAAAATTTTCAAATCGCTAGAGTTATTAGCAGTTAATCGAAGTTTTTTTTCAACACTCATAAATTTACCTGTTAAAAATTTTATTTTAATCTCTTGATATCAGCCCCTAAATTTGACAATTTATCAACAAGCTTTTCGTAACCTCTATCTAAATGATATATTCCGTCAATTTCACTAGTTCCAGATGCTGCTAAAGCACCTAAAATTAAACACATAGATGCCCTTAAATCAGATGCCATGACCTTAGATCCCTTTAAATTTTTTACACCGTTAACTACAGCCTTATGTTTGTTGATAGTAACTTTTGCTCCCATTCTCATTAGTTCTGCAACATGCATGAACCTATTCTCAAAGATATTTTCTTTTATAATTGTTTCACCTTCAGCTAAAGCCATTAAGGCCATATATTGAGCTTGTAAGTCGGTAGGAAACCCTGGATGAGCTTCAGTTGAGATATCATAAGGTAATGGCCTCTTAGAAGAAGAAACTCTTACATTATTCCCATAAATTTCTATATCCATACCATTCATTCTGAGTACATCAAAGAATTTTTTTAAATCCATTGGATTGACTTTAGATATTTCAACATCCCCTTTTGTAATACTAGAGGCAATAGCAAAAGAACCTGCCTCTATTCTATCAGATATAACCTGATGACTAACTGAACTTAATTCTTTTACTCCTTCTATATTAATGGTGTTTGATCCTAATCCACTAATATTAGCTCCTGCTTTTATAAGACAATTTCCTAAATCAACTATTTCTGGCTCTCTTGCAGCATTTAATATTTTAGTTTTTCCTTTAGCCAGCACTGCAGTCATTATGGCGCTCTCAGTAGCACCAACTGAAACCTTGGGAAAATCAATTATTCCTCCTCTAAGTCCGTCTGATTTTAGTGATGCAACTATAAATCCTGAATCATAATATACATTAGCTCCTAAAGCTTTCATAACCATGATGTGTAAATCTATAGGTCTACTGCCAATAGCGCACCCTCCAGGCAAAGGTACTTTTGCTGATCCTTTTGATACTAATAAAGGTCCAAGAATAAGTATTGATGCTCTCATTTGTCTAACAAGATCATATGAGGCTTCATCTTTTACAGGGCTACCTTTAAAAATTAATTTATCATTTTTCCAATTGATACTTACCCCTAAATCATTCAATAGATCAGACATTAATCTGGTATCAGCTAAATCAGGTATATTCGTTAACTCAAATCCATTTTTTATCAATAATGAAAGTGTCATCAATGGTAACGCAGCATTTTTTGCTCCACTAATTGGAACATTGCCTTTTAGTTGAATACCACCCCTGATATAAATCTTTTCTTCGTTATTTTCATAGATAACACTCATCACAATGTTCTAAATTTATTTTTTAACATCATTAATATCATACAAACCAATTTTTTTTATTCTTTTACCCTTAATTTTTTTTTTATCTCTATCTTTATTTTGCTTTTTTCTCAACTTTAAATTTCGTTTTAAAGAAAGGGATAATATATCATTTTTATCTTCTTCAATTAACATTTTCATTTTCCTATTTTTATTTGAAAAATTTTTTAAATTTACAAATTACTATATTACAATAAAATAACTTGTCATTTATGAAAAGATAATTAGATTAACAATATTTAATTAATGCCGTCATAGCTCCAGCGGTAGAGCGCGTCATTGGTAATGACGAGGTCACTGGTTCAAATCCAGTTGACGGCACCATTTTAACTACAGCTTTAAATTAAATTTCTCTCAAAGAGCCTGACAATTTCTTCTCAATAGCATTTATTAAGTTAGAACTTATTTCTTCTAATTCAGTATCAGTTAATGTTTCTTGAATTGGTTGAATTGTAACTTTAATAGCAATAGATTTCATATCTTGAGGAATTTTTTCCCCCTTATATATATCTAGTATTATAACATCTGTTATTATATCTTTGTTAACGGATTTAGCAATCTGAGAAATTTTTTCAGACTCTATTTCTTCATCGACAAGAAACGCAAATTCTCTTGTAACTGGTTGCAAATTAGATATTTTTAACATTGGTTTAGATATCTTTTTCCTTTTCGGAAGTGGTATGTTTTCATAAAATATTTCAAAACCGAAAGCTGATTTATTTAATCCAAAGGTATCGCTAATTTCAGGGTGAATTTCACCAAAATTAGCTATAACATTTTGGCCAATTTTAAAAACTGCACTTCTACCCGGATGAAAATACCCTGGAGCATCACGAAAAATTTTTAGACTATTTTTAGGAACTCCTATAGTGTAAAGTGCCTTAATTACATCAAGTTTAATATCGTAAAATTCAAATTTGACAGCTTCTTTTTGCCAATCTTTTTTAATTCTGTTACCGTATCTTATTCCAGTAATTGTACTTATTTGTTCATTTGGATTATCGCCTTTATAAATTGGGCCAATTTCAAAAAAAGAGAGATCTTGAGCTCCTATATTTATATTCTTTTGCACTGCTAATAATAAATTAGGAATGATTGAAGGTCTCATATCTGTTAATTCTGATGATATAGGGTTAACTATATTTAAAGCAAACCCACCCCCATTGAACTGATCAGCCATTGCCTTATTCAAAAATGAAAAAGTAATCACTTCATTATAACCCCTATTTGCTAGTATTCTTGAAGCAAAAAAAGCTTGACGATGTTTAATTTTCATTGCTGGTTTTGCAATATAATTACTTCTTGGTAATTTTATTGAAGGTATTTTGTCATAGCCATTTATTCTGACGATTTCTTCAACAATATCTGCAATACCATCTATATCCGGTCTCCAACTGGGGGGTGTTATATCCCAAATATTTTCTGTAAAGACAATTTTAAAACCTAATTTTTTTAAAATTGATTTAGATAATTCATTTTTAATCTTAACGCCTGTTAGTTGATAAATAATATTTGGATCAAATTTAATTGTTCTGTTTTTTTGTTCTAATTTAAAATTAACTATTTTACTAAATTTTCCACCACAAATTTTATTGACCATTGTAGCTGCATAATGCATTACAGTTTCTGGAAAATTGAAATCTAAGCCTCTTTCAAATCTATATCTAGCGTCAGAATTTAAGTTTAACTTTCTTCCAGTGTTCGCTATTGATACTGGGTCAAAAATAGCAGCTTCTAAAAACATTCTTGTTGTGTTTTCAGTTACGCCTGTTCTTTCTCCTCCCATTATACCAGCTAAATCATCAACACTTTCCTCATCAGAAATAACAAGCATATTATCATCTAACTCGTAAGTATTTCCATTTAGTGCTGAAAACTTATCTCCTTTTTTTGATTTTGATATTTTAAGAATTGTACCTTTAATCTTGTCTATATCATATGCGTGTAAAGGTCTTCCAGTATCAATCATAATATAGTTAGTTATATCTACAATAGAACTAATTGGTCTTTGATCAACAGCTATTAATCTATTTTTAAGCCATAAGGGAGATTCATCATTTTTTAGATTAGTAAATGATCTCCCAAAAACCTTAGGACAAAGATATTTTTCATCTTCATCCAAATCAACGCGCCAATTTATAATACTATCAAATTCACCATCTTTAAATATGGCGTCCAAATCCTTTAAATTTCCCATACCAGCTGCAGCTAAATCTCTAGCGATACCCCTTACACCTAAGCAATCACCTCTATTAGGAGTAATTTCTATTTCTATAATTGGGTCATTTAAATCCATAATATCTGTGACAGACAAACCAAGTTCAGATGAACTTTCTAGTTCAATTATACCGTTATGATTTTCAGATAAAGTTAACTCTTTTTCTGAACATAACATACCAAAGGATTCTTCGCCTCTAATTGTGCCTTTCTTTAATTTTAAATTTAGACCAGGAATGAATGTTCCTATATTTGCAAAAACACTTTTCATACCCAATTTGACATTAGGGGCTCCACAAACAACGTTAAATGTATTTTTTCCGTCAAATACCGTACAAACATTAAGTTTATCTGCATTTGGGTGTTTTTTTAGATCTATAATTTCGACGGATATAAAACTTTTTAAATCCTCTGCTAAATTAACAACTGAAGCAACCTCTAAACCAAGTTTTGGGAGTGTTTCTAAAATCTCTGATAAATTTTTATCAGTTTCTAAATGATCTAGTAACCATTTCCATGTAAATTTCATGAAAAGACACCATTCAGGCCAGAATGTAGGCTTGGATTGTCAACAGGTATAAATCCATAATGTTTTAGCCACCTTAGATCACTATCATAAAAAGGTCTTAAGTCAGGGATACCATACTTTAACATAGTAAGTCTCTCTAAACCCATTCCAAATGCAAATCCTTGATATTTTGATGGATCTATACCCACACCTTGTAAAACTTTAGGATGAACCATACCCGACCCCAAAATTTCTAACCAATCTTCTCCCTCACCTATCACTAGACTACCATCATTTTCTCTTTTACAACCAATATCTACTTCTGCTGATGGTTCTGTAAAAGGAAAATAGCTTGGTCTAAAACGAACTGGTAAATTGTCTTCATTAAAATAAGTTCTACAAAATTCTATTAGACATCCTTTTAAATGTGCCATATTTATATTTTTACCAAGTACTAGGCCTTCACATTGATGAAACATAGGAGAATGCGTTGCATCATGATCAGATCTATATGTTCTTCCAGGTATAATATATCTGATCTCATCGAAATTTTTTAGGTCAATTTTTTCCATTGTTCTAATTTGAACAGGACTTGTATGAGTCCTTAAAACCTTCCTTTGTCCATTAATATCTGGCTGAAGATAAAACGTATCATGTTCTTGACGTGCTGGATGTTCTTTAGGGATATTCAATGCAGTAAAGTTATAATAATCACTTTCAATATCAGGACCATCAACTATAGAGAAACCCATATCTGCAAAAATAGCACTTAATTCTTCTATTGCTTCATCTTGCTTGTTTTGTTTGAATAAAGTAGTTCCTAGATTATTGAAAGTTTCAACATTATTAGGATTTAATTCAATAGATTTCTTATATGCTTTTGTTGCTTCAACCAAATTACCTTGATTTTTATAAACAACACCAATATTATTATATATCAAAGATGAATTAGGCTTAATTAATATAGCTTTTTTATATGCCTCAATTGCCACTTCTAGTAATCCTATTTGAGCTGAAGATGCTCCTAATATACTCCAGAGGATAAATGTAAAGGGATACTCCTTGGTAAGAAATTGTGCCTTATCCGCTACTTCTCTAAATTTTCCTTGGTTATAAAGATTTACCAATTCATCAACTATTTGTTGAGATGGATTTTTTATATAATCAAAATGTTTTAGCTTGTTTAAATTTTCTAATTCCTGTTTTGCACTTAAATTTTCGGGGAAAGCTTGTAAAGCTTTTTGATATAACTCTTGAGCTTCCACGATCTCATTCCTTTCAGCATGAGCTCTTGCTTTTGATAGAACCTGATCTAAAGATAATTGAACCAAAATGATTTAACTCTTATTTTTTTTGAAAATTTGCGGCCTTCTTAAATTTGCAACAAATGTGCCAGACATAAAATTATATTAAATAAAAAACTAAGAAAATGATTTATCACTATTGGTTTTTGTACCTAAGTATACCCTGAAATGGTCAAGATTAACTTAAATGAGAAATTTAAAGAAAATCATCCAAACAAAGTTAATGAAATGAGCAGAAAGACAAAATAAATTGAAGAAACAAGAAAAGAAATTAATCACATTAATACTAAACTTGGAAATATTTTAAAAAATTTCTTTAAAAAAATTTTCTTAATTACCATAAATAAAAGATCGGTTAAACCTCTATTAGTGTCATTTTAACAAAGAAAATGTAGAATTTAGAACCTAGAATTATTAGTTATATTAGCAATTTGATATAGTCTATTACAGTCAAAACATAATATCTTCGGGTAGTAAAATGTTCTTCATGTAGAAGCTATTATTATTGATAAACTGACTCTACCCTTAGTTGATAATCACTAAAACTACGTCAGCAGATATATAATCATATAGCATTTAGTTTGCCCTTCCACTATACACTAAACAATAATCCTGCTCATCAATGAATTAGTATATCTGTTGCTAGGACTGTGTCACCCGTTGGTGGTTTTGAATCACAGATACTAGGATTTTCCTTAATCTGCTCTTTGACAAATCTAGGTGGGTACATAAAGGACTTAATAAAAATATTTTTTCCATGGACACACCTTCGTAACACTTGGGATAAAAATTTGTATAATTTAGAAAAAAAATATTAAGCATAGAAAAAATTTTAAAAAGTCTTAAGCTAGTATGTAATAAAAAAATAAGGGAGAATTAAATATGAAAAAAATCTTTTTAAATATGTTTTCAGTTTTTGTGGTTTTTTTCTTCGGCATATTTAATGCTGTTGGAGGAGACCTTCCAAAAAATATTGCTTGGACTGCATATGGAACCACATCATCAGGTTATGCACAATCTGTTGGAATTGGCCAAATGCTTAAGAAAAATTATGGTACTGATTTACGAATTATACCTGGAAAAAATGATGTTTCAAGAATGGTGCCATTGAAAGCTGGGCAAGCTGAAATCTGCGCATGTGGAATAGCAAGTTTATTTGCACAAGAAGGCGTG
>KB910527.1 GCA_000383115.1 alpha proteobacterium SCGC AAA015-N04
ATTATATTGCAACAGACGTGTGTGTACCTATTTCAAGACTTTCGGAATGCATTACAGAAACTATTGAAGATATGGAGCAAAATAAATTATTTGGTCCTATTGTTGGTCATGTTGGAGACGGCAATTTTCATGTTCAACTTATGATTGATCCAAAAGATCAGAATGAAATTGATATTGCGAATGGTTTCTTAGAAAGATTAGCTCATAGAGCGATTAGTATGGATGGTACATGTACTGGTGAACATGGTGTAGGGCAGGGTAAAAAACAGTATCTACTTGATGAGTTAGGTCCTGCTGTAAATTTTATGAAATTAATTAAGGAAGAATTAGACCCTAAAGGTATTATGAATCCTGGAAAAATTTTGTAGATAAAAAATTAATATTTTAGAGGCATTAAATATGGATGGTAATACTTCAATTTGGTCTTCAGACAATTATGATCCCGAGAGCATCAAGTTATGTGTAAAAAAGTTAAAAGAAGAATTTGGACAGCAATTTTCAGATAGCCAGAGTATCTTAGAACAACATACGCATACTATGACAATACACGAATCTGAATTACCTAACGGCGTTGTCTTTGTTGAAACAAAGGAGGATGTTCAAAAAGTTGTAAATATTTGTAATGAATATAAGTGCCCAATTATTCCATTTGGTGTAGGTTCTTCCTTCGAAGGGCATCTTAATGCGCCTTTCGGAGGAATTTCTATAGATATGAATAATATGGACAAAATATTGAAGGTATATCAAGATGACCTTTTAGTTGTTGTACAACCTGGTGTAACTAGAGAACAGCTTAATAAATATCTTAGGTACACAGGTTTGTTTTTTCCGATTGATCCAGGTGCAAATGCCTCAATTGGTGGAATGACTGCTACACGAGCTTCAGGAACAAATGCCGTTCGTTATGGTACAATGAAAGACAATGTTATAGCTTTAGAAGTTGTTACTCCAGACGGTCAGATAATTAAAACAGCAAATAAGGCAAGGAAAAGTTCTGCTGGATATGATTTAACAAGGCTAATGGTTGGTTCTGAAGGAACTTTGGGTATAACCACAGAAATCACTCTCAAACTTTATGGTATCCCAGAAGTTATAGCTGGTGGAAGAGTAAGCTTTCCATCAGTGAAAGATGCTACTGATGCAGTAATTATGACTATTCAAGCTGGTATTCCAGTTGCAAGAATAGAATTTATGGATATAGCACAGGTTAAGGCTGTTAATGATTATTCCAAAACAAATCTTCCCGAAGCTCCATTGTTGTTGGTAGAGTTTCATGGAAGTCAATCATCTGTTGATGAACAATCGGAATTATTTGGAGAGATATCATCTGATTTTGGAGGTAAAGATTTTGAGTGGACATCCAATAATGAGGACAGAAATAAATTGTGGAAAGCAAGGCATGATGCGTATTGGTCATGTAGAGCAGTAAGGCCAGAGGCTGAGCTTTATTCTACTGATGTTTGTGTACCTATTTCAAAATTATCGGATTGCATCACAGAAACTATCGAGGATATGGAACAAAATGAATTAATAGGTCCAATAGTAAGTCATGCAGGAGATGGAAATTTTCACGTTGCACTCTTAATTGATAAAAATAACAAAATGGAGTTAGATAAATTAGATGAATTTTTAGTAAGAATTTCAGAGAGAGCCATAAAAATGCATGGCACTTGTACAGGTGAACATGGAGTTGGTCAAGGTAAAAGAAAATATATGCTCAAAGAGTTAGGAAATGCTGTAAACGTTATGAAAAAAATAAAAGAAGCTTTTGATCCTCATAAAATAATGAATCCTGGAAAACTTTTCCTGTAAAATTGCATTAATATTATCCATAGTATATTTAACAATTTAATTTTGTATTGAGTCCAAGGTATAGAGAACCTTCTATAAGTTCAGATGATTACATATATAATAATTAGTTTTTTAATGATGGTTACTCCTGGTCCGGGTGTATTATCTTTAGCTGGTGTTGGTGCAGGCTTTGGTTGGAAAGTTGGTATGATGTACCTCATTGGTTTATTTTTTGGAACTAATGGAGTTGCATTATTAGTAGTTTTAGGGTTTAAAAAATTTTTATTTGAGATAGATGGTGTTGAAATAACTTTCTTGCTGATGTCTTTATCCTATTTATCTATTTTATCTTGGCGAATAGCCACATCCGACAACAAGACGGGTTTTAAGCAAAGTTTGAAAGCGCCTAGATTATATGAAGGAATTTTTTTACAATTTGTTAATCCTAAAGCCTATGTTGTCCAAGGTCATTTGTTTGTAGTCTTATCTCTAGGAATGACATCGTTTAATACTGAAATTATTATAAAATTTATTATTGTTAATTCTATTTGGATACCAATCCATTTATTTTGGCTTTGGTTAGGAATAAGTTTAAAGAAATGGTCACTAGCTATTAATAAACAAATTTGGGTTAATAGGGGAATGGGTCTAGCTTTGTTTGCTGTTGTTGTCCTTTCAGTTACTATGGAATTAAATTCAGATATATAAAGTGATCAAATCTTAATCACCTAATAATTTTACAATTTTTTATGCTCAAATTTTTAGCAAACATATTTTTTATTTCATAATTTATGAAACATTTGATGACTTAACAAGTGATTCTTCTTAAACAGTTAATAACGCAATAAACTCCCCCGTTTATTTGTTTTAAACTAATTCATTCCTCCCTAGTGATTAGTTTTAATTAGGTGCAGAGGATCTCCTTAAAATCCTCTTTTCTAATAAGTAGCCCTGCCACCTGATATATCAAATACACCTGCAGTGGTAAAACTGTTTTCTTTACTTCCTAAAAAACTAATCAAAGAAGCTATTTCATCAACGGTTACAAATCTTTTTCTTGGTATTTTAGATAGCATATAGTCGATAAATTCTTGAGATACTTGATCAAGTATTCTTGTTTTTGCTGTTGCTGGGGTAATGCAATTAACAGCAATATCTAAATGAGCCGTTTCTTTTCCAAGAGATTTAGTTAATCCAATAACAGCAGCCTTTGATGCTGAGTAAGCAGGAGCATTAGGGTTACCTTCTTTTCCGGCAATAGATGCTATATTAATAATTCTACCATAACCATTTTGCATCATAGTTTTAACAATATATTTGTTACAATAAAAAACACCATTAACATTTACGTTGAAAACATTTGACCATTCTTCAACTGGATAATCCCAAGTTGAAAAAGTCGGACCTGCTATACCTGCACTACAAACTAATATATCAATTTTTTTTAGCTGGTTAATTGTTTCTGCAGTGGCTTGCTCTACAACTTGATTGTCAGTTTGATCAACCTCTAAAAAATAACAATTAAGTTCTTTTGAAGCTTCCATGCCCATTTTTTTATCAATATCCCAAATCATAACTTCACAGCCATCATTAATAAATCTTTTTGCAGTTGCTAGTCCAATTCCTTGAGCTCCACCAGTAATAACTGCTGTTTGTCCACTAAAATTAGCCATAAAAACCCCCTGTATTTGATTTGGTTGATATATAAGATTATATTAACGATAGATATATTTCACATAAACACTTATAATGTTTTATATCGTTCTACTATCCAATGCTAGAAAAATTTTAAACATAGAGGAAGTTTAATGCAAATGTTTCATATAGTCATTATTGGGATTGTGTCTTGCCTTGTAATGGATATGTGGCAAAGGCTACTTAAATTATTATATGATATAAATCCTTCTGACTGGGGTGTGGTTGGAAGATGGTTTTTATTAGTGGTGTCTAAAAGAAAAATTTATAATCCTACTATCGATGAAGAAGCTCCAATTAAAAATGAATTACTAATTGGCTGGATAGTTCATTATTCGGTTGCAATTTTGTATTCAGTATTTTTTTTTATTTTATTAGAATATGAAATATGTAGCGCATCTCTTTTAAATGGCATGATTTTTGGTTTGATAAGTGTAATTGTTCCTTGGTTTTTTTTCATGCCAGTTTTAGGTAAAGGTTTTTTAGGAATAAAGACTCCGTCGCCATTTATGACTTGTTCTTTAGCTGTTGGAAGTCATATTGCGATAGGTACGCCAATAGGTGGATTTTATAAAATATTTGGATACTAAATTAAGATTTACGGATTGAGTATTAATAATGAATGAAAATAAATTAAGGGAGCAAATATGTCTTTTAGCTACTTCTATTTTTGATAGAGGTTTAACACATGGTTCAACCGGAAATATTTCAGTACGTCTAGATGATAATAATATACTAGTTACTCCTTCTGGTTCTTCTTTTGGTAGAATTGATCCAAATCAAATAGTCAAGGTTACGAAATCTGGTGAAATTATTGGGTCTACAACTCCTACAAAAGAATTACCACTTCATCAGGCTTTTTATGAAACAAGAGGAATAAAATCTGGAGCAGTTGTACATCTTCATTCAACTTATTCAGTAGCATTATCAATGACACCTGGAATAAATGAAGATAATGTGTTGCCTTCCTATACTCCTTACTCTGTTATGTTATTAGGTAAAGTAAAATTACTTCCTTTCTTTGTGCCAGGAGATCCGGCTATGGGTGAGGCAATTAAAGGTCTGGCTGGAAAGAGATCCGCCGTTCTTCTTGCCAATCACGGTCCTGTTGTTTCTGGTAAAGATTTAGAATCTGCAGTAAATGCTGTAGAGGAATTAGAGGCCACAGCTAAACTGGCTCTAATTTTAAGAGGTACAGATGTAATAGAGTTAAATGCCTCACAAATAAAAAAGATTGTAAATAAATTTAATATAGAATGGGACTGATGTAATGTATAAGTTTTCAGCTAATTTAGGCCTTTTATGGTCCGAAATGTCTCACATTGATGCTATTTATAAAGCAAAAGAAAATGGTTTTGATGCAGTAGAGTTTCAATTTCCTTATCAATATGATTGTAAAGAAATAAAAAAAGCTCTCGATGAAGTAAATTTAACTGTTATGGGAATTAATACTATTAAAGGAGATGTTGAAAAAGGTGATAATGGTTTGTTAGCTGTCCCTTCAAGGGTGTCTGAGGCTAGAGATGCATTACTACAAGCATTTGAGTATGCAAAAGTAATTAAATCAAAAAATATTCATGCAATGGCAGGTGTCACAGATTTATCAACAAAATCTCTTGTAACCTTTATTGATAATTTAAAGTTTGCAAAAGAATTAGTAAAAGATAGTAATATTAGCTTAGTTATTGAACCATTAAATTTAAATGATAATCCAGGATATTTTCTAACAAGAGTAGAGCAGGCAAAGGAGATTTGTGAGCTTGTAGGCTCTGATAGCATAAAAATTATGTTTGATTTTTATCACGTTCAAATCAATCAAGGCAATGTCATAAATAGATTTGAAGAAAACTTACCTTACATTGGGCATGTACAAATAGCATCTGTCAAAGGTAGATGTGAACCAGATAGGGGCGAATTAGATTTTTCTTATATAATCCCAGAAATATATAAATTAGGTTATAAGGGTATGGTTGGAGCTGAATATAAGCCCAGAACCACAACGGATGAAGGAATTGCCTGGATGGATAATTTTAAATAATATTGATTAGAGGATTTTAAATGAAAATAATAAGACAATATGGTCCAAATAAATTAAAAAATTCCTCATTATGTTTTGGAACAATGCAGTTCGGGGATGGAGCAGATGAACGTGACAGCCAGGAAATGTATGAGGCATGTCGTGAAAATGGTATTAATTTTTTTGATACTGCATTTGTTTATACTGGAGGCAAATCTGAAAAAATTCTTGGAAACCTAATTAGAGAAGAACGTGAAAAAATTATTCTAATAACAAAAGCAGGTTCAGTTGGAGGTTCGAGTGGAAAAAATATTAGATCACAATTAGAACAAAGTCTTAAAAGATTAAACCAGGACTATGTTGATATTTTTTTCTTACATCATTGGGATGATAATGTACCATTAGAAGAAACATTTGAAACACTTCAAAAATTAAAAGCAGAAAAAAAATTTTTTCAACTAGGTGTTTCTAATTTTTCTGCATGGCAGGTTCTCAAAGCTAATTTAGTCGCTCAAAAACATAATTTTCCATCAGTAGATATTCTTCAACCTATGTACAATATTGTTAAAAGACAGGCTGAAGTAGAAATTCTTCCTATGGCAAAATCTGAAGATATTGGTGTAATAAGTTATAGTCCTTTAGGCGGTGGACTTCTTACTGGTAAATATGCTTCATCAATTTCATCAAGTAAAAACTCATCTGGTAGACTACATGAAAATGAAAAATACAAAATTAGATATGGTCAAGATTGGATGTACAAAGCTGCGCATTCTCTAAAAAATTTGGCTAATCAATTAAATTATGACCCTATTGCTTTAGCAGTTGCTTGGGTTTTAAACAATGATGCAGTAACTGCTCCAATCATAAGTGCTAGAAATCTAAAACAACTAAAACCTTCTTTAGATTCAGTTAAAATTTCATTAGATAATGAAACTTACAAATTAATATCAAACGTCAGTCCAACTCCTGCTCCAGCAACAGACAGATTAGAAGAAGTTAGTAAAAATTAAATAAGGAAATTTTTTTGGAAACAGCTATTGAAAAAAATTGGGAAGTTTTTGCGTTAAAGTATGCTGAAAGAGCAGATAGAACGCGGAGTGATAGTTTCATTTTTGATGATCATTCTCATCAAGCTCATACTATTGATTATTTTATTTGGGTTCTAAAATCTGAAAAAGATATTATTGTTGTAGATACTGGATATGATTACGATGAAGCAAAAAGAAGAGACAGACCAATTCAAAGAGCTCCATCAGAGGCTCTTAAAGCTATTAATATTGAAGCTAATGATGTGACTGACGTGATTATTACCCATCTTCACTATGATCATGCTGGAGGATTGAAGGACTTTCCAAATGCAAAATTTCATCTTCAAGAAACAGAAATGGCTTACGCAACTGGTCCTTGCATGTGTCATGAAACTATTAAAATGCCTTTTACAGGTGAACATGTATGTGAGATGGTTAAAAATATATACTCCGGCAGGGTAATTTTTTATAATGGTATCGGATCAATCAAAAGCGGAGTTACTGTTCATTTAATAGGTGGTCATTCAAGAGGTTTGCAATCTGTAAGAGTAAAAACAGAAAATGGATATTTATGTTTAGCTTCAGATGCTACACATTTTTATGAAAACTTTCTAATGGCTAAACCCTTTCCTATTGTTGTTGATTTAGAAGATATGCTAAATGGTTTTAAGTTAATTAAAAGCTTGGCAACAAGTGATGATCTAGTTGTTCCAGGACATGATCCTTTGGTTAAAGATTTTTTCCCTAAAGTAGGAACGTCTGGTTTTGTTTGGAGATTAGATAAAGGGCCAACTAGTCCAATAAAGATCTAAAGTTTTTTTCCATAGACCTTCTATATGCAATAGTGGGATCATCTAAAGAATAATCTACATCTTTCCATGTTAAAATTTGGTTCTCGTTTAAATCCTTATTAAGTTTGATTCCATGTGCCAGACCTATTGGCAGAGTTTCGTTTAAGAGAGAATCTTTAGCTGGTATCAATAATCGGTTTTCCAGATCTCAACTCATCCGGTGTAAGACCAAAATTCATTGATCTTTCTAAATACAGTGCCGTCATGCCAGGGTTAGTTGGATTATCAAACCATTGTTGACTTCTGTATTTTGGATTAAAATTTTTATCTGACATAATTTTCTCCCAAGTAAATTTTATAAATACTAAATAAAGTTTATTAATTATTTTAAAAATAGTATGAATAAATCTTAAACTAATTTTAAGAATACTGTAACAATCATACTTGATTTAAAAAAAATCAAAAGATAATTTCAGTTTTTTTGCTTTTTATTAATTGGGAGATAATAAAAATGACTAATGTTGAGAATTTGACAGTAAAACTTAATGAAAATGACAATGTCGCTACCGCATTAAGAAAAATAAATTCTGGTGAAGTAACTCAAAATCTAGAGAGTAAGAATTTTATTCCAAAAGGTCATAAAATAGCCTTAAAAAAAATTATAAAAGGTGAAAAAATAATTAAGTATGACCAATTGATTGGTATTGCTAGTAAAGATATTTTACCAGGTGAACATGTTCATGTTGAAAATACAAATTTTCAATCAACAGATCATGATTATGAATTTTCAACATCTGTAAAATTACCTAACATGATTGAACCTGACAAAAGAGTTACTTTCAAAGGATATAAAAGACAAAGCGGAAAAGTTGGGACAAGAAATTATATTGGAATACTTACTTCTGTTAATTGTTCAGCTACAGCTGCAAAAAATATTGCAGAAGCATTTAATGAAGAGAAATTATCAAAATACCCTAATGTAGATGGAGTAGTTTCATTTACTCATGGCACAGGATGTGGAATGGCAGACTCAGGAGATGGGTTTGATGCTCTTCAAAGAGTGCTTTTAGGATATATTCAACATCCAAATTTAGCTGGCATATTACTTATTGGATTAGGATGTGAGGCAAATCAAATTAAGTTTTTAATGGATTCTTTCAACTTAAATGAAAATCCATTTTTTAAAACTATGACTTTACAAGACATGGGAGGTCTCAGAAAAACAATTAAAGCTGGAATAAAATGTATTGAAGATATGTTACCTGAAGTTAATGCAATAGAACGAACTGATCAATCCGTAGAACATTTGAGTGTTGCTCTTCAATGTGGAGGATCAGATGCATGGTCTGGAATAACCTCAAACCCTTCACTTGGTCATGCAGCAGATTTAATTGTAAAAAATGGTGGCACAGCAATTTTGGCAGAAACACCCGAAATTTATGGTGCTGAACATATGCTAACACGAAGAGCAATTTCTCCTGAAGTAGGCAAAAAACTTGTTGATAGGATTCTATGGTGGGAAGATTATGTAACAAGAAATAAGGGAAGTTTAAATAATAACCCTTCCCCAGGTAACAAAGCAGGGGGATTAACTACAATATTAGAAAAATCTCTAGGTGCAGCGGCCAAAGGAGGAACTACACCTTTAAATGATGTTCTCCTTTATGCACAACAAGCAAAGAAAAAGGGTTTTTTATTTATGGATAGCCCTGGGTATGATCCAGCATCAGTAACGGGTCAAATTGCTAGCGGTTGTAATGTCGTAACTTTTACTACCGGAAGAGGTTCATGTTTTGGATGCAAACCCTCACCTTCAATTAAAATAGCTACTAACACTGAGATGTATAATAATATGGTTGAGGACATGGACGTAAATGCTGGAAAAATAATTTCAGATAACAAAAGTATTGAAGATGTTGGACAAGAGATATTTGATTTAATTGTTCGGGTAGCATCCGGTGAAAAATCAAAATCTGAAAACCAAGGTCTTGGTGACTTGGAGTTTGTCCCGTGGCAAATTGGAGCAACTATGTAGGGAGTTTTTATGATTAATTTAGAAGGTAAAACTGCTCTTTTAACTGCTTCGGGTCAAGGGATTGGAAAAGCAACAGCTGAAGCTTTTGTAAAGGCAGGTGCTTATGTTATTGCAACAGACCTTAACCGAGAAAGTTTAAATGATTTAAGTAAAACTGTAAATGAAACGCATATTCTTGATGTTACCAATCTAGATGCAATAAAAGATTTAATGAGTTCAATTAAAGAACCTAATGTACTATTTAATTGTGCTGGGATTGTTCACAATGGCACTATTTTAGAATCAAGTGATGATGATTGGGATCAAGCATTTAATCTTAATAGTAAAGCCATGTACCACATGATAAAAGAAGTCTTGCCAATAATGATTAAAAATGGTGGAGGATCAATTATTAATATTGCCTCTGTTGCGTCCTCAACAAAAGGTATTATTAATAGATTTATCTATTCAGCTTCTAAAGCTGCAGTTCTAGGGATTACAAAATCAGTTGCAGCGGACTATATTGCTGTTGGAATAAGGTGCAATGCCATTTGCCCTGGTACAATTCAAAGTCCATCTTTAGAGCAAAGACTTTCAGATATGGGAGATTATGAATTAGCCAAGAAACAGTTTGTTGCAAGACAACCAATGGGAAGATTTGGTGAAGCAAGAGAAGTTGCTAATCTTGCAGTTTATTTAGCAAGTGATTCATCCGCCTTTACCACAGGTCAATTCCATATAATTGATGGTGGAATATGTATGTAATAAGTCAATAATAAAATTTTTAATTATTTTAATTAGAGAAAGGAAATAAAATGAAGTTATTGCGATATGGAGAAATTGGAAAAGAAAAGCCTGGAATTTTAGACCAAAATGGTAACATAAGAGATTTATCTAATCATATTTCAGATATAAATGGAGACAATATTAGTAAAGAAAGTTTGAATAAAATTTCTATGATTGATGTTTCATCTTTGCCAATTATTCCTGAAAATACAAGATTAGGAGCATGTGTTGGCAATATTGGAAAATTTCTTTGTATTGGGTTAAATTATTCAGATCACGCCGCAGAAACTGGAATGCCTGTGCCAAGTGAACCAATATTATTTTCAAAGGCAACATCTGCTGTAGCAGGTCCAAATGATAATGTTGAAATACCAAGAAATTCTAATGAAACTGACTGGGAAGTTGAGCTTGGTATCATAATTGGGAAAAAAGCTAAATATATTAATGAAGAAGATGCAGAAGAACATATCGCTGGATATTGTGTAGTTAATGATGTTTCAGAAAGAGAATTTCAACTAAAAAAAGAAGGACAATGGACTAAAGGCAAATCTTGTGACACTTTTGGGCCAACTGGACCATATTTAGTTACTAAAGATGAAGTGTCTGACGTTCAGAACCTAAAAATGTATCTAGATGTTAATGGTAAAAGAATGCAAGATGGTTCTACAAAAACCATGATATTCTCTGCAAAATACATTGTATATTATTTATCACAGTTTATGAGTTTAAATCCTGGCGATATTATTGCTACGGGTACTCCACCTGGAGTTGGTGGTGGAATGAAACCACCTGTTTTTTTAAAGGCGGGCGATAAAATGAAGTTGGGTATAGAAGGTTTGGGTGAACAAAATCAAACATGTTTCCAAGGTTAATTGGATTTTAACTTAAAACTTTTCGTATAAAACTTAATTAATTTTGAACCTTAACTATGCAGGGAGTTTCAGTTTTTTGATTAATGTCAAAAATTGACCTTCCTGTATGATTCAGGTGTTTTCCATATGTATGTATAGAAAGAGCTATCTCACGACCATTATTCCATACACTATGTATGTCTTCAGGCAAACAACAAGTAGCATCTCCTGCGTATATAGTCTCTTCATTTGTTTTTACTAAATCCGCAAAACCGTCTGTAGTTCCATCATCTATTCTTTTGTAACTAGTTTCATGTTCTTGTCCTTGAATACCAGCAACGACAGCCCATGTTTTGTGATTATGTGGCGCAAGCCCCTCTCCAGGAGCCCACGCAATTGCAAAAATAGCTAAACTATGATCTTTTTCTTCATGCAGCAAATGCAATCCAAATCCCTGTTCTTTATCTACATTAAAATATTCTGGCTTAACCCAACTTTTGTTTGCTGCTATTTTTTTTGATAATGGTTTTATTCTATCGATTATCTTTCCCTCGTCAGTCTCTTCTTTAACAACTAAACGAATATCAGTTACATAATCCTCAATTGAATATTCAGTCATTGCTTCCCCCAAGTTTTTAAAAACACATAAAACTAATTACTAAATATAATGATAGACAAATCGAAATATTTTACAAAAAATTTATTTATTATTGATTTAGAACAAACAGGAAATTATTTTACAAACTACTTGCTAATAAAGCTCTTTTTGTAATTTCTTTGTAATCTCTGCTTTCAGGTGGAATTATCCAACTACCGCCTACACATATTACATTCTTTTGACTAAGCCATTCATGAGCATTATTTTGGTTAATACCACCTGTTGGGCAAAACAAAATTTCAGGAAATGGCCCACTTAAAGATTTAAGATATTCAAGACCACCTGCGGCTTGTGCTGGAAAAAATTTAAAAAATTTATAATCTAAATTCATTAAATTCATTATATCACTAGAATTTGAAACTCCAGGCAGGAATGGAAATTCTTTTTCTAGTGCATGTGTAGCAAGGGAAATTGTAGAGCCAGGACTAACAGCAAATTTTGCTCCAGCATCTTTTACGGAATTTAAATCTTCATTGCTTAAAACTGTACCTGCTCCAATTTTCAAAGAAGGAAATTTCTTAGACACAATCTCTATTGCTTTTAGGGCACAATCCGTTCTTAAAGTGATTTCAACTACCTTAAGATTTCCGTTTATTAAAGCCTCAAATAAATATTCAACATTATCAATATTATTGATTGTCAATACAGGCATAACAGGAGACATTGAAAGAGTAGATTTAATATAATTATGCATCAATTTATCAAAAATTTATTTTTTATTTTTACTTTCTATTTTAATATGTTGTTATTCAAATTTGTTCAATCAATAAATTAATAAAGAGGGTTTTATGAAAATATTAATAATGGGTGGAGCTGGGATGATTGGGCAAAAACTGCTTAATCTCTTATTAAAAAAAGAAAAATTAAATAATCAAAAAATCAGTGAAATCACATTGTTTGATATTATAGAAGCCCCCTATCCTAATAATACTAATATTCCAATACAATCAAAATCAGGTGATATTTCAGATATAGATGTCAGTAAAAATCTTATTTTATCTAAGCCAGATATAATTTTTCATTTGGCTGCTATAGTTTCAGGACAAGCTGAACAGGAATTTGATTTAGGTTGGGATATAAATACAAAAGGAAGCTGGGGTTTATTTGAAGCAATAAGACATCAAGGAGAAAATTATTGCCCAAGATTAGTTTTTACAAGCTCAATAGCAGTTTTTGGCGCCCCATTCCCAGATAAGATACCCGATAATTTTTTTACAACTCCTCTTACATCTTATGGAGCCCAAAAAGCTATATCTGAGTTATTGTTAGCAGATTACTCAAGAAAGAAAATGATTGATGGTGTATCAAT
Source organism: alpha proteobacterium SCGC AAA015-N04 (assembly GCA_000383115.1). Classification (GTDB taxonomy): domain Bacteria; phylum Pseudomonadota; class Alphaproteobacteria; order Puniceispirillales; family Marisalimonadaceae; genus Marisalimonas. The sequence goes on from KB910527.1 coordinate 12,941, forward strand.
AAGATTACCAACTATTTGTGTAAGACCTGGCAAACCTAATCTTGCAGCTTCAGGTTTCTTTTCTGGAATTATACGTGAGCCCTTAAATGGTCAAGAAGCAATTCTCCCCGTTAATCCTGATGTAAGACATTGGCATGCAACACCAAGAGCTGCTGCAGGTTTTCTAGTTCATGCTGCAGAAATTGATACATCAAAATTAAATGACAGAATAACATTAAACATGCCTGGTTTATCTGTAACCGTTCAAGAACAAATAGACGCATTAAAGAGAGTTGCTGGCAGTGATGTTGTAAAACTTATTAAACATCAACCTGACCCAACAATACAAAAAATAGTAAGTGGATGGGCAAGAAATTTTGATACAAAAAGATCCATTAAACTAGGTTTCAAAGCAGAAACAAATTTTGATGAAATTATCAAAACTTTTATTGAAGACGATTTGAAAAAATAATCTTATTTATATACATAATACTGGCAAATGAATATGTGGCAATTTTGGATAGATAGAGGTGGTACATTCACCGATATAGTAGCAAAAAAACCTGATGGCAAAATAATAATTGATAAGCTTTTATCTGAGAACTCTGACGCTTACAAAGATGCTGCAGTTGAGGGTATAAGAAGAATTCTTGAGCTCAAAAAAGAAGACAAAATTCCTACAGATAGTATTTCTTCAGTAAAAATGGGTACAACCGTTGCAACTAATGCCCTACTTGAAAGAAAAGGTGACAGAACTCTTCTACTTATTACAAAAGGCTTTGGAGACTTATTAAGAATTGGTTATCAAAATAGACCTCTTTTGTTTGATCTAAATATCAAATTACCAGAGTTGTTATACGAAAGAGTAGTAGAAGTATCAGAAAGATTAAACGAGAAAGGTGAAGTAGTTACTAAATTAAATGAGGAAGAAGTACGTAATTCACTAATCAAAGCAAAATCAGATGGTATAAATAGTGTAGCCATAGCTTTTATGCATTCATATATAAATCCCGATCATGAAAATAAAATTGAACTAATTGCAAAAGAAGAAAATTTTAATCAAATTTCAGTAAGTCATAAAGTATCTCCACTAATTAAATTAGTTGGTAGAGGTGATACCACCGTAGTTGATGCTTATTTATCTCCAATTCTTAGACGGTACGTAAATCAAGTTTCAAATGAACTTAAAGACACTAAATCTACTCAATTAATGTTTATGCAATCCAATGGAGGCCTAACAGACGCCAATCTTTTCCAAGGTAAAGATGCTTTATTATCTGGTCCAGCTGGAGGAGTTGTGAGTATGACACAAACCGGAAAGCAAGCAGGATTTAATAGATTAATTGGATTTGATATGGGTGGAACCTCAACAGATGTATGCCATTTTGCTGGTGAGTTTGAAAGATCGTTTGAAACAGAACTAGCAGGTGTAAGAATTAGAGCTCCTATGATGCAGATTAATACTGTGGCAGCAGGTGGTGGCTCAATTCTCTCTTATAAAGATGGTAGATTTCAAGTTGGCCCGGAGAGCGCTGGAGCAATTCCTGGCCCAGCATCATATGGTAGAGGTGGACCTTTAACTGTAACTGATTGCAACGTCTTATTAGGTAAATTAAATCCAGATTTTTTCCCAAAAGTTTTTGGGAAAACTGGCAATCAACCTTTAAATTTTGAAATTGTAAAGAAAAAGTTTTTGGATTTGTCAGATATAATTTCTAGAGAAAAAAAAGAACCAATGATGGATATCTTTAAAATGGCTGAAGGTTTTTTAAAAATAGCAGTCGAGAATATGGCTAATGCAATAAAAAAAATATCAATTCAAAAAGGATATGATGTTACAAATTATATGTTGAATTGCTTTGGAGGTGCAGGCGGGCAACATGCATGTAATGTTGCTGATTCTCTTGGTATTTCAAATGTTATGATTCATCCATATGCTGGAGTTTTATCAGCTTACGGAATGGGCCTTGCTGAAATTAGAAGTATTAGGGAAGGTCATTTTGAAAAAAATATCACAAATATTTTAGACGCTGAAAACTTAATTGAAATCTTATCTTCACAAGCAAAAAAAGATCTAAATGATCAAGATATTTCTGATGCTTCAATTATTCTCTTAAAAAATGCTTTTTTGCATTATAAAGGTTCACATCAAAATTTAGAAATCAAATTTGATACACCTGAAAATATGAGAAAATCTTTTGAACAAGAACATAAAAAACGCTTTGGTTTTTTTGTTCAAGATAGAGAAATATTTATTGAAATGCTAACTGTTGAGGCTGTAGGTAAAAAAACAGAAAACTATGATTTTTTAAATCCTAATATATCAACTACAAAGGCAAATCCTATTGCATTCAAAAAAATGTATGTAAATGGCTCAGAAATTAATACACCAATCTATAAAAGGGATGAATTAATAATTGGACAGAATATTTCAGGTCCAGCTATTATTGTAGAAGCAACAGGTACTAACATAATTCATGATGGTTGGTCTGGAACTTTAGACAAGCATTATAATTTAATCTTATCTAGAGTAGAAGAAAAGAAACTTCAAAAAGGAATAGGAACATCTGTAGATGTTGTAATGCTTGAAGTATTTAACAATCTTTTTATGAATATTGCAGAACAAATGGGTGCAACGTTAGCAAACACTGCTTATTCAGTGAATATAAAAGAAAGATTAGATTTTTCATGTGCTCTTTTTAATAAAGAAGGATCTTTAGTTGCCAATGCCCCTCATGTTCCAGTTCATTTAGGATCTATGTCAGAGGCAATAAAAACAGTAGTTAGGTTAAACAAAGATAATATTTATCCAGATGATGTTTTTGTACTCAACGCCCCGTTTAATGGTGGAACACATCTTCCTGATGTAACGGTGATTACTCCAGTTTTTGATAAAAATGGAAAAGAAATTATATTTTTTGTTGCCTCTCGTGGCCATCATGCCGACATAGGAGGTAAAACACCAGGTTCTGGTCCACCAGACTCAAAACATATTGAAGAAGAAGGTGTCTTGATTGATAATTTTAAGTTGTTTGATAAAGGTATATTTCGTGAGCAAGAAATGAGAAAAATCTTATCATCAGGTAAGTATCCATGTCGAAATGTTGAACATAATATGGCAGATCTTGCAGCTCAAGTTGCAGCAAATAAAACAGGCATTAATGAAATTAATTCAATGATTGACCAATTTGGTATTGAAACTGTGCATGCCTACATGAACCATGTACAAGATAATGCAGAAGAAAGTATACGTAATGCTATAGTTAATTTAAAACAAGGTGAATATGAGTATGAACTTGATAATGGTGAATTCATTAGAGTTAATGTAAAAATTGATAAAGATAATCGTGAAGCTATAATTGATTTTACAGGCACAGCCCCTAAAAACCCTTTCAATTACAATGCCCCAATGGCTGTATGCTATGCAGTAATATTATATGTATTTAGAACTTTAGTTGGAAATAATATTCCACTTAATGAAGGTTGCTTCAAACCAATAAAAATTATTATACCAAATAATTCTATGATAAATGCAAAGTATCCTTCTGCTGTGATAGCAGGCAATACAGAAGTGAGCCAATTGACATGTAACGCGTTATTTGGAGCACTTGGAGTGATTGCTGGCAGCCAAGCAACAATGAATAATTTTATCTGGGGGAATGAAAAAATACAAAATTATGAAACTATTTGCGGAGGAACTGGTGCAGGTCCCAATTTTCATGGCACATCAGCTATTCAAACTCACATGACCAATACCAGAAGCACTGATCCAGAAGTATTAGAAACTCGTTTTCCAGTACGACTTGAAGAATTTTCAATAAGAAAAAATTCAGGTGGTAAGGGTAAATTCAATGGAGGTGACGGCGTTACCAGAAAATTAAGATTTTTAGAACCTATGACTGTTACAACATTGTGTTCACATCGAAAAATAAAGCCATTTGGTTTAAATGGAGGTGGTCCTGGAGACTGTGGTAAAGAATGGCTTGAAAAAGCAGATGGAAGTATACTTAGTCTTTCTGGTAACGATAGTTGTCAAGTAAAAATTAATGATCTTTTTGTTATGGAAACACCAGGTGGTGGTGCATTTGGAAAAAAATAAATTTAAATTATACACCTTCTATAAATTCTAATAAATTTTTTCTTATATCTTCACTTTGTATATGAAATCTATCAACAGCTTGGGTCCAGTCGGTTTCTTTAAAATCACTCTTTAAAACTTTATATTCTTTACTCATTTCTAAATCTTGTTTTAGTTGCGACCTAGAATATAGAATTAACGCAATAGATCTAGGGTCCATAACACTAATATCAAAACTTAATTCAACTACTTTGTTATAATCCTCAGCAAAAAAATAACCAAGAATTAAGTCTTTTACTCTGTTATCTGATGATGACTGACCTTGCGGAATAGGGTCAAGCTCATATGCTTTATTAAGTAATTCTAAACCTTTATCAACCTTTCCTGTTCTAACTAAAACTTCACCATATCCGGATAGCACTCTTGGATCGTTTGGAACCATATTGAATGCCTTTCTTCCATGATCTTCAGCTAAAACATAATCATGATTACTTAAGTAAACTGCGGATAACATTCTATGACATTCAAAATCATTCTCATTTAATTCTAGAGCTTTATCTATATTTTGTTTAGCTTCTGCAAAAATTTCTTCAGTATTTTGATCTGAAAAACCCCTAAACATTGCTTGGCCCAAAGTACAACATTTCCAAGCATATGCCTGAGCATTATTAGCATCTGCATCTATGGCTTTATCGAAGTTTTTTAATGCTTCCTGACAAGCTTCTTTTGTAAATTTATGATGATTTTCTTTCCCTCTTAATAAATATTCATATGAACTTATATTTTCTGTTGGCTTTCTTTTTGATCTTTGCAACGAACTAATTTCAATCTCTCCAAGTAGGGCAATTGAAATTTTTCTAACTATTTCATCCTGTAAATCAAAAATATCCTCAAGAACCCTGTCATATTTGTTACTCCAGATAATACTATCATCTTTTGCATCACTTAATTCGATACTTATTCTTACTCTTTTACCAGAAGCACGGATGCCTCCTGTCACAATAAAATCTAAATCGAATTTCTTTGAAAATTCTTTTATGTCTTGATTTTCATTTTTGAAATTAACAGTTGTTTGTCTTGAAAGTATTTCGAACTCACGCATCATAGAAAATTCTGTAATTAAATCCTCAACAATACCATCAACTAAGAAACCACTATCTTCATCTTTACTGGTATTCGCAAAAGGTAAAATTGCAAATTTTGGTTTTTTATTAAGATTTTTATTTGAGACATTTTTTATTTTACTTTTACCATCACCAAGTAAGGAAAAAACTTCGAAATTATTTGAAATATTTTTCAACTCAATTTTACCTAAAGGATAAATAGTCTCATCAATTTTGTTATGTATTTGCTGCCTTACTACTTCTGAAATTAAAATTTCTCCAACTGGTGATTGACCCTCGAGACGAGCAGCTATATTGACACCATTCCCATAAATGTTGTCATCTTCAATAATAATATCGTCTAAATGAACACCTACTCTCCATGATAATTTAGGATTTATATCCTCTATTAAATTTCTATCTTTTATGGATTTCTGAAATTCAACAGCTGCTTTTGTTGCCCCCACGGGACTATCAAATTCAGCTATTATTGAGTCACCAGCGGTATGGAAAATTCTCCCAGAAAATTTATTTATTATTGGATCAATGATATCTCTACATTCTTTTAAACTGCTTAGTGTTTTTTCTTCTTGGGATTCCATGTGTTTACTGAAATCAACACAGTCAGTTGCTAATATAGTTGCTAATCTTCTTTTAACTTCAGACATAAAACTTTTCTTAATTATAAATTAATCTCATTTCGAGAATAATAATTAATATGAAATTCACATTATATGTTACGATTTTTTTTTAACAATTAAAGCAAAACTTTATGAATAATGATAATAAAATTAATAATCAATTAATGTGCTTAAAAACTGGATAAAAAAAAAATATTTGACTTTTTTGATAAAGATAAAGTTCGATATACAAAAATTAAAATTGAAGTAGAATTTGGGAATACATCAGTTCATGTTTTAAGGTCACTTCAATTAAATGAAGTTGACAACTATTTTAGTCTTTCTTAGTTATCATTGAATAATTTAAATAATCTTTAAAAATAACGGGACTAAGATTGATGTTAATAATCCACTCAATCCCATACCTACTGCCGCATAGACTCCTGCATTTTTATTTCTACTCATAGCCCTTGCTGTTCCAATACCATGACTTGTCAGTCCCAAGCTAAATCCTCTCGCGTCCATATTTTTTAATTTCATTACATCAAATACAAAAACACCCAATGAAGCACCAACTACTCCAGTCAAAATAGTAATAATTGCGGTTAAAGATGGGATACCACCAATTATTTCAGAAATACCCATTGCTATAGGTGCAGTTACATTCCTTGGAAGAAGGCTCATTATTAATTCTTTGGGTAATTCTAGGTATAAAGATAGAGTATATGTAATTAAAATTGCAAAAGTTGATCCTAAGATTAATGATATTAGTATGGCTTTACTATTTGAGATGATTAAATTCCAATTTTTATAAATTGGTATTGCTAAAGCTACTGTCGCAGGGCCTAAAAGAAAGTGAATAAACTTTGCGCCATCAAAGTAACGTTCATACTTTATATTAAATAAAATTAAAATTAAACTCACTATTAGAACACTCATTGCCACAGGGTTTAAAAGAGGGAACAAGTTGGACTTTTTATATGCCATATCTGCTATTAAATATGATCCAATAGTTAGTGTTAACCAAAATAATGGCTCGGCTTGTAGATAAACCCAAATACTATATAGTTTGTCCTGATCAATCATCTAGAGTTTTCTTTCTAAGAATTTTTTCCATAATATACCCCGTTAAAGCAAGGGTTGATAAAGTCCCTAAAATAATTACGAAAACAACTGAAGCAAGATTATCTTCTAAAAGAGAAAGATGCATTACAACACCAACTCCTACAGGAATAAATAATAACGGCAGATAATTTAATAAAATTTCTGCTGAATTAAATAAATCTTTTTTAATGGGTACTACTCTCTGTCTTTTTTGTATTAGAAGCAGTGTAAGTAAAAGTAAAACTAGACCAATAACTGGTCCAGGAATACTCAAACCAAAAAATTTCTGAAAAAGTTCACCTATTAATTGGTATAATAAAATTATAAAAACACTCTTAAGCATTTTTAAATACTTCTAAACTACAGAAATTAAATCAAAAAAAGGCCTGAATACCCGTTTGTGCTCTACCTAATATAAGTGCATGAACGTCATGAGTGCCTTCATATGTATTAACAGTTTCTAAATTCATTAAATGACGCATCACTTGGTATTCAGAATGTATACCATTTCCCCCGTGCATATCCCTTGAATGTCTAGCAATTTCAAGTGCTTTTCCACAATTATTTCTTTTTATGAGCGAAATTGCTTCTGGTGCTAAATTACCCTGATCAAATAACCTTCCAACTTGAAGTGCCGCACCTAAACCTAATGCAATTTCAGTTTGCATATCTGCTAATTTTTTTTGAATTAGTTGAGTAGCTGCCAATGGTTTACCAAATTGTTTTCTATCTAACGTGTACTGGCGAGCTCTATGCCAACAGTCTTCAGCTGCACCCATCACTCCCCAAGCTATGCCATATCTTGCTCTATTCAAACAGCCAAATGGTCCTTTTAGACCAGTTATATTTGGCATTAGATTTTCATCTGGAACAAAAACATTGTCCATAACAATTTCACCAGTTATAGACGCTCTAAGTGATAATTTTCCTTTTATTTTTGGTGCACTTAAACCATTCATTCCTTTTTCAAGTATAAATCCTTTAATGGCGTCACCATGTTCTTTAGACTTAGCCCAAACAACAAAAACATCAGCTATTGGAGAATTAGAAATCCACATTTTTGAACCAGATAAGGAATATCCACCCTTAACTTTTGTTGCTGTAGTTTTCATAGAGCTAGGATCTGATCCAGCATCTGGTTCAGTCAATCCAAAACAACCAATAAGATCGCCTGAAGCCAAACCTGGCAAATACTTTTGTCTTTGTTCTTCGCTGCCGTAAGTGTAAATTGGATGCATCACTAAAGAAGATTGAACAGACATCATTGATCTATAACCTGAGTCAACTCTTTCTACCTCTTTTGCTACTAGTCCATAGGATACGTATGAAGCACCAGCACAACCATACTTTTCAGGGATAGTAATTCCCAATAAACCAAGTTCTCCCATTTCCTTAAAGATATTTTTATCTGTTTTTTCTTCTAAAAATGCTTCTTCTACTCTTGGTAAAAGTTTAGCTTGAGCGTATTCATGAGCAGTTGATTTAATTAGAGCTTCTTCTTCAGAAATCAAAGAATCTAATAAGAGAGGATCTTCCCAATTGAAATTGGGTTTAACCTTTGACTCTGATTTAAGATCAACTACATTTTTTTGATCTATATCAATACTTGTATCCATAACATATCCTTAATTTTTTTGCATATTACTCAAATAATTTTTTAAAAACAATACTTATTAGTTCAATTTAGACTTAATAAATGTCTTTCAACAAAATCTAATCTATCTTGTCCCCAATAAATTTGATCATCTATAATATATGTTGGAGCTCCGAAAACATTTTTTTTAATCGCTAGTTGGGTATATTCTTCAAAAATTTTTTTACATTCTTCACTTTTAGCAAACGAAATAATTTTTTTTGAATTTAACTTCATAACATTCAATATATTTATTAGTACATCTTCATTGTCTACATCTTGATTTCTTACCCACAAACTATTCATAATATTATCGGCAAGTTCAAAATAATTTTCTACTTTTTGAATTTTTCCAGCTATAATTATTAATGACGGAAGAACAGATTTTGATGGGAAAAATTTTGGTTGTGGATTTAATTTTATATTTAAAAATTTAGACCATCTATTCAATTCTTGTAATCTCAAATTTTGTCTTTGAGGTGGTCTCTTTGAAACAGGAAGACCTCCTGAAATTGGAAAGATCTTCCCATAGTTTACTGGATACATATTTAAATTAACATTGAATTTTTTTATTAATTCCCCTAAACGACCATGTCCAAGAAATGTCCAAGGACTTCCATGGCTCATAAAATAATCAATTGAAATCATTATGAACCGAACCCAGAACCAGCAGATTTGTAATTTTCTCTAGGAGGGCTAAAAACGTCAAGGATTTTTGCTCCTTCTGGGCCAGCTATAATACCATGTTCAACCCCGCCAGGCGTCTGCCAAAAGTCACCCTTTTTAATTTCTATTTCTTCGCCACCTTGAATTCTAATTCCAGAACCTTCAATCAAAAACCCCCATTGCTCTTCTGGATGTGAGTGAATTTTACCTTTAGCATTTGGCTCAATATCAACCAGAGATAGCATAGCTTGTTCACCACAAAAAATTCTTGTAGAAACTCCTTCTGCAAGTTCTCTTTTTATTCCTGAATCTAAGTCATTTATGTTATTAAAATATTTTTTTTGCGACATCATTTTCTCCACTTTTTTGCTTATGACGGTTTGTCTCCCGCAAAAGTAATTCTATGCATTAATCGTCTTTGTCCATGGTAGTCATTTATAGGATTATGCATTGTACATCTATTATCCCAAATTGCTACAGACCCTGGTTTCCATTGAAATCTACAAGTAAATTCTGATTTGATTTGATGCTTGTATAAGTACTCTAATATTGGTGAACTTTCTTCCTCCGTCATGCCAATAAATTTGGTCGTATGAGCTTCATTAACATATAATGATTTTCTTTTAGTTTCTGGATGTGTTCTTACTACTGGATGAATAGCTTTTAATTCGTCTCCTTTTAGGCCAACTGATGCATGTTTCATAATATCCGATCTGGTTTTAGCAACTCGTGATTTACCTGAAATATTTACTGCTTTAAGAGTATCTAAAAATTTTTTCATACCCTTAGATAAACTTTCATAAGCCATGTATTGATTGGACCACTCTGTATCTCCACCATAATCAGGTGTTTCGATACCATACAGCATTGTTCCCATGGGAGGTTCTTCTTGATAAGTAGTATCACTATGCCAAATTCCACCAAAATTGTTTGTATCAGTTTCCTTTTTCAAAATTGGTGTTATCTCAGGAAAATTTTCTAAACTTTTTACAAAAGGATAAACTATTGGCTTTCCAATTCTTTCTGCGAATGCTTTTTGAGTGTCTGGACTGAACTTTTGGTCTCTAAAAAATATCACTTGATAAGCTAACAGTGCATCATAAATTTCAGATATAATTTCATCAGGCAGATTTTCAGATAAATCAATATTATCTATCTGAGCTCCAAGCGCACCTGCAATAGGATTTACTTTAATTGTCTCAAAATTAATCTTCTGATTATTATTAATTTTCATAATATATTTAGGCTCCTTAAGGTAGAACTAGGAAAACATTCAAATTTTATTTGCACTTATTAAGTTAGTGTTAAATAATTTAAATTATAAATAAAAAATAAATTATTTTCAATTTCTACAGAGAAATTTAGATGAAAAAAATTAAATCACCTCACCTTGATGTGAGACCAAAATGGTTAAATAAATTAAAAGAACAGCCTTTACTTCCTGATCTGAATATTATTGATCCACATCATCATCTTTGGGATGTTGGATTTGGAAAATATTATGTAGAAGAATTGTTGGAGGACATTGAGTCTTCAGGTCATAATATAAAGGCAACTGTTTATATTATGAGTTCATCTAACACAAAAATATATTTACAAGACGGACTTGAAGAATTCAAAACTCTTAGTGAAATTGAATTTGCTACAAATGAAGGCAAAAGGGCTGATTTAATAACAGATAATAAAATTAAAGTAAATGCATCTATAGTTGGATCCCTTGATCTAACTTTTGGAAATAAATTGAAACCAGTTATACAAAAAGGTTTAGAAATCAGTGAAGGTCGACTAAAAGGCATAAGAATGCTTTTAGCAGCACATCCAGACCCTAGAATTAAATCTGGTGCTTTAAATTCTGATTTATCCCTTATGTCACATCCAAAATTTGTTGAAGGTGCAAGATGCTTGCAAGACGCAGGACTTTCACTTGATTTTTGGATATATCACACACAATTAAGTGAAATGGAAAAAATAGCCATGACTCTACCAGAACTTAGCATTATTCTTAATCATATTGGAGGACCCATTCATCTTGGTAAATATGAAGGAAAGCAAGCCTTAACTCATAGAGAGTGGCGTACGGCTATGATGAGATTATCAAGATTACCAAACATTAAAGTTAAATTAGGTGGATTAGGTATGGAAGTTAATGGTGCAAAATTTCACTTAAATCAAAATCCACCAAACGCAACTCAATTAGCTGATATTTGGAAGTCATGGATTTATGAAACAATTGATATGTTTGGCGTTGAAAGGTGTATGTTTGAAAGTAATTTTCCAGTTGATAAAGGCTCTTGTAGTTATGGTTCGTTATGGAATGCATTCAAAATAATTTCTGAAAACATGTCAGATAATGAAAAAAATAAATTGTTTTATGAAAATGCTGCAAAAACATATAAGATAAAATTATGATAATTATCTTTAGGCAAATTCTATGAAAGTTTCAATTCTTGAACAATCAGTTTCAGTTGAAGGAAAGCCTCAGTCAGTAACAATAAAAGATAGTATAAATTTAGCAAAAAAAGCCGAAAAACTTGGTTATAAAAGATTTTGGGTTTCAGAACACCATAACCATCCTACAATTATTGGGACTGCACCTGAAATATTGATGGCAGCCATAGCATGTAATACATCTTCAATAAGGATTGGAAGCGCAGGCATAATGTTACCTCATTATTCACCACTTAAAGTTGCAGAACAATTTAGAGTTTTAGAAGCAATAGCCCCTAACAGAATTGATTTAGGTTTGGGAAGAGCACCAGGTTCTGATGGAAGAACTGCATTAGCATTAAATCCAAACAGCAGGAGTGATAGTGAACATTTTCCAAGTCATGTAAGGGATCTAATAGCATGGGTTTCAAATGATAAGTTAATCGAAGGTCATCCATTTAGACATTTAATAGCTCAGCCTATTTCAGATACTATTCCAGAAATTTGGATGCTTGGAACATCCAATTACGGTGCTCAGTTAGCAGCTTACTTGGGTATTCCATATTGTTTTGCACATTTCATTACAGATGGACAAGGACTGAAAGAAGCTTTAGATATTTATAGATCTGAATTTCGTCCGTCAAAAAAATTCCCTAAACCTTTAGTTAATGTATGTATGTGGGCCTTAACTGCAAATACAAATGAAGAGGCAAAATATTTATTTGCATCTAGAGCTGCATGGAAGATTGGAAGAAATTATGGTCAGCTTGGGTCTATCACTGATCCTGATAATGCCTTGAGTATTATCAATAATAATGGTTGGACAGAACAGTATCAGAATATGTATCAAAACTCATTGGTAGGAGACGCAAATATAACAAAGGATAAAATTTATAAACTAGTAGAAGAAAATAATATTGATGAGATTGCTATTTTAACTTGGTGTCATAGCGAAAGTCATCGTATTAAATCTTACGAAATTTTTTCAAATGCTTTTGAATTGTCTGAAAAAAGAAAGCCTGAAAAATCTTTCGTATAAATTGAATTTAGAAAAAAAACTCTTATATCAAATAAATAAATTGTGGAGTAAAAATTGTTTTCTGTTAGTGAATCTGTATACAAATTAAAAGTTTTTTTTATATTTATATTTATATTATTATTAAGTGCTTGTAGTAAAATTGATATGAAACAATTTGAAAATAATACTCCTAAACTAGATTTATTTTCTTTTTTTGAAGGCAATACTATAGCTTATGGCATTTTTGAAGATAGATTTGGGAATTTAAAAAGACAATTTAGAGTTAACATTACAGGAAAGCTAGAAAATAATACCTTAACTCTTGATGAAGATTTTTTATATGATGATGGAGAACAAGCGAATCGTGTTTGGAAAATTAATAAAACGATTGAGAATGACAAAGTTTTTTATCAAGGACAAGCAAATGATATTGAAGGTAAAGCTTATGGTTCTATTTCAGGTAATACACTTAATTGGTCATACGACATTTATCTTAATATTAAAGAATCTAAAATTAAAGTTCACTTCAACGATTGGATTTATAAACAAAGTGAAGATTTAGCAATTAATAGAGCTTATGTCAGTAAGTTTGGTATAAATATTGGTTCAGTAACACTTGTTTTTTTAAGAAATAAACTGATCAAAGATATTTATCCTTTGAATTTGAAGAGTTGGTAAAATAATGTTTACAAGATTTATAGTATTTTTGTTTTTTGTATTACACACTAGCTTTGCCTTTTCTAATATGAAGCCAAATTTGTATGAAAATAAAATATCAAAAAATATCCTTGACAAGTTTTTCCCAACTTACAAGCTAGTTGGTAAAGCAAATTATAGGTTTTTTTTATTAAATATATATGATGCAGAACTTATTTCTAAATCTGGCAATTATCCATCTGACACATTTGCATTAATTTTAAAGTACAATAGTAATTTCTCAAAAAAAAGTGTTATTAAAGTTACTATTGAACAGCTTCAACTTCAAAAAAATTACAGTAATGAAGAATTAGAAAAGCTTGAGAATTTATTGAATAATACATTTAGACCTATAAAAAAAAATGACCAGTTTATAGGTATAAAACTAGAAAATAAAGGTTATTTCTTTTTTGAGAATAAAAAAGTTTTAGAAACTTATGACATGGAATTTTTAAATTTATTTTTTAATATTTGGCTTAAGGATAATGGTGAAAATCCTGCTTTTACAAAGTCATTGATCGGAAAAAACAAGTAAAAGAGTTTTGAAATGCGTCTAAGTGCATTTTTTTTTGAAATTGTACCTTTATCAGGTTTTTTTGTAGGCGCACAATATTATACTTTAATTGTTGCTGCAATCATATCATTGATTCTAGGTCTATTTGTTATGCTAGTGTTCTATGTCATTGAAAAACGCATGTCCAAATTTCAGATATTTGGAATTTGTATGTCAGCTCTTTTTACTTTTTTTGCATATTCGTTTAATGACGATGAGTTTGTGAAAATACAACCAACCATTTTTAATGGCTTTTTTAGTGCTGTTCTACTTTTTGGTATGCTTTATAAGAAAGCAATGATGAAACAGTTTTTTGGATCTCAATTTTCTCTTAATGATGAAACCTGGTATAAGCTTAGTTTGAGATGGGGTTTGTATTTTTTAATAGTTTCAAGATTAACCTCAATTCCTAAACCTTTCTTGTCTGGAATATTTATCATGCCATTCTCAAGTTCAAAGGGTGTTGAAAGTAATTCTCTTCTGAAGGGATGACTAGATTGATCATATTCTAAAATAGGCTCTCTAGCAAAAACTGAAAAATGAGTGACTGGAATTGAGGCAATAATTTGAATAGATGCNGCCTGGGCAATAGCTGAACCCCATACATGTGGATTAACTTCTACCCCAAAACTATGTGCTAAATTAATAATATGTTTGGCTCCTGTTATACCACCGCATGACCCAATATCAGGTTGTGCAATGTCAATTGCATAATTTTCGAAAAGTGATTTAAATCCGAATAGAGTATGTTCATTTTCGCCTCCTGCAATAGGAATGTCTAACTTAGATCTCAATTCTGCATAACCTTTAATATCCTCAGGGACAACTGGTTCTTCGTACCAGCGTAATTTATAATTCTGTAAGTTTTTTCCTAATATCAGAGCTTCGGATCTTCCATAAGCGTGATTAGTATCAATCATAAAAGTAATATTTTTATTTTTCACAGCACTACTGATAGCTTCCATACACTTCAAATCGTCGTCTATTCCAAAACCAAGTTTAACTTTCATGTGATCAAAACCATTTTCGAAGTGAGACAAAGCTTCTTCTGCTAATCTGCTTGCTTCCCCTTTACCTTTTACTCTGTAAAATCCTGTTGCGTAAGGTTTAATTTTCTTTCTAAATGCACCTCCCAATAATTGAAATACAGGTTGGTTATAGTATTTGCCGGCAATATCCCATAATGCTATATCTACAGCACTTATGCTAGACACTACAGATCCTTTTCTTCCATAATCCCTGGTGGCATTGTACATTTTGTGCCAGAGGACTTCTATATTTAATGGGGACTGTTCTAATAAAATAGGCTTTAGAGCATTTTCAATGACAGCTGCAGATATCTCGGGAGGTTCTAATCCTTGACAAAATGCTTCACCCCAGCCAACTAAATCTTCATTTGTTTTGATCTCTACAAGTGTCGCAGATCTTTGATTCACCCATCCTTGTGAAAATGCAAAAGGTATTTCTAATTCTGATTTAATAACATGGACTTTAACATCAATTATTTTTATTTTCATTTAATGCCTCCATGATACTTATTTTTAATCTGTTTTATTTGGTTTTAATTCTTCCTTTTAATGTAATTGGCAACTGGCACAACATAAAAATTCCGACTAAAGGCGATAATATAAAAACTTTAACAAAAACCCAATCCTCTGTTTCAAGAAACCTCCAAGATATTTCATTTACTATTGTAAGAGATAAAAAAAACAAACCCCATCTCAAACTAAGCTTATACCAGGTTTCATCATTAAGAGAAAATTGAGATCCAAAAAACTGTTTCATCATTGCTTTCTTATAAAGC
>KB910528.1 GCA_000383115.1 alpha proteobacterium SCGC AAA015-N04
GAATTACTTTCAAAATTTTCAATGGATTCTGGGGCCTCTGGAGTTATGGTATCTGGTAATAATGGTCTAAAAAATGATGATCAAATCAAATCATACTTCAATCAAGTTGTAGATCGCACTCAAGATATTCCAATTTGTTTGCAGGATTATCCACCCACAACTAGTGTTTACTTTTCTGAGAGTGTTATAAATACTATAATGGAAAACCATCCTTCAATTGAAATGTTTAAGCATGAAGACTGCCCAGGACATAATAAATTATCAAGACTTCTTAGATATAGAGACAATCATTTAAATAGAAAATATAGCATCTTTGTAGGAAATGGAGGCTTATATGTTCCCCAAGAACTCGAGAGAGGTGCTGACGGAATTATGACGGGTTTTGCATTCACTGAAATGTTGGTGAATTTACATAATTTATTTTCTAATCATGATAAAGAAAAAGCAGAAGACTTATTTGATATATATTTACCACTTATAAGGCATGAACAGCAATTTGGAATAGGTTTAGCCTTAAGAAAATTTGTCTTACAACAGAGAGGTATTATTAAATCGTTTAAAGTGAGATCTCCCGGGCCTGTTCTTACAGAAGACGATATTAAGGAAATGAATTATTTATTAAAAAGATTACACTTAAAATTAACTGAAAAAGGTCTTACAATTCCGAAAGGAATTAATTAATGGCATGAAAATATTATTGTATAACCCAAACACTTCTGAATCTATAACTGAAACACTTTATGAAACTGCCAAGTTGGTTGTAAGTAGTGAAACAATTCTAATTCCTAAAACAGCAGAAAAGGGTTTCCCATATATATCAACTAAAGTAGAAGCCCAAATTACTGGTACTTTAGTTTTAGAAAAATTAGCAGAAATACATCCACAATATGATGCCATAATTATAGCTGCCTTTGGTGATCCAGGTCTGATACCAGCAAAAAGTTTATTTAACTTGCCTATAATTGGGTTAGGGGAGGCAGCTATGTTGAGTGCTTGTTTATTTGGTAAAAAATTCTCAATTATCTCATTTACTAATGCAATGGCGTCTTGGTATGAAGAAAGTGTTGAATTATTAGGATTACAGTCCAGATATGCAGGATTTAGAGCTATAGATGGTGTTAATTTAACTATAGATAAAATCCAAACACTTCAGAAGAAATCTCTAATTGAATCTGCTAAAAATGCTATCAATATTGATGGTGGTGAGGTGGTTATATTTGCAGGGGCTCCATTGTCTGGATTTAAAAAAGTTGTTCAAAAAGAAATTAGCGTGCCTGTGATTGATTGTGCTGAAGCGGCTGTAAAGCAAGCAGAATTAGCTGTTGTTATGCATCAAAATACTTTAAAAAAACCAAAATTACCTCCTAAATCATCTATAGGGGTTGATAAAAATTTATCTGAATTGATTGCTCACAAAGTTGATGATGATTCATAAATGAAAAGAAATTTTATTGGTTATGGAAAAGAAAAGCCAAAAATTCTTTGGCCTCAAGATAATAAAATTGCAGTATCATTTGTTGTAAACATTGAAGAGGGTGCAGAGCTTTCGATTTCATCAGGCGATAGTCAAAATGAGCATGTATACGAAAATAATAAAATTAAAATATTAGATATCCCAGATCTTTGTATGGAGTCTCATTTCGAATATGGTCTAAGGTCAGGTATTTGGCGCATTTTTGACATTTTTGATAAATACAATGTAAAAGCAACATTTAGTTGTTGTTCTCTAGCGTTAGAAAATTCTCCTTGGTTAATAGATGAAATATTAAACAGAAATCATGAAATATCTGCTCATAGTGTGAAATGGATATCCCATGCGTATCTAGACAGAGCAGAGGAAAAACAAATAATTAATGAATGTTACTCCTCAATATTAAAACTTTCTGGTCATCCACCAGTTGGTTGGCACACAAAATCTAGCACATCGCCATTTACAAGGGATCTTTTAATTGAGCATGGAGGATTTATATATGACTCAAATGCATATAATGACGATATACCTTATGTGGTAAAGAAAAATGATCATAAACTCGTTATTATTCCATATTCATTTGATACTAATGACATGAGATTTGATGGTAACAATGGTTTTGTACAAGGTGATGATTTTAATATTTATTGTAAAGAATCATTTAATCAACTTTTCTCAGAAACAGATGATGGTTCCATAAGAATGATGTCTATTGGACTACATCCTAGAATTATCGGAAGACCAGGAAGAATTAAGGGACTAGAAGATTTTATCAAACATATAAAAACTTATCAAAATGTATGGATACCTAAGAGGATAGATATAGCAAAATATTGCTTAGAAAAAAATTCATTCAATTTTTTCTGATTAAATTTTTAACATTTATTTCGAGTAATATTATTAAATTTTTGCTCGCCTTTAATTCAATTTGACTCTATATCAATCTGAATGCTTAATTAATATACAATTACTATGAAAGGAATTAAAATGCTTACAATAATTTTAAAGAGAATGTTTCTTTTTGTAGCCGTATCTATTTTTAGTTTCAATTTGCATGCAGCAGATTGGACAATGGCTTCAGGTTACCCAAAAAGTAACTTTCATACTCAAAATATAATGAAATTTATAGATGATGTTAAGTCTACTACTTCAGTCAATATCAATTTAAATCCTAATGACACTCTAATTAAATTAGATGCTATAAAAACTTCTCTTCAAAGAGGACAAATCCCAATTGGTGAAATTAGGTTAGGTATTTATGGTAATGAAGACCCAATGTATATTTTAGCTGGATTACCTTTTATTGCACCAGACTATTCAAGTGCTTGGTTGCTAAAAGATGTGCAGATGGAATATCTTCAAGAAAAATTTGATAAAAAAGGACTTATGATTTTATATACTGCCCCATGGCCAGGACAAGGGTTTTATACTAAGTTTCCTGTAAATAGTGTCTCTGACTTTAGTGGTAAAAAACTGAGAATATATTCTACAGCCACACAACAAATGGGATCTATGTTAGGATTTAATGCAACAATTCTACCTTTTGCAGAAATTCCTCAGGCATTTTCTACAGGTCTTATTGAAGCTTTATTTACTAGTCCTCAAACAGGTATAGATATTCAAGCATGGGATAATACAAAACATTTTACATATGCGGGAGCTATTTTTAGTAAAAATGCTGTAGTTGTAACTAAAAAAGCCTTTAATGCTCTATCAAAAGGTGATCAGAGTAACATGTTAGCTGCTGCAAAAAAAGCTGAGCTTAGAGGCTGGGAAATGAGTGCTGAAACTACTAAAAAGCAAATTGATATCCTTAAGAAAAATGGAATGTCTTCAAAAAATGCTCCTGACGAGGTAATTAGCAAAATGAAAAGCATTGGTCTCGAAATGATGAAAAATTGGAGATCAAAAGCTAGCCCAGAAGCTAACGCGGTATTAGACAGATATTTATCTATGCGTTAAAATCTTAGAGAGATAGTCATGAGAAATAAATTGAATAAATTGTATTTATACAGTGGCTATCTTTCTGCTTTTTTTATGGTCCTGATTGCTATGACCATAGTCGCTCAAATTTTAGGAAGATTTGTAAATATCACAGTAGACTCCACTGAAACTGCTGGTTTTAGTTTGGCTGCTTTAACTTTCTTTGGGCTTTCATATACTTTTCACAGTGGTGAACATATAAGAGTAACTTTATTTACAAGATTATTAGGAAAAAAAGTTAGACGATACCAAGAACTCTTCTCTTTGTCTTTTTGTATCATAATTACTAGTTATTTAACATATTGGAGCTGGGACTTTGTCTACTTTTCATTTATTTTCGAAGATATCAGCCCAGGTCTATTAGCTATTCCTTTTTGGATACCAAGGATAAGTATGTCTATAGGCGTAACTATATTTCTAATTGCACTTGTTGACGATTTTTTTACAGTTTGGAAAAGAGGACAGCCATCTTACGTAAAAAATGCTAACCCAATATTAAAAGATAATACTTAAGAGAGAGATATATGGCAACTGGATTATCATTAATTTTATTTATCTTATTACTATTTCTTCTTTCTCTTGGTATATGGGTAGCTCCAGCATTAATTACCTTAGGTTATATATTACTAGAATTCTTTACTCCAGCACCAGTAGGATCTCTCCTTGCGAGCACATTATGGGATGCGAGTTGGAATTGGGCATTAACAGCGTTACCTTTATTTATATGGATGGGTGAAATACTTTTTAGAACAAGACTTTCTTCAGAAATGTTTAAGGGTCTTGCACCAATGTTATCTAATTTACCTGGAGGTTTGTTGCATGTAAATGTAGTTGGTTGTGGTATAATGGCTGCTGTTGCAGGCTCTAGTGCAGTCACTTGCGCCACTATAGGAAGAATGAGTATACCTGAATTAAAAAAAAGAAATTATGACGAGACCCTTAGCATAGGTTCTTTAGCAGGCTCTGGAACATTAGGGCTGTTAATTCCACCGTCAATCATGCTGATAGTTTATGGTGTTTTAGCTCAAGTCTCTATTTCAAGACTTTTTATTGCAGGCGTTTTGCCAGGTATTATGATTATTTTAATTTTTATGTCGTACATAGCAGTAAGGTCTAAACTTAACCCTTCCTTAGCACCAAAACAAAATGTAAGTTATACTTTCTTCGAAAAAATAAAAGCAGCAAGAAATTTACTTCCAGTAGTTGCATTAATATTTTTTGTTCTTGGATCTATTTATGGTGGTTACGCCACTCCAACAGAGGCTGCAACTATTGGTGTGATAGGTGCATTAATACTTGCCTGGTCTTCAAAGTCACTAAATTTTAAGAGTTTTATGGATAGCTTAATGGGTGCTGTAAAAACTTCTTGTATGATTAATTTTATAATTGTAGGTGCAGCATTTCTTTCTGTTGCTATGGGATACACTGGTATACCAAAACAATTAGGGCAAATTGTAAATGACTTTCAATTATCACAACTCTCACTTTTGGCAATTCTAACCATATTATACATTTTCCTTGGTTGTTTCCTCGAGGGAACATCCATGATGGTGTTGACTGCATCTGTAGTCTTACCAATGGTTCAGACAGCTGGTATAGATTTAATATGGTTTGGAATTTTTACTGTAATAGTTGTTGAAATGGCACAGATTACTCCTCCAGTCGGATTTAATCTTTTTGTCCTTCAAGGAATGACGGGTAGAGATATATTGAAAGTTACTAAAGCAGCATTACCCTTTTTCTTTTTAATGTTATTAAGTATAGTCATAATTGTAATTTTTCCTCAAATTGTTACTGCACCTGTCAACTTTATGATTCAATGATTGTTTTTATAGGATTTCAATAAATGAGACTAGCTATTGATATCGGTGGAACTTTTACCGATATAGTTTTAGAAGATAAAACTAACCTTTTTACTAAAAAAGTTCTTACTTCTTCTTCTCAACCTGAAGTTGCAGTAATTCAGGGCGTAGTAGAACTATTACATGAAAATAATATAAATTCTTCAGATATAAAGATGATCATTCATGGTACGACATTAGCTACAAATGCAATCATTGAAAGAAAGGGTGCTAAGACTTGTTTTATAACTACTGAGGGTTTTAGAGATGTTTTAGACATTGGTTATGAAAGTAGATTTGATCAGTATGACATACTTATTGAAAAAACAATGTCAATTGTTCCAAGAAAGCACAGATTTGTAATTGAAGAAAGAACGGATATTAATGGAAATATTATTAAGCCTATAAGTACGAAAAAATTTAACAGTTTAGTTGAAACAATAAAAAATGAAAAATTTGAAAGTATTGGAATTGGCTTTCTTCATTCTTATGCAAATTCTAAAAATGAAAATGAACTAAAAGAATTTTTATTAAAATATTTACCAGATGTAGAGGTCAGTATATCTTCTGATGTCTGTCCAGAAATAAGAGAATATGAACGTTTTACCACTACTGTAGTAAACTCATACATAAAACCTTTAATATCTACTTATTTAAAAAAATTAGATACTGAATTGAGGCAAAAAGGTTTCAATTGTCCGCTCTTATTAATGACCTCTGGTGGAACTTTAACTAACGTGACGAGTGCATGTAACAATCCAGTTAGATTAGTTGAATCTGGTCCTGCTGGCGGTGCTATTTTGGCAACATCTATAGCTGAAGATTTGAAATTAGATAAAGTGATATCATTCGATATGGGAGGAACAACCGCTAAGATAACCATAATTGAAAACCAGAAAGCAATTAAAGCTCGAGAGTTTGAAGTTGATAGAAAAGCAAGATTTAAAAAAGGAAGTGGCTTACCTTTGAGAATTCCTGTAATCGAAATGGTTGAGATTGGCGCAGGAGGTGGATCCATAGCGCGGGTAAATAAGTTGGAACAAATAATTACTGGTCCAGACAGTGCTGGCTCAAATCCAGGTCCAGCATGTTACTCTAACGGGGGTGATAATCCAACAATTACGGATGCAGATTTAGTAATAGGTAAGATTGATGCTAATAAATTTGCAGGGGGTAAAATAAATCTATCCAAAAAATTTGCTAACAATGCAATTACAAAAAATATAAGTAACAAGCTTAACATTAAAACTGAAACAGCAGCATTAGCAATATCTGAAATAGTAGATGAAACTATGTCAAATGCAGCTAGAGTTCACACCGTTGAACAAGGTCACGAAACATCAAACAGAACGATGATTGGATTTGGAGGAGCTGCCCCTCTTCATATCTCAAGAGTTGCAGAAAAATTAAGAGTTAAAAAAATTATCATCCCTACAAATGCAAGCGTAGGTTCAGCAGTCGGTTTTTTGAAAGCACCTTTTGGATACGAAGTAGTTAAAAGTCTTAGAATGTTATTAAATAAATTTAACTTTGAAAAAGTTAATAATTTACTAAGTTCCATGAGGGATGAAGCAAAAAAAATTATACAAAATAATTCTGAAAAAACAAAGTATATCGAAGAGCGTTTTGCATTTATGCGATATGCTGGACAAGGACACGAAATTAAAGTGCCTATTGACAACGAGGTGTTATCTGATGAAGACGCAAAAAAAATCAAAAACTCTTTTGAAGCAAATTACGAAAAACTATATTCTAGAATACTACCAAATGCAGACATAGAAATTTTAACTTGGTCTTTATCATTATCTATTTTCAGAGAGAATTCAAATGAATATGTAGAGTTAGATTCTTATAAAAAAATTAAAGAAAATTTACTAATTGATTTCTGTGATTATGAAAGCGGAGAAAAAATTAAAATACCAAATTACGAAAGATCAGAGTTAAATCCAGGTGACTTAATACAAGGTCAATGTGTAATTACAGAGGCTCAGACTACAATAGTTGTCTCTAATAATTTTAATACAAAAGTTTTAAGTAATAATTTTTTGCAAATGGAATATATAGATAATGAATAATAATTTAATTGATGATAAAAATAATATTCAAAATCAAGTTATGTGGAACAGACTTCTGTCTGTCGTTGAAGAACAGGGTCAAACACTAGTTAGAACTGCCTTTAGCCCAATTGTTCGTGAATGTGGAGACATATCTGCTGGAGTATTTGACTTAGAAGGAAGAATGATGGCTCAAGCAGTTACTGGCACTCCTGGCCACGTTAATTCAATGGCGGAGTCAGTTAAGCATTTTATAAATTATTTTCCTCTTAATACAATGAATGAAGGAGACATTTTCATTACAAATGATCCATGGATGGGTACAGGTCATTTAAATGATTTTGTACTTACAACCCCTTGTTTCAAAGACAACAAAATAGTTGGTCTTTTTTCATGTACATCCCATTTGACTGATATTGGAGGATTGGGAGTAGGTCCTGATGCTACTGATATACACATGGAAGGTCTTTATATACCTATGTTAAAATTAGCTGACAGAGGTGTCATGAATGAAACATTGTTAAAGCTAGTTAGCCAAAACACAAGACAACCAGTAGAAACAGAAGGTGATGTTTACTCATTGGCTGCATGTAATGACATAGGTTGCAAAAGATTAGTAGAAATGATGAATGAATTTGAAATTGATGACTTAAAGAGTTTATCTGATTTTATATATGATAAGTCACTTTCAGCCGTAGAAAATGAAATTAAGAAAATCCCAAATGGTGTATATGAAAATTCTATGATGATAGATGGATTTGAAAAAGATATTAAATTAGAGGCTAAACTGACGGTTTCTGATAAATCAATATCAGTTGATTATACAGGCACTTCTGACAAATCTAAATTTGGTATAAATGTTCCATTATCATATACTAAGGCTTATACCTGCTTTGGTTTAAGTTGTCTTGTAAGTGCTGAAATACCAAATAATGCGGGCTCTCTAAAACCTTTTGAAATTGATGCGCCATTAGGTTCTATTTTAAACGCTCCATATCCTGCTGCTGTATGTGCAAGGCATATTATAGGACAAATGCTTCCAGATGTAGTTTTTGGTTGTTTAGAAAAAGCTATACCCGATAAAGTTCCTGCAGAAGGTGCTTCTTGTTTATGGAATATCACATTTCGTGGAAAAACTGATAGAGGAGCAAACAATAACTCACTATTTGCTGTCACTGCGGTAGTTAATGGTGGAACGGGAGCCAGGCCTAATAAGGATGGGTTATCAGCCACGGCTTATCCATCTGGTGTAAGAGGAACTCCAGTTGAAATTAATGAGGCTGTTGCTCCATTATTGTTCTTAAAAAAAGAATATAATCCAGGAAGTGGTGGTAAAGGAAAATATAATGGTGGTTTGGGTCAATTAATTGAAATAAAATCAGCAATTGATGAGGATATGGATCTTTTAGCTTCTTTTGATAGAATTAAATATCCTGCAAGAGGTCGTTTAAATGGAAGCAACGGTAAACCTGGACATGTTTCAATTAAGGGTAAAGGGAAGTTGAATGGTAAAGGTACACAAGTCATTAAATCAGGGGATATCTTACAAATTCATACACCTGGTGGTGCTGGCTATGGAGACTACTCAGAAAGAGATCAGAGTTTGTTAGAAAAAGATTTAGAGAACGAGTTTTTATAATTAATTTAAATTGGCACTCCAAAATTTCGACTAGGTTTAGTAGAAAATTTTTTTATTTGTATATCTAGTTTGACAAAATTCTCTATTAAAGCTGTTGCAGCTGTTACTCCTTCAATAATGGGTATGTTGAACTTGTTACTTAAATTTTTTGATAAATTTAAAATACCAGGGCTTGTAATAATTATTGCCTCTGGATCATTTTCTGAAATTGTTCTTTGAATTTCGTTATCTAATTTATTTAGGTTTGATTTTGACATTGTGTCCATATCTAACACTGGAACTTCTATTGAATTCATAGATACACACTTATGTTCCATGTCATATTTTATTAAGTTATTTTTTAAAGCTTCATGTGATTGAGATAAATTAGTGATTATTGAAAACTTATTTGCAATCATATTGGCAGTATAAAATGTAGCTTCACCTAAACCAATTATAGGTTTTGTTGTTACTTTTCTTATTGTATCGACACCAATATCCTCAAAGGAAATAACTATAAAGGCGTCTGAAGAATTATTTGTTTCAACTGCGTTAAGTAATTTTGAAACATTTATAGTTTCTCTGTGTAAATCATAGTAGTCTTCTTGAAAATTTTTATCACTTATGAAAATACTAGAATTTTTATTTAATATTTTTTGTGCACAAAGCTTTAATTTTTCATTTGAAATAGCAGATGCATAAGGATTAATGATACAAATTTCAATGCTCAAGACAGAGTTCTCTACTTATTTACAATGTTGGGTTTGTGTAAAACATTAATTTCTGGTGGTTCTTTAGTATATTTTTTTATTTCTACTAAAGTTGAATGTGCTGATGGTCCTTGAGCTAAAGATGATGTGCCAATATCTTCTGTCAAAACATTTGGATTTCCATGTATACAAAAATCGCCATCATTTATTGGATCATACCACGCACCAACAGGTAGAAAAACAACTCCTTTCATTACCTCATTACTAATAATTACACCAGCAAGGCATTTGCCCCTTTTGTTAAATACCTCAACAATGTCACCGTTAATTAACCCTCTTGATTGGGCGTCTTGAAGATGAATTTTTATTGGTTCTCTACCTAATATTTTATAATTTTGACTTTCAGAACCATTATCAAGCTGACTGTGTAATCTATTATGTGGTTGACCTGAAATTAGTTGAAGTGGGTATTGTTTTGTTAAATTTGATCCAAGCCATTCTTTTTGTTCCAACCAAGTAGGATGTCCAGGGCAGTCTTGATAGTTAAAACTATCAACTGTTTCAGAAAAAATTTCTATTTTCCCTGATGGTGTGGAGATTGGATTTTTTTGAGGATCTTTTCTAAAATCTTCTAATAAAATAGTTTGCTTTTTTGGAGATAATACTTCTTGAAAACCATTTTTCCAAAACTTATCAAAATCAGGTAAAGAAAATCCTTCGTCTTTTGCTTTACTTCTTGCTTCATCCCAAATATGCCTAAGCCATTTATCTTCATCTTTACCTTCAGTGAATTTATCTTTAAAATTTAATTTTGAAGCAATTTCAGAAAAAATCTCATAGTCAGATTTAGACTCTCCTATAGGTTCAATTACTTTATGCATTGGTGAAATCGTCTGATCCCAATGTTTAATACTTATATCATTTCTCTCTAGGGAAGTTGTTACTGGTAATATTATATCAGAGTGTCTTGCAAGGCTATTCCACCAGATTTCATTTACTATTATAGTATCAGGTTGTTTAAATGCTTTGCTAAGCTTCTTTAGATTCATCTGATGATGAAAGGGATTACCACCTGCCCAATATACCAACTTTATATCTGGGTATTTTATTTCTTTTCCATTATAAGAAAAAAATTTTCCTGGTTCTAATAGCATATCTGAAATTCTAGCCACAGGAATAAACTCAGAAACACGATTTTTGAACTGCTCTAATGAAGGCCACTTAAAATGTTGAACTGGGTTTCCAATTCCGTTTTCTGCACTGTATCCAAGGCCAAAACCTCCACCAGGAAGTCCTATTTGTCCTAACATACAAGCAAGAACAGTTATCATCCAGTGTGGCTGTTCACCATACTGCTGCCGTTGTAAGCCCCAAGCTCCAGTAATCATTGTTCTATTTGAGGACATTTTTTTTGCTAAATTATAAATTGTATTACTTTGAATTCCAGTAATTTTAGATGCCCAGAAAGGCGTCTTAGCTTTACCATCTGATATACCTTTTAGGTATTTAACAAATTTGTCGTATCCGACACAATATTTTTTTAGGAAATCTCTGTCAGCTAGGCTTTCTATTTCTAAAATATACGCAATACTTAGCATTAATGCTGTATCTGTACCTGGTCTTATTTTCACCCATTCAGCTTTACTTATTATATCAGCTTCCATTTCCATTGGGCTAATGTTGATAAATTCTATACCTTTTTGTGCACACCTTTTTATGTATTCTTTGGTTGTGTGTTTTCCAACTCCCCCAGAGGTAACTTGTGCATTTTTTAGAGGTAATCCACCAAACATAACTATTAATTCAGTATTATCTTTAATATTATCCCAATCAGTGTGAGTATCAAGAAATTGCCGATATGTCATACCAATAACATGGGGCATAATTGTTTCACTAGCTGCATATGAATAGGTGTTTACTGACCTAGTATATCCGCCATAGCAATTAAAAAATCTATGAAGTTGACTTTGGGCATGATGAAATCTTCCAGCAGAACCCCAACCATAAGAGCCAGCAAAGAATGCTTTATTTTTAAAATTTTTTTTGATTCTACTTAGTTCAAAAGCAACAACATCAATTGCCTCTTCCCAGCTAACAGGTACAAAACTATCTAAACCTCTTTTATCCCTACTTCTTTTACCAGTCAGAGCCATTTTACTATTGGCTAATTCTTTCCGAATTTCTCTAAGGTAACCTTTTCGAACATGAGGTACTCTTATTCGTAATTCATCGTCAATGCTGTTTGTAATTCCATTTGCTATCTTAGAAGGGTCTTTGTCATTTTCATATGGACGTATTCCAATTAGCTTCTCATTTTCAGTTTCAGCATAATAACTACCCCAATGAAAGGACGTTGGCTTTCTCGTTTTACTTGGCATTCTTCCCTCTTAAAATAATAGACTAAATCTTAAATTGTTTTTAGTAAATTATATTTTGATCTAGAAACTTGGCTAAATGAATAGCCTCTCTATTAAGACCGTCTTTAATTTGACATCTACAAGATGTACCATCTGCTATTATAGTGGTTTCACCTTTATTTTTATTAATTGCTGGGAAAAGTTTTTCATTGGCCATTTTCATTGAAATGTTATATGTATCTTTGTCATAACCAAAAGAACCTGCCATTCCACAACAGCTTGTTTCAATTGTTTCAACTTCAGCACCTTTAATATTTTTTAATATATCTTCAATTGGTTTTACGACATCAAAAGCTTTTTGATGACAGTGACCATGAAGTAAGACTTTTTTTGTTAATTTTTTGAATTTTAATTCTTCACTATGCTTTGATAGTAACTCCTCAAATGTATATGTGTTGTTTTTTAAATAATTGGTTTCTTTATTTTTAATCATGTTGGGTATTTCATCTCTAAATGAAAGAATACAAGAAGGTTCTAAGCCAACAACAGATATCCCATTTTTGAGATAAGGCCTATATGTCTCCAATATATTTAATACCTCTTTTTTTGCATGATTAATTAGTCCATTGGTTAGATATGTTCTACCACAACAAAGAACTTTACTTGAGTTTTCTAAAGTTGGAATAAATGGGAAATATCCTGCTTTTCTTAAAACTTTGATTGCTGATCTAACGTTGTCTGGTTCATAATATCGGTTAAATGTATCTACAAATAAAATCACTGGAATAGAATTTTCATTTGTATTTAAATTACTTGGTAATTCATTATCCCTAAAATAATCCTGTCTCCATTTTGGAAGAGGCCTTTTTGATGTGAAGCCTAAAAATATTTCACTCAGTTTTGCTAATCCAGGTAGCCTATCTCTTAAATTGAAAATAAAAGAAAATTTTGATGCAATTGATGCATAGTATGGAAGAAATGCAACAAGATTGCTTTTAATGTCTAATCCATTTTTTATTGCTCTTAGATTTGAAATTTCAATTTTCATTTTTGACATATCAACTCCTGTTGGACATTCACGTTTGCATGCTTTACAAGAAACACAAAGTTTCATGGTGTCATTCATTCTTTCACTGAATAAAGCATCTTTGCCAAGCTGTCCTGAGAGAGCTAATCTAAGCGAATTTGCTCTTCCTCTTGTGGAGTCCTTTTCATCTTTTGTTACTCTAAAAGAAGGACACATAACTCCACCTTCTAATTTTCTACATGAACCATTATTATTACACATTTCTATAGCCCCTTGAAAACCTCCACTTGAACCTGTCCAAGAAGACCAATCTAATATAGTGTCAATATTTTTAGCATTATAAGATGGCGCATATCTAAAGTAATCCCTTTCATCTAATTTTGGAGCATCCACAATCTTTCCTGGATTGAAGATATTTAAAGGATCAAAAGAATTTTTAATACTTTTAAATATATTAGTCATTTTTTTGCCAAACATTACCTCATTAAATTCAGAACGGGCTATGCCATCGCCATGCTCACCTGAATAAGAACCCTTAAATTTTTTTACTAAGCTACTTGTTTCATTGGCAATATTTCTCATTTTATCAACGTCATCTTGAATTTTCATATTCAAAACAGGCCTAACGTGCAAACAACCAACTGACGCATGCGCGTACCAGGTACCTTTAACATTATATTTATCAAATATTTTATTTAATCCGTCTGTATATTCAGCCAAATCTTTAAGTTCGACAGCGCAATCTTCAATGAACGAGACAGGTTTTGCATCATTTTTCATTGACATCATTATGTTTAAACCAGATTTTCTCATTTCGCTTACCTTAGATTGGAGGTTACTGTCGATTACATCAACTACACCTCCATTTCTAATTCCTTTATTCCAAGAATATCCTAGATCTCCTATCAGTTGATGAAGTTTTTTTAATCTTCTATGATTTTCGTCCATATTCTCTTCAGCAAATTCAACAAGAAGAAGAGATTTTGGATTGCCTTTTACCACTCCATCTATGGTTGGTTTAAAAATGTCAATTTTTTGAGCTAGATTTATCATAGTGTCATCTACCAACTCAACAGCCACTGGATCTAAGGGAACAATATGTTGCGCTGCGTCCATGGCTTCATAAAATGATGGGAAATGACAAACCCCCATTATTTTTTTTGATGGTAGAGGAGATAATTTTAGAGTAATTGCAGTCGAATAAGCTAATGTCCCCTCTGATCCAACTAACAAATGAGATAAGTTAATTCCATCACCTACTTTACCATTTGGTCTGTTCGCCATAGCATCCGTTAGTAAGGCATCAATATTATACCCGCCAACTCTTCTTAAAACTTTTGGAAATTTTGAAATAATTTCTTTTTTATTATCATTTGCTAATTTTTGAAGATTGTTAATAATTTCAGGAGCGACCCCGTTACTATACGGCAGACAATTGTTCTCTATTTTTCCAAAATTATAGATTGACCCGTCATACAATATAGCTTCAATGTCAATAACATTATCTCTCATCATGCCGTATCTTATTGATCTGCCACCACAACTATTATTACCCGCCATTCCTCCTATTGTAGCTCTGCTTGAAGTTGATACGTCTACAGGAAACCACAACCCATATGGTTTTAAAAAACGATTAAGTTCATCTAATACAATTCCAGGTTCAACAACACATGTCATTTTTTCTTTATCAAAATCTAAAACTTTGTTTAAATATTTAGAATTATCAATAACGATTGCGTTATTTACAGTTTGACCGCATTGTGATGTCCCGCCACCACGTGCTAGTAAGGGTATTCTTTTTTCGCGTGCATAGTTAACTGTTTCAATTAAATCTTTTTTTGTTTTTGGTATTAAAACTCCAAATGGCATCATCTGATATATTGATGCGTCAGTGGCGTATCTACCTTTATTAAAATTATCAGAGTAAACTTCTGCTGAAGTTTTTCTTTTTAAATTATCTAGTAATTGATCTACATGTCCTTCTGACATCTAAATAACCTTCAGTGAGAATTTAAATTCTATATGGAAATTAATATAATTAAGTGTATAAATAGTAAAATATATTTCCGATAGTTTCAATTAAAGATAATAATATAGCATGGATTAATGAATGAATAAAAATTATATGCCAGGTAAACACTTTCTTCAGTTACCAGGTCCTTCAAATGTTCCTGACAGAATTTTACGTGCGATGGATTATCCTACTATTGATCATAGAGGTTCTGAATTTTCTAATTTAGCTAATGATTGTCTTGAGGGAATCAAGACAATTTTTAAAACTAAATCTAGTGTTATCATATACCCTGCATCAGGAACAGGTGCGTGGGAGGCAGCACTAGTTAATACAGTTAAAGAAAACGACTTAGTTCTTATGGTAGAAACAGGTCATTTTGCATCTTTATGGAATAAAATGGCACTTAGACTTGGAATAAAGACAGAGTTTCTGGAGACTGACTGGCAAAGAGGGGCTGAGCCTGAAAAAATTTATGAAAGATTACAAAAGGATACTGAAAAACAGATAAAAGCTGTTTGTGTGGTTCATAATGAGACGTCCACAGGTTGTACTTCAAGAATTGAAGAAGTTAGGAAAGCATTGAACTCAGCTAATCATGAAGCTTTGTTGATGGTTGACACTATTTCAGGCTTAGGATCAATGGAGTATAAACATGACGAATGGGGTGTTGATATTACAGTTTCTGGATCCCAAAAAGGACTTATGCTACCACCTGGATTATCCTTCAATGCAATATCAGAAAAGGCTTTGAAATTAGCTAAAACTTCGGGTATGCGAAGATCTTACTGGGATTGGGAAGAGCAAATAGAAGCTAACAAATCAGGTTCTTTCCCGTATACACCTGCAACTAATCTATTATATGGATTAAAAGAAGCGATCAATATGATTCATGAAGAGGGGCTTGATAATGTTTTTCACAGGCATGAAAGACATGCTCAAGCAACTAGAGCTGCTGTGCAAGCATGGGGTTTAGAGATCGTATGTAAAGAAGAAAAGGATTTTTCAAATGTTTTAACAGCTGTTATGTTACCAAAAGGCCATAATGCTGATAATCTAAGAAAAATAATTTTAGAGAACTTTAATATGTCTCTTGGAAATGGCTTGTCCAAACTTTCAGGAAAAGTGTTTAGGATAGGTCATCTTGGTGACTTTAACGATTTAATGTTAATGGGAACATTGACAGGTGTAGAAATGGGTCTTGATTTAGCCGGTATTCCTCATCAAAAAGGAGGGATTTCTAAAGCTGCAGAGTTATTGGTAAACAAATAACTTCCTAATATTTAGGTTTTTTTATTATTATAAATGTGTATTAATTAAATCTCAATTAATAAAATTAAAGAGAGGAATTCGACAATGAATTTTAGAAGTTTAACAATGGCTACAATAGGAGCAATAGTGCTCTCGGCAGGGGTTTCTGCAAAAGAATTAAGGTTGTCCCATCAATGGTCAACAAAAGATGTCAGGCATAAATTTGCACAAATTCTTGCTGATCATGTTGAAACTGCAAATGTTGGGTTGAAAATAAAAATATTTCCTTCTAAATCACTTTTTAAACCAAAAGAACAATATAAACCGCTAACAAGAGGTCAATTAGATATGACAGTTTTTCCGTTGTCATATGCAGGTGGTCAACAACCAGCCTATAATTTAACTTTAATGCCTGGTCTAGTTAAGAATCATGATCATGCTGCTAGGTTAAATTACTCTCCGTTTATGAAAGAAATCCAAAAGATAATGGCAGGTGACGACGTAATGGTAGTTGTTCATGGTTATTTAGCTGGAGGATTTGCTGGTAAAAATAAGTGTATAACTAGCCCAAGTGACGTTAAGGGTTTACAAACGAGGGCTGCAGGAAAAGCCTTTGAAACAATGTTGGTTGGGGCAGGGGCTTCAATTGCATCAATGCCATCATCAGCTATATATAATGCTATGCAAACTGGCGTTTTGCAAGCCGCAAACACTTCCTCATCTTCTTTTGTCTCATATAGAATTTATGAGCAAGTGAAATGCTACACACCAGCAGGTAAAACTGCTTTATGGTTTATGTATCAACCTCTTCTAATGAACAAAACAATATTTGAAAAATTAAATAAAAATCAGCAAAAAGCTATTATGGATGGTGCAAAAAAAGCTGAGGCTTATTATCTTGCTGAAGCGAAAAAAGAAGATCAGGCATCTGTTAATGTTTTTAAGAAAAATGGAGTTCAAATAAAAGAAATGTCTGCAGACGAATTTAACGCATGGCGTGAAATAGCAAAAGAAACTTCCTATAAAAAGTTTGTTTCAGGTTATAAAGATGGTCAAAGACTATTGGATTTAGCTTTATCTGTTGATTAATACTTTAAAGTGGCAAGTAAACACTTGCCACTTCTCTGAAGAATTTAAAATAACTTATGCTAGATAATTACATAAATTTTACAAAAATTATTTCTAGGGTAGCTGGTGTGATTGCTGCATTTATGATTTTAATTGCGGTATTAATAACAGTACAAATGATCTGGGTTAGATTTGTTTTGAATCTTTCAACAGCTTGGCAAACTGAAACTGTTATTTATATGATGGTGGGAGCAACATTAATTGGTCTATCTTACATACAACTTTTACGTGGACATGTTAATGTTGACCTTTTACCAACCTTTATTAAGCCAATATATAAAAAACCTCTGGCAATTGTTACAAGTCTAACGAGCATAATTATAGTAACAATAATGTTTATTTATGGATTTGATTATTGGTTTGTTGCTTATGAAAGAAATTGGACTTCTGATACAGTCACTGCAGTTCCATTAAAATTTCCATATGCAGCCTTGCCGATAGGATTTGGTTTGTTTTTAAACCAATTAATTGCCGATTTCTTATTAATGATGACTGGACGAGAAGCTCCTTTTGACAAAGGAGAACAATAAATGGATCCATTATCTTTAGGTTTATTAGTTGCATTCACAACTGTTTTAATATTGTTCTCAGGAGTTTCTGTTGCAAATGGTTTATTGATAGTATCATGTCTTTTCTTATTCGTTTTTGATGGGTTTAGATCATTAGAATTAATGCCTGAAATTTTTTATGGTCATTTAGATAATTTTGCTCTTTTATCAATTCCAATGTTTATAATTATGGGAGCTGCAATATCCTCTACAAGGGCTGGCGCAGATTTATATGAAGCTCTAGACAGATGGCTTACTAGGGTTCCTGGAGGTTTGGTGATTTCAAACTTAGGTGCGTGTGCACTTTTCGCAGCAATGTCTGGGTCTAGTCCTGCTACGTGTGCCGCTATAGGTAAAATGGGCATTCCTGAAATGAAAAAAAGGGGGTATTCTGATGAAGTTGCCTCTGGATCTATTGCCGCTGGAGGCACTTTAGGAATATTAATACCACCTTCAGTAACAATGATTGTATATGGTATCTCAACTGAAACTTCTATTGGAAGACTTTTCTTAGCAGGTGCGCTCCCAGGACTTTTATTAGTATTGCTTTTTATGCTTTGGTCAATATTTTCCACTTGGAATTCAGGAAATATTGAAGCTTTGAATAGAAAGATTTTTAGTTGGAAAGAACGAGTTGAGATATTGCCTAGAGTTATACCTTTCTTTGCAATTATTCTTGGAGTTCTTTATTCTTTGTATGGTGGGGTTGCGACCCCATCAGAAACTGCTGCGGTCGGAGCTATATTATGTCTGCTTGTAGCAATAATAATATACAAACTTTGGGCACCTAAATCATTATGGATAGTCTTAAGGGACTCCACACGAGAGTCCATAATGATTCTTTTCATAATAGGTGCTGCAGGTGTTTTTTCTTATATGTTATCTAGTTTATTTATTACACAGAGTATTGCTGAGTGGATTGGTACGCTCGAGGTAAACCGATGGGTATTAATGTTTACAATTAACATATTCCTATTAATAGCAGGTTTTTTTCTTCCACCAGTTGCTGTTATTGTAATGGCAGCTCCAATTTTATTACCAATAATTATAAATGCAGGTTTTGATCCATATTGGTTTGCGGTTATTTTAACAATAAATATGGAAATTGGTCTTATTTCTCCACCAGTAGGATTAAATCTTTATGTCATAAATGGAATAGCACCTGAAATTCCCCTGAATAAAATTCTAAGAGGCTCACTTCCTTTTGTAATGTGCATGGTAATTGCAATAATATTATTGTGTTTTTTTCCTGAAATAGCTACTTGGTTACCAAATTATATTATGGGTGAAGTTTTGTGACAAAAATTAAATTCTTCCAAGGACTACTAAATTCTTTATTTGATAAACCTAAGATAAATAAGTCTTTAAACTTTTTATTTGAAAAAAAGAAATCTCTTACAACATCAGAATATGTCGAGAATGTTGTGTCTGCAAAAGGTGAAGTTTCTGCTCTTAGTCACGCAGAATTGTTAATCTCTCATTGTGAACGACTTAATGATAAGGAATTAATTAATTTTTTTGAAATTTTACGAAAGAATTTCGAAGTTAATTCAGACGATTTGTATTTAGCTACACAAAACTATAAAAGTGAAAAAACATCAGAAAACTTAATTAAATTGATGAAACTATCTGAACCTTTAAGAAGAGATATTTTTACAAGATGTAATGGAATAACAAGAGGGACAATTAGGCTAGTAAACTTAAGAAAAAGATTACTAGAACTAATTAAAAAAAAGCCAGAGTTAAAAGCAGTTGATTATGATTTTGTATATTTGTTTAAAAATTGGTTTAATAGAGGTTTTTTGATTTTAAGACCAATAAATTGGGAAACTCCTGCTCATATATTAGAAAAGATTATTGCCTATGAAGCTGTTCACGAAATAAATTCATGGGATGAATTAAGAACTAGATTGGCTCCAAAAGATCGCAGATGTTTTGCTTTTTTTCACCCCGCTATGCAAGATGAACCAATAATTTTTGTTGAAGTTGCCTTAACAAAAGAAATACCTTCAAATATTCAAAATGTTCTCCAAAAAGAAAGAGTTTTTCTGGATCCAGAGGAGGCTAAAGCAGCAGTTTTTTATTCAATTTCTAATTGTCAGAAAGGATTGACTGGTATTTCTTTTGGTAATTTTTTAATTAAACAGGTAGCTACTGATTTAAGTTACGAATTCAAAAATTTAAAGAATTTTGTAACTTTATCCCCAATTCCTGGTTTTAGAAATTGGATGAGAAATAAATATCCTAAATTGGACGCAAAAATAGAGAAGATTAAGAAATCAGATCAATTATCAAAAATAAAAGATGATTTATTAACCTGTTTAGGTGAATATTTCTTTAAATCTGAAAGGTCTGATAAAATGCCGAATGATCCAGTCGCGAGGTTTCATTTAGGTAATGGTGCATCTTTGGAACAAATTAACTTTATTGGAGACAGCTCATCAAATGGTATAAAATTATCTGGAGGATTGATGGTAAATTATTTATATGATCTTGAAAAGGTAGAGCAAAACCATGAGACTTTTGTAACAGAAAAAAAAATTAATATTTCAAAAAACGCAAAAAACAGTTTAATAAAATATTATAAAGAAATAGACTAATTCAATTGTAAAGGAAAAAAATGTTTGTTTTTAAATATATATTAATCTTAGTTTCAATTATTTTATTCTCCGTAAATTCATATGCAAAAGAAACAAAGTATAGTTGTAAACCAAAAAGCGCTGCGGCAGTAAGATCAAATGGAATACAAGTTTTTAAAATAAGTGGTAAGGAAAAGCCTGTGGAAATCACTATAAAAGACGGCGAAGGATTAAAGTCTGGTTATTTTATAGTTAATAAATCAAAATATGAGATACTCGATCTGGGAACTGGTAAAGCTTACGCTTTTGATAGAAATGAACCTTGGACACATATACAAGATATATTTTTTCTAGATAATAATGTTTTATCCTTTATTCTGGCAGCAAATGCCTCAATCACAAGATATTTATGTAATGAAATAAAGTAATAAAATAAAGAACTTTATTAGCTAACTAAGGCCTTAAATGTTAACTCAATCCAAATTGATCAAATTTTGTAATTCTATATTTAAAAAATTAGGTATGGATGATGAAAAGGCCAATGACACATCAGAAATTTTAGTGGAAGCTGATATGATGGGGCACTCCACACATGGTGTTAGGCTTTTGCCACTTTATATTAAAGATATTGAAGCAGGTAATATGAAAGCATCAGGCAGTCAAATTATACTTAATGATACTGGAAGTTGTATAACAATTGATGGGGATAACTTACCTGGTATATGGCTAACTAAACAAGGGTTAAAATTGTCATCTGAACGTGCAAAAATCTATGGGGTTTCAACTATTTTAATTAAAAACAGTCATCATAATGGTGCATTAGCAGCTTATCTAATACCTGTTGTTGAACAAGGTTTAGTCCCAATGATTAAATGTTCAGTTCCTTCCGCTGCTTCGGTTGCGCCGTTTGGTGGAACTAAAGCATTACTTACACCTGATCCAATGGCTTTGGCATTTCCAACTAATGGTGAACCTGTAATAATTGACATAAGTGCTTCGATTACTACTAATAATATGATTGCAGATAAAATAGTCAAAAATGAAATATTTGATTTTAATTGTTTACTTACTAAGGACGGTATTCCCACTAATGATCCGAAAGAAGTTTTTGAAAATAATGGAACAGTTATGCCTTTGGGTGGTCTTGAGTATGGTCATAAAGGATTTGGACTTGCATTAGGAATTGAAGCATTATCTCAAGGACTTTCAGGATCTGGAAGAAGTAGAAAACTTAAAACCATGAACCTATCTATTTACATCCAAGTTATTGACCCCAACGCATTTGCAGGTATAGATGCTTTTAAAAATGAAATGAGTTTTCTTTATAATGAATGTATAAATAATCCTCCAATTGATAAAAACAACAAAGTAAGAATGCCCGGACAGAATGCACTTTTGAGTAGAAAAAAATCTATTGAAAACGGTATTTGTTTGAGTAAAGAAACTCTAAAAAGTATAGGAGAAATTGCGAAAAAATTTGATATAATTTTATAATAATTCTATCTACCTCTCCATTCACTTACACCTCCAAGCAACTCAAGTAATTTAGCAAGTTTTTCCTCACCGTAACGCTTTTGAATATTTTTATAAACTACATCCATGTCAGGAACTATTTTATTCAAAGTTTCCTGACCTAGTTGTGTAAGCAATAAATTCACTCGCCTACCATCTTTTTGATCAATAACTCTAGAAATAAATTTTTCTTTTTCAAGTTTACCAATAATTCTTGAAAGACTTGGAGCTAATATACATGCATCAAAAGCTACTTGTCCTGCATCGGAGGGACCTTTTTCACCAAGAACTCTTAGGACTCTCCACTGTTGTTCTGTAAAACCATGTTTTGCAAGTATTGGTCTAAAAGATATCATAATAGCTTCTCTAGCCCTAAGCATAGCTATAGGTAGTGCTTTACTGGTTTCTGGAAATGGTATTAGATTTTTATCTTTAATTTTATTATCTCCCTATGAAATAAAATTATCGAACATAATAACAATATGTATATTAATTTAAATCAAAAAATATTTTTTTATTTAAAAAATTATTTGAGGTGATAAATTTTTACAATGTTATAAGATAGATCAATAACTAATATTTGGATGATTGTTTATGAAGAATATCGCAAAAGAAAAAATTTTAAATAATGAGTTATGTTTAGGAGTTGGATTAAGGCAAAGTAGAACGGTTGACATAGGCAAAATAATGGCAACCAGTGGTTATGATTGGTTATTCATTGATATGGAGCACAATAGTATGGATATTGATATTGCGTCTCAAATTTCAGTGGCTGCTCAAGATGCAGGAATAACACCAATTGTAAGGGTACCAGATTTTGCTCATCATCATGCGACAAGAGTTCTTGATTGTGGAGCGATGGGAGTAGTTTTTCCACATGTGGAAAATGCAGATATTGCTAAAAAATTAGTTTCATATTGTCTTTATCCCCCTAAAGGTCACAGATCAATGACAGGAGTTTTACCGCAACTAGATTTTAAACAACAACCAATAGCAGATGTAGCAAGTACAATTAATAAAAATATGCTGATAGTAATAATGTTAGAAAGTCCAGAGGCTATAGAAAATGTTGATAGCATAGCTGCAATTGAAGGTGTTGATGTTATACTAATAGGTACCAATGATTTATGCATGGAGATGGGCATTCCAGGTGATTACTCTAATCCGAAAGTGAAAGATGCTTACATCAAAGTGATAGAGGCATGTAAAAATTACGGAAAAACACCTGGTATGGGAGGTGTTTATAATGAAGAGCTTATGTCTGAGTATATTAAAATGGGAATGAGATTCATATTGTCTGGATCTGATCTTTCATTTATGATGCAGTCAGCTTATCAAAGGTCTAATAAACTCAGATCTTTTCTTAAATAATAAAAGCAGCATTTTGAGGAGTTTAAAATGAGTGATGTCCCTTTATTTTCATCTTTAAATATAAAATCTATAACCTTAAGAAATAGGATAGTGTTATCTCCCATGTGTCAATATAAAGCTAAAGATGGCATGATAAGTGACTGGCATTTGCAGCATTACTCAAGATTTGCTTTTTCCGGCTTAGGGGCTGCTTTTGTTGAAGCAACAGGCGTCACTCCTGAAGGTAGAATTGGTCATGGATGTACTGGAATTTGGAGTGATGATCACATAGAGGGACTATCAAAAATTGCAAAAACTTTTAAAGAATATAATTGTGTAAGTGGAATTCAACTTGCTCATGCTGGAAGAAAAGCTAGTTTTTTAAGACCTTGGGATGGAGCTTCTCCAATAACTAAAGATGAAAAAGAAGAACCTGCATGGCAAACTATTGGTCCTAGTGCTATTCCAATTAATCACAATTCACCCGTACCTAGAGAGATGTTGTTGGAAGATATAAATAATGTCAAAAAAGCTTTTAAAACATCTGCTCAAAGAGCAGATAAGGCTGGTTTTGATATAATTGAAATTCATGGAGCTCATGGTTATTTATTACATTCTTTTTTCTCTCCAATATCTAACCAGAGAAGCGATCAATATGGAGGATCATTTGAGAACAGAATAAGATTTGCTAAAGAAATTATTGCGGATATTAAATCAGTTTGGCCTGATAGAAAGCCAATTTTTTATAGATTGTCTTCAATTGATGCACCAGGTGAGGGTGCTACTCTGGAAGATAACGTATCATTAGCAAAAGTATTAAAGCAAGCTGGTGTAGATGTAATAGATTGTTCTTCAGGAGGTATTACAGGATCACCTGTCCTCACTAAATCAAAAATTATTCCTGGGTTTCAAGTTCCGTACTCTGAAAAAATTAAGAAGGATGCTGATATTAGCACCATGGCTGTTGGCGCTATAATTGACAGTGAACAAGCTAATAATATTATTGCAAATAATAGAGCTGATTTAGTTGCGATGGGTAGAGAGTTACTTGCAGATACACAATGGGCTTACAAAGCTGCCACACACTTTAATTTATTAAATGCAAAGGATTATCTTCCAGATAGTTATTCTTTTTATTTATCTCGAAGAGACGAATTCTTAGATAGAGCTGCAAAACCTGCGTAAGTATCTAACTAAATTTTGAAATCATAAAAATCTACAGGTTTAAGCAGCTTATTTTCTTGGGATTCTAATGCTCCTAGTTTTGCGCTTTCTTGAGTGTAAATAATCCAATCTGGGTCAGACCACATAGCTGCTCTTTTCTTTTCCCTGTCGTCAGCATTTTTATATACCCATATATGAGTATATTCATTTGGATTACCAGTCTCAGTGGTTGCAAAAAGTAGTGGTTGTCCTAAATGCTTTGATTGTGCTGGCTTACCCTTTTCACTATAAAGTTTAAGATGTTTATTAATTGTACCTGGTTTGCATCTGTAGGTTCTTACATCCAAAAGCATAAAATTTTCCTTCAAAAATTAAAATAAATAAATTATTAACATTTATTATATATAATTTTAAAGTTTTATTAAACTTTATCATTTTAGGAAGATGAATTGAACACTGGTGAGAAAATTAAAACTACTGAAAAATTAACTATTGATGCCTCAAGAGTAAATAGATATTTAAGTTATCCAAGAAAAGTGCCTATTTGGAAACTAACATTTTCCTTGCCTGAAGAGTGTGTTCTTTTTAGAGATGAAGAAAATTCTGATATTGCAATAGAAATAGAAAATATGAAAGGTTTTGCAATAGTGCCAGCTTTGTCAGAAAATGAGTCTTTGAGAAGGTTAAAAGGACTAATTCCTCAAATAGAATTAGAAGATAAAATCATAAGATTATGAAGAAAATTTATGTTGACGCTGATGCATGTCCAGTTAAAGACGAAATAATGAAAGTTGCTACACGCCACAAAATCGAAGTTTTTATGGTTTGTAATGGAGGTATAAGACCGTTTAGAAATAATTTAATAAATTTAATTATAGTTCCTGAAGGATCAGATGAAGCAGATAAATGGATATTTAAAAATATAAATCCTAGAGATATTGTTGTAACTTCTGACATTCCATTGGCATCAAAGTGTATTGACAAAGGCGCATCTGTTTTAAAATACGATGGTTTAATTTTAAATTTAATGAATATTGGAAATTTACTAGCCACAAGAGATTTAATGTCTGACTTAAGGTCATCAGATCCTTTTTTACAAGGTAAAAATAAAAATTTTACAAAAGCAGATAAAAGTAAGTTTTTAAATTCTTTAGAGATTTTAATAATAAATTAAATTTATTTTATTTGCTATATTTAAGATTATAGAATAAGAAAATATTTATCTAAGCCTAAGAAGGCAGTCAGTTAGTCTGACTAATAAGATCGACTTCCTTGGTCATGTAATGTTCAATCTAATGTAGCGTGTTTTGATTGAACAAAATAAGCTTAATATTTAAGATAAAAACAACAAGGAAACTATTATGCCAAATGGTACATTTAAATGGTTTAATGCTAATATTTTTTATGGTTTTATAGAGCCTAAAGGTAGTTCGAAAGATGTTTTTGTTTATATTTCTGATTTAGAAGCTGCTGGAATGAATACTTTGAAAGATGGTGCTAAAACTGGTTTTGATCTTGAAACTGGTAAAATTGGTAAAGAAAAAGCTGTTGACATTCAACCATTATAGTTGATATTTTTATTTTTTATCAAAGGTCTTTTGGCCCTTTTTTTTAGATTTTTAAAGTTTCTTTTAATTTAATTTATTTTAATTATTATAATTAATAATTATTGATGAGGATATAATGAAAACTTTAAAAATAACAAAATCAACAATGGAAAAAAGAGTTTCCAGGTTTGCTGAATTAAAGCCACTACCTATTCAAATTGATAAAGATATTCCTCAAGCAGGTAAAGATATCGTTTATGCAAGAGAATTACTTTCTGTAATCGGGCTTGATCCCTCAGAAGGTAAAACCCCTATAAACTCAGGTGCACCTATTGTTGGAGCTGGGGGAATTACAATGACTTTAGCTAAATGTCCTGTTGGTCAAGGCCCGGGTCTTCATAATCATCTAGCAACTTTTGAGACTTTTACAGTTTTAGAGGGAGAGTTTCTTATTAAGTGGAATGATGATGGATCAGAAGAGTTAGTTTTAAAAAAACATGATACAATCTCTATACCACCTGGTGTATGTAGATCTTTTACAAATATTGGTAAAGAAGAAGGCCTTTTACAAGTTATTATTTCAGGAGGTGTTCATGATATGAAT
The DNA here is from genome assembly GCA_000383115.1 of alpha proteobacterium SCGC AAA015-N04. Taxonomy (GTDB): domain Bacteria; phylum Pseudomonadota; class Alphaproteobacteria; order Puniceispirillales; family Marisalimonadaceae; genus Marisalimonas. The sequence goes on from KB910528.1 coordinate 26,756, forward strand.
GATATTTCATTTACCCCTATTGCAGCTAGTCAAATGGAAAAAATAGAACCAAATTTGTCAAAAAAATTTGAGGATGTTGGATTTAAATTCAACGCTGGGATTTAATCATACTATCCAAACATACTTGCTAAAGGTACCGTTACTATAGAAAATAAAGTTGTGATCATCAATGCTCTAGTAATTGCATTGGGATTTACACTGTATTGGGTAGAGAAAACTAATGCCATTAATCCTACTGGTGCAGATGCAACCATGATGGTTGTTTCAGCTAATGAGAAATCAATATTATCTAAATTCCATATAATCAAAATTAACAAAACTGGATGAAGAATTATTTTGAACAAAATAATTAAATTTGAAATTTTTATTTCAGTTTTTTCCAATTTTTGGGAAAGGATAATACCAGCTGCAAAGAGAGCACATGGTGCTGCAGAATTTGCAATAAAATCAAGTGCCCTATGAATACTTATAGGTAACTCAATATCAAGAAAAATTACAGTCAAACCTAAGATAAGTGCTATTAGTGGTAGATTAGAGAATTGTTTTATAAATATATTTTTTAATTTTAGGTTCTTAAATTTTATAAGATCTAATATGATTAGATTTATAACTAAAAAAATTACATCAAAACCTATTATCGCAACTATTGGATGAATTAAATCTGCTTGATATTCATTCAACGCAATAGGGTAAACAAATAAAAGATGATTAGCAAATGACGAGGCCATACCAATTAAAATGGCTTCATTCCATTTAAGATTAAATATGTATTTCCCAATTAATAGTGCGGTTAGATAAATGATGAATTCAGAAAAAACATAGCTAAAAATAAGTGTCCAATTAACATTAGAAATACTTATAGATAAAATAATTTTTAAAGTTAAGGTTGGTACTGCAACCACACCGACATATTTAATAATTGCTATGGAATTTTCTTTACTAAATATTGATTTTTTTGCTGAAAAATAGCCAATTAATATTAATATCGCAACTGGTGCAAATGAGTTTATAAGTAAGTTAAACAATGAATTTTCTTATTAAATTGAGTAAGGCATTATTTTAAATTTTTCTTTCTAAATTGCGTAATTATAAATCCAGAAGTAATAATTAAGAATGCACCAATAAATGTGTTATGACTTGGTACCTCATTATACAAAATAATTGAAACTAAGATTAATATATATTTAAAAACAAACATTTTTTTCCTTTACAATTGAATTAGTCTATTTCTTTATAATATTTTATTAAACTGTTTTTTGCGTTTTTTGAAATATTAATTTTTTTTTCTGTTACAAAAGTCTCATGGTTTTGCTCTACCTTTTCAAGATCATATAAATAATTTACCATCAATCCTCCAGATAATTTTATACCATTTGATGAGCTGTCTCCAATAAAGTTAATTTGTTCCAAAGATGCACCATTACCTAAATGAAACCTCGCGACTGGATCATTCGGCATTTTATCAGACCTTTCAGATTTAAAGAAATATTCACCTAAACAGGTTAATAAATCATCTTTTATTTTTGATAATTGATCTGATTTCTTAATCTTCTCTATTTTTGCGTCCAATTTAGGATATTTATTTCTCATCCAATTTCTAAAACCAGGAATTGGGGATAAAGTTACAAAATTCTTTAAATTTTTGAATTCGTAACTTAAATCAGTAGCTACCTGTTTAATTAAAAAATTACCAAAAGAAATACCAGTCAATCCTTTCTGACAATTAGAAATTGAATAAAAAACTGCTGCTTTAGCCTCCTCTGGATCCAGAAAAACTCTTTCTTTTTGGAGAACATTTTGAATATTTGAAGGTATTTCTTTTGTTAAGGCAACTTCAACAAAAATTATTGGTTCATCTTGCATAGCGGG
>KB910529.1 GCA_000383115.1 alpha proteobacterium SCGC AAA015-N04
TACAGAAAGGTCATATAAAGATGTCTAAAGAAAAATTTGATCGTAGCAAACCTCATGTGAACATTGGTACAATTGGCCATGTTGACCATGGTAAGACTACTTTAACTGCCGCAATTACAAAAGTTATGGCTGATGCTGGTCGTGCTGATTTTTCTGCTTATGACCAAATTGACAAGGCTCCTGAAGAAAGAGAAAGAGGGATCACTATTTCAACTGCTCATGTTGAGTATGAGACTGAGAACCGACATTATGCTCATGTTGATTGCCCCGGGCATGCTGATTATGTAAAAAACATGATTACTGGTGCTGCTCAAATGGATGGGGCAATATTAGTTGTGAATGCTGCTGATGGTCCTATGCCACAGACTAAAGAGCATATTTTACTTGCTCGCCAGGTCGGTGTTCCTTCATTAGTGGTTTATATGAACAAGGTTGATCAAGTTGATGATGAAGAATTATTAGAGTTAGTTGAACTCGAAATTCGTGAATTATTAAGTAGTTATGAATTTCCTGGTGATGATATTCCAATTATAAAAGGTAGTGCTTTAGCAGCATTAGAAGGTCGCGACGAGGTCATTGGTGTGAACTCAATTACAGAGTTAATGGCAGCTGTAGACTCTTACATTCCTCAACCTGAGCGTGATAAGGATAAACCTTTCTTGATGCCGATTGAAGATGTATTTTCAATTTCTGGAAGAGGTACAGTTGTGACGGGTCGTGTTGAAAGGGGTGTTGTGAAAGTTGGTGAAGAGATAGAAATTGTTGGAATTAAAGAAACAGCTAAAACAACATGTACTGGTGTTGAAATGTTCCGTAAATTATTAGATTCTGGTGAAGCAGGTGACAATGTTGGAGTTCTTTTAAGAGGTACAAAAAGGGAAGAAGTTGAACGAGGTCAGGTATTATCTGCACCTGGCTCGATTAAACCTTACTCAAAATTTAAGGGTGAAGCTTATATATTAACTAAAGATGAAGGTGGAAGGCATACACCGTTTTTTAGTAACTACCGCCCACAATTTTATTTTAGAACAACTGATGTGACTGGAGCGGTAGAGTTGCCTTCAGGCACAGAAATGGTAATGCCAGGAGATAACATAGCAATATCTGTTGAATTAATTACACCAATCGCGATGGATGAAGGCTTAAGATTTGCGATTAGAGAGGGTGGAAGAACCGTAGGTGCAGGAGTTGTTTCAAGCATCGAAGCTTGATCTTAACTTTAATGCTTATGTTACAAGGATAATTTTATGGATAATCAAAACATTAGAATTAGATTGAAAGCTTTTGATCACAGGATACTCGATCAATCTACTTCAGAAATAGTTAATACGGCTAGAAGAACAGGTGCTAAGATTAGGGGGCCAATTCCTTTGCCTACTTCTCTCAATAGATTTACTGTCCTTAGAGGACCACATGTTGATAAAAAAAGTAGAGAGCAGTTTGAGATGAGAACACATAAGCGGGTTTTAGATATTATTGAACCTACTCCACAGACAGTTGACGCTCTAATGAAACTAGACTTGGCATCTGGCGTAGATGTTGAGATTAAAATATAAGGAATAATGATATGCGTTGTGGAGTGATAGCAAGAAAAATGGGTATGTCTCGTATATTTGACGAAAAGGGTAGACATATTCCAGTTACTGTTTTGAGAATGGAAGATGTTGAAGTTGTGTCCACGAAGTCAATGGAAAAAGATGGATATATTGCTGTACAACTTGGATTTGGGATAAAAAAAGCTAAACATACGTCAAAACCAATGCGTGGTCATTTTTCAAAATCTAAAATTGAACCAAAACAAAAGATTGTTGAATTTAAAGTTACAGAAGATAGTCTTTTGAAAATTGGCGATAAGTTAAGTGTAAATCATTACGTTGCTGGACAAAAGGTCGATATAATTGGGAGATCCAAAGGTAAAGGATTTTCAGGAGCTATGAAAAGGCATAATTTTGGAGGAATGCAAGCCTCCCACGGTGTGTCAATAAGTCATAGATCCCATGGTTCAACTGGAAATAGCCAGGATCCAGGAAGAACCTGGAAAGGAAAAAAAATGGCAGGTCAATATGGAAATGTAAGGATTACTACGCAAAATCTAACAGTTAGAAAATTAATTGAAAATGATAATTTAATTTTGGTTGAAGGCTCTGTTCCTGGCTCTAGAAATGGTATTGTTATGGTAAGAGATGCAATCAAACATAAATGTCCGGAAAATGCACCCTTTCCTGCAGGGCTTTTTTCAAAAGAGAAAATTGTTGCCGACGATGTGAATAATGACAAAAAAAGCGATGAGACAGTAGCTGATGAATTTTCACAGAAAAATGGAGACAATGTTGAAAATTAAATCACTAAACATAGATAACAAACCTGGTAAAGATTTTGATTTAAATGATAAAATTTTTGGCTTAGATCCAAGAAAAGATATAATTGCCAGAGTTGTTAGGTGGCAGTTGGCAAAAAGAAGAATCGGCAAGCACTCAGTTAAAAATAGAAGTGAAGTAAAAATGACTGGTGCAAAAATGTATAAGCAAAAAGGTACTGGAAAAGCTAGACATGGTTCAGGTTCTGTTTCTCAATTTAGGGGTGGGGGAATGGCCCATGGACCTATTGTCCATTCGCATGTTCATAAATTAAATAAAAAGGTTAAGACATTGGGTATCAAGTTTGCCCTTTCTGATAAACTCAAACTTGGGAAATTAATAGTTTTAGAATCTTCTAAATCTGATGGAAAAACCTCAACACTTAAAAAAAAATTAAATAATATGGGTTTGAATAATGTTTTATTTATTTTTGGGAAAAAGGTTGATGAAAATTTTATTAGGGCCTCTAAGAACATCATTAATATAGATTTGTTATCCTATGAAGGCCTGAATGTATACGACATAGTTAGAAAAGATAATCTTATAATTTTGGATGATGCATTAGCGTTAGTTGAGGAACGATTATTATGAGCATAAGACCTAGAAAAAAAATTGATCTTCGTATAAGCATTAACAAAGCGTATCAAATTATACTAAACCCATTAATTACTGAAAAGGCAACCCAGTTGAGTGAATATAACAAGATTGTATTTTCAGTTCCAGTAAAGGCTAATAAATTAGAAATTAAATCTGCAATTGAAAAAATTTATTCTGTTAAAGTTAAGTCTGTTAATACTATTTTGCTAAAGGGTAAGGTTAAGAGGTTTAAGGGAATATTAGGGCGGAGGATCAATACAAAAAAAGCATTAGTTACGCTATTTCCAGGTAATAGTATTGATTTAACAATTGGAGCTTAAATATGGCATTAAAACAATTCAAACCTAACACCCCAGGTCAAAGAGGACTTGTTTTAATAGACAAATCTAATCTATATAAGGGCAAACCTATAAAAAAACTAACCGTAGGTTTAAATAAGACAGGTGGTAGAAATAATTCTGGTAAAATAACAATGTGGCAAAGGGGTGGAGGTCACAAAAGAAAGTATAGAGTAATTGATTTTAAGAGAAATAAATTAGATATTTCTGGAATAGTACAACGTATAGAATATGACCCTAATAGAACAGCCTATATTGCTCTTATTAAATACGAGGATAATGAACTTAGATACATAATTGCACCTCAAAGGTTAGATATTGGAGATAAAATTATTTCTTCCAATAAGGCTGATATAAAACCTGGTAATTGTATGCCCTTGTCCTCTGTTCCAGTAGGAACAATCATCCATAATATTGAATTAAAACCTGGAAAGGGCGGTCAAATGGCTAGATCGGCTGGATCTTATGTGCAGTTAATAGGTAAGGATTTGTCTTATTCGATTTTACGATTGACATCAGGGGAAGTAAGGCTAGTTCTTTCTTCATGTTTATGCACTATTGGTGCTGTATCTAACCCAGATAATCAAAATATAAATTTAGGAAAAGCCGGAAGAAACAGATGGCTTGGAAAACGCCCAAATGTAAGGGGTGTTGCTATGAATCCTGTTGATCATCCCCATGGTGGAGGTGAAGGCAGAACTTCGGGTGGAAGACACCCAGTTACACCTTGGGGAAAGCCAACTAAAGGATATAGAACTAGGAATAATAAAAGAACTGATAAATTAATTATTAGAAGAAGAAAAGCGTAGGATTATTTTCATGTCAAGATCTATTTGGAAAGGTCCATTTGTTGATGGATATTTGTTAAAAAAAGCTGATATAGCTAGAGAATCAGGTAGGAACGATGTAATTAAAACTTGGTCACGAAGATCAACGATTATGCCTCAATTTGTTGGACTTACCTTTGGTGTTTATAATGGAAAAAAATTTATACCTGTGACAATTACCGAAACAATGGTGGGTCACAAACTAGGTGAATTCTCTCCTACGAGAACCTACTATGGTCATGCAGCTGATAAAAAATCAAAGCGTTAGGATAAGATATGAGTAAACAAAAAAATAAGCGAAGAGAGTTAGAAAACGAGGCTAAAGTTGTTTTAAAAAATGTCAGAATTAGTCCTCAAAAGTTAAATCTTGTTGCGCAATTGATCAGAAAGCAAACTGCTTCAAAAGCTATATCGCTTCTTCAATTTTCCAAAAAAAGAATTTCAAATGATGTGGAAAAAGCTCTAAGGTCGGCTATTGCTAATGCCGAAAATAATCACTCGCTAGATATTGATAAGTTGTTTGTAAAAGAAGCTTATGTAGGTAAAGCTTTAGTTATGAAAAGATTTCATGCGCGTGCAAGAGGTCGTGGTGCAAGGATTATTAAACCGTTTTCTCATCTTACAATACTATTATCTGAACAGGAAGGTAGCTAATATGGGCCAAAAAACACAACCAATTGGATTTAGATTAGGAATAAATAGGACATGGGACTCGAGGTGGTTTGGTGGTAAAGCCTACGCAGATTTATTACATCAAGATATAAATGTAAGAAAATACCTTTTTGAAAAATTAAAGACTGCTGCGGTGAGTAAAATTGTAATAGAACGTCCTGCTGGTAGGGCTAGAATATCGATTTATGCTGGAAGGCCAGGACTTGTTATCGGAAAAAAAGGCCAAGACATCGAAACATTAAAAAATAATTTAACAAAACAAATTGGAGCCGAAGTAAGCATTAATATTATTGAAATTAGAAAGCCAGAACTTGATGCTAAACTTGTTGCTGACGGAATAGCACAACAACTAGAAAGAAGAGTTGCGTTTAGACGAGCTATGAAAAGAGCTGTTCAAGGTTCAATAAGACTTGGAGCCAAAGGGGTTAGAATAAACTGTGCTGGCAGGCTTGGTGGTGCTGAAATAGCTCGAACTGAATGGTACAGAGAAGGAAGGGTTCCGTTGCACACCTTAAGGGCTGATGTTGATTATGGAGAGTCTACAGCTTTTACAACCTATGGAGCTACAGGTATTAAGGTATGGATTTTTAAGGGTGAAGTAATGGATCATGATCCAATGGCTCAGGATAAAAGAATGGGTGGTTTAGTTAAAAATACTAATAATAAGTCTATAGACTAGAGGTAAATAAATGTTACAACCAAAAAAAACTAAATTTAGAAAAGCTCATAAAGGTAGGATACACGGCTATGCAAAAGGTGGCACTAAACTTAACTTTGGTTCTTATGGTTTAAAAGCAGTTGAACCAGAAAGAGTTACCGCTCGACAAATTGAATCTGCTAGAAGAGCAATTACTAGACACCTAAGAAGAGCAGGTAGAGTTTGGATAAGGGTATTTCCCGATGTTCCGGTATCTAGAAAACCTGCAGAAGTAAGAATGGGTAAGGGTAAAGGTTCACCCGAATATTGGGTTTGCAGGGTTAAGCCTGGTAGAATAATGTTTGAACTTGATGGGGTTTCGGAAACTGCAGCTAAAGAAGCATTAGCTTTGGCAGCCGCTAAACTTCCAATGGGATCAAAAGTAGTTAAAAGATTAGGCGAATAGCCTTAAGAGAGATAAAAAATGCCAAAACATAAAGCCAAAGATTTAATAGTCAAGACTGCCGATGAATTAAAACAACAATTAAATGTGTTGCGAAAAGAACAATTTAATTTGAGATTCCAGGTCACAAATGGGCAAAATGAAAATCCTTCGAGATTTAAACAAATAAGAAGAGAGATTGCTTGTATTAAAACTATACTAAATAATACTGTTTCAACTGAATTAAAGGAAAGTTAAATGCCAAAAAGAATATTAACGGGCAAAGTTATAAGTAATAAAGCAGATAAAACTATCACTGTTGTTGTTGAAAGAAAAATTATGCATCCAATGTATAAAAAGTTTGTGACTAAATCAAAAAGATTTTCTGCACATGACGATCAAAACAAATTTAAGATTGGTGATATTGTTAATATTAGAGAATGCCCTCCTATATCCAAAACAAAACGTTTTGAAGTTATATACTAGTTAATCTTTTTTGGAGATACATTATGATACAAATGCAAAGTAGTCTTGAAGTAGCTGATAACTCAGGGGCTAGAAGGATTCAATGTATTAAAGTTTTAGGTGGATCTGGTAGGAAATCTGCTGGTGTAGGCGACATTATTGTAGTGTCTATTAAAGAAGCAATACCAAGAGGACGTGTTAAAAAGGGAGATGTTCATAGAGCTGTGATCGTAAGAACATCGAAAGAAGTGAGACGAAATGACGGAAGTTGCATTAGATTTGATAAGAATGCTGCTGTATTAGTTAATAAAAGTAATGAGCCTATAGGAACTAGAATTTTTGGTCCTGTTACTCGAGAACTGCGAGGTAGAAAGTTTATGAAAATCATTTCTCTCGCTCCAGAGGTACTATGATGAATAAAAAATTCAAAATAAAAAAGGGTGATACAGTTATTATTATTACTGGAAAAGATAAAGGTAAAACGGGAGATGTTTTGTCAATAAATAAAGTTAAAAATACCGCAATTGTTCAAGGTGTTAATATTGTTAAGCGCCACAGGAAAGCAACACAAGAAAATCCTGGTAAAATAGATGAGATAGAATCACCCATTCATATATCTAATGTTTCTCACATTGACCCAGAAACCGGCAAGCCTACCAGAATTAGGTATGAAATCAAAGATGAAATAAAAAAGAGAGTAGCAGTTGCTTCAGGTTCGTTTATAGATAAATAATTTGGAGATTCATATGGAAGTGCGATTACTAGACAAATATAGAAAAGAAATATCTTTAATGTTGAAAGATAAATTTAAATACAAAAATAATTTTGAAATTCCAAGGCTACAAAAAATAGTTATCAACATGGGTGTAGGTGAGGCAGTTAAGGATAGTAAAAAAATTGATGTAGCAATCAATGAATTAGCCGCAATAACAGGCCAAAAACCAGTTATAACTAAAGCAAAAAAAGCTAATGCTAGTTTTAAACTAAGAGAAGGTATGCCTATTGGTGTAAAAGTTACTTTAAGAAAAAATAAGATGTATGAATTTATAGATAGGTTTATAAATATAGCTCTGCCTAGAGTTAGGGATTTCAGAGGAGTAAATCCCAAAAGTTTTGATGGTAATGGAAACTACGCATTAGGTCTCAAGGAACAATTTGTTTTTCCAGAGATAGAGTATGACAATGTAGACACATCAAGAGGTATGGACATTATTTTCGTAACTTCTGCAAAATCAGACGAGGAAGCTAAAGAACTTCTAAGAGGGTTTGATTTTCCTTTTGCAACAACATAATTTATTTTGGGAGGTAATTGTGGCCAAAAAAAGTGCTATACAAAAAAATCTAAATAAAGAAAAAAAAGTTAAAAAAAATAAATCTAAAAGAGACAAATTAAAGGCTATTTGTAAAAATAAAAATATTCCAATGGAGGAACGTTTTGTTGCACAGTTAAAGTTATCTGAGATGCCTCGAAACGGAGCCAAAATAAGATTAAGAAACAGATGTCTTATTACGGGTCGTCCACGAGGTTATTACAGGAAAGTTAAAATGTCACGAATAGCACTTCGTGAAATGGCTTTGTCTGGACAAATCCCAGGCATGGTAAAATCAAGTTGGTAGAAAGGTAATAATTATGTCAATGAGTGATACGCTTGGAGATATGTTAACTAGGATTAGGAATGGGCAATCAGCAAATAAAGCATTTATTGCTGCGCCAGCTTCAAGATTTAGGGCGAATGTTCTTGAAGTTTTAAAAAGAGAAGGATACATACGTAGCTTTTCTCAAATTGAAAAAAGACCAGGTATAAACGAATTTAAAATTGAACTAAAATACTTTGATGGTAAACCAGTTATAAGTGAAATTAAAAGAATATCAACTCCAGGTAGAAGAGTTTATTCAGGTATAAACGATTTACCTAAAACATACAATGGATTAGGAATATCGATTTTATCAACGCCTAGGGGCGTTATGAGTGACAATGAGGCACGGGCCGCACATGTAGGTGGTGAAATATTATGTCAAGTTTTTTAGGAGATATTCATAATGTCTAGAGTAGGTCAGGCAACCATAACCATTCCCAGTGGTGTAGAAATTAAAAATGAAGAAAATAAATTCTGGGCAAAAGGATCCAAAGGTGAATTAACTACGATAATAAGTAGTAATATTAAAATTATAATTAAAGATAACCTTATTAAAGTTGAATCAAAAGATAATACTTCTAAGAGTAAAGCTCTTTGGGGAACAACTAGAGCCCTTATTAATAGTGCTATTATTGGTGTAAATGAGGGTTTTTCTAAAGATATGGAAATTGTAGGTGTTGGTTATAGAGGTGCTCTCAGCGGCAATAAATTGTCACTTAGTTTAGGTCTAAGTCATCCAGTTAATATTGATGTACCTGAAGGTTTATCTATTAAAATGGACGGTAATACAAAATTTACAATTTTTGGTGCAGACAAGCAAAAACTGGGTCAATTTGCAGCGGTTGTTAGATCAAAGAGACCTCCAGAACCTTTTAAGGGTAAAGGAATTCGCTACGTTGACGAATTTATTGTGCGTAAAGAAGGTAAGAAGAAATAGAGGAAATTATGGTAAATTTTATATCTTTACATCATAAAAGAAAATTAAGAAATAGAAGTGCCTTAAAGAAAAAGTCTTTAGGCATGCTCAGATTATCAGTTCATAGATCAGGCAGACATATTTATACTCAAATTATAGATGATCAAAATGGTCAAACTCTTACTTCTGCCTCAAGTTTAGAAAAAAATATTAAAGCAAAATATAAAAATTGTGGATCCAAAGAAGTAGCAACAGTAGTTGGAAAATTAATTGCTGAAAAGGCAAAAAAACAAGGTATTACGGAAGTTGTTTTTGATAGAGGTGGATATATATATCATGGAAGAATTAAAAATTTAGCAGAGGCTGCTAGAGAAGGCGGATTAAAATTTTAGGGGTAATTAATGTCAAAGATCGAAAAACAAGATAAAAGAAACCAAAAAGATGATAATGATTTAGTAGACAAATTAGTTGGTATTAACAGAGTCGCTAAAGTAGTAAAAGGTGGAAGAAGATTTGGTTTTGCAGCACTTGTAGTTGTTGGTGACTTAAGAGGTAGAGTTGGTTTTGGAACAGGGAAGGCAAAGGAAGTTCCTGAAGCTATCAAAAAAGCTACTGATGATGCAAAAAAAAATATGGTTAAAGTTCCAATGAAAGAAGGAAGAACACTTCATCATGATATGAAGGGTCATTATGGTGCTGGTAGGGTAGTATTAAGAAGTGCTCCATCAGGAACTGGCATAATAGCAGGCGGACCAATGAGAGCAGTCTTTGAAACATTAGGAGTTCAAGATGTAGTTGCTAAATCTATAGGCACTTCTAACCCTCACAATATGATCAAGGCAACCTTTAATGCTTTTGACTCTATGAATTCCCCTAGAAATATTGCCAACAAACGAGGAAAAAAAGTTGCTGAAATATTTGGTAATAAATTAAAAACTTCAGTTGATACTGAAAAAGATTAATAGGAAAAATTATGGTTGATAAAAAGACAATTTTAGTTACACAAACGAAAAGCCCTATTGGTAGACAAGGCTATCAGAGAAAAACTCTCATAGGTCTAGGATTAAATAAAATCGGAAGATCTAAGGAATTAGAGGATACGCCTTCAATTAGGGGCATGATTAACAAGGTCAAACATTTAGTTGCAGTTAGTTAGTTAAATTACTGATATTGCAAAAACTAAAGGAGCTATCCATGAATTTAAATGAAATAAGAGATAATAAGACCGCCGTAAAAGTTCGTAAAAGAATTGGTAGGGGGATTGGTTCTGGATTAGGTAAGACTTCTGGAAAAGGTCATAAAGGACAAAAATCAAGGTCAGGTGTTTCCATTAAAGGCTTTGAAGGCGGACAAATGCCTATTCATAGAAGGTTACCCAAAAGAGGGTTTACTAATGTAAATAGAACTACATTTACCGTGCTAAATTTTAAAAAGTTAGAAGATTTGATAGAACAAAAAAAAATAGATCCAAAAAACCTTATTAATACGGATACTCTCTTAAATGTTGGTATTATTAAAAACAATAATTCAAATGTAAAACTTCTAGCTAAAGGTGAGATTAAAAGTAAAATCAATATAGAAGTTGCTTCTGCCTCAGTTTCTGCAAAGAAAAAAGTTGAGAATATAGGTGGGTCAATAAAACTTATTCAGACTAGTGATTCAATTATTAAACAAAAAGTAAAGTCAAAGGCAAAAACTAATGGCTAATGAAAGCATGTTTGGAGTTCTTGGACAAGCTACCGAACTGAGACAGAGAATATTATTTACTCTTGGTGCTTTGATTGTTTACAGGTTGGGCACATATATTCCCGTTCCTGGAATCAACTCAATAGCATTATCAGAAATTGTAGATAACGCAAATAGTGGCGTTTTAGGAATGTTTAATATGTTTTCTGGGGGTGCTTTAGGTCGTATGACAATTTTTGCATTAACTATAATGCCCTACATCTCAGCTGCTATAATTATGCAACTAATGACATCTATTTCCCCTCAAATGTCTCAATTAAAAAAAGACGGAGAAGCTGGTCGTAAAACTATCAATCAATACACTCGATACTTAACAGTACTTTTAGCTACTGTGCAAGCTTATGGTTTTGCAGTGGCACTTGAGGGCACCTCTGGTTCTTCTGGTCCCTTAGTTTTAAATCCAGGTATTTTTTTTAAAGTTACTACAGTTGTCACTTTAGTTGGTGCAGTGATGTTTTTATTATGGCTAGGAGAGCAAATTACCTCCAGAGGTCTAGGCAATGGAGTTTCTCTAATTATTTTTTCAGGTATTGTTGCAGAACTTCCTAGAGCAATCGCTCAAATACTTGAGCAAGGTAGAACAGGGTCAATTAGTACCGTACTCATAATTACAATTTTTATTTTAGCAATTGTTGTGATTGCTTTTATAGTTTTTATTGAACGATCTCAAAGAAAAATTATTGTGCAATATCCTAAAAGACAAATGGGTAATAAGATGTTTGCTGGTGACTCTTCGCATTTACCTCTGAAAATTAATGTTCCTGGTGTAATTCCCCCAATCTTTGCATCCGCTCTATTATTATTACCAACTTCTATTTCATCTTTTTCTGGCCTCGGTGGAGATAGTTCAGACTGGGTTATAGCCCTAAATTCTTATTTTGGAAGAGGCCAACCGCTATATCTTACATTATATATTAGTTTAATAGTATTTTTTGCTTTTTTTTACACAGCTATAGTTTTTAATCCTGACGAAACTGCAGATAATTTAAAAAGAAATGGTGGATTTGTTCCAGGTATAAGACCAGGCCCACCCACTTCTGATTACTTGGACTTTGTTTTGACTAGATTAACTGCAATTGGAGCAACTTACCTATCAGCGGTTTGTATATTACCAGAACTATTAATCTCAAAGTATTCTATACCATTTTATTTTGGAGGTACAAGTCTATTGATTGTGGTAACTGTTTCAATGGATACTGTTTCTCAAGCACAATCACATCTCATAGCTCACCGTTATTCAGGGTTAATAAAAAGATCTAAATTGAGAGGCAACAGGCGTTAAATGAATATTATATTATTTGGTGCACCAGGCGCTGGAAAAGGAACACAGGCTAAAGTTTTAATTGATTATCTTAATATCATTCAGATATCTACTGGAGATATGCTTAGAGATGAAGTTAAATCAGGTTCAAATTTAGGAAAAATGGCTAAACAAATAATGGATAAAGGTGATTTAATTTCAGATGAAATTATCATGGAAATTATTGGAGAAAGGATTAAAAAACCTGATTGTAAAAATGGGTTCATTTTTGATGGTTTTCCAAGAACTTTAAATCAAGCTAAATCTTTAGATGACTTATTAGCAAGTAAAGAAATGAAGATTGATAACATAATAGAGATATACGTTGAAGAAGATCTATTACTTGAAAGAATAAACAAAAGAATTTCAGAAAATGATATTAGTAGAGATGATGATAATCCTGAAGTTTTAAAAAATAGAATTGAAATATATAAAAGTGATACATTACCAGTTTTAAATTATTATAAGCAATCAAACAGATTAAATTCAGTCAACGGAATGCAAGAAATTGATAAGGTCTCGGATGATATTAAAAATATTATATTGACTTAAAAGTTGACTGTTTTTTTGATAGTATTATAATGCTCGATCTACAAAAAATGAGAATGTTTAAAAGGAGATATCAGTGGCACGTATAGCAGGAGTTAATGTACCTACTAACAAAAGAGTACATGTTGCTTTAACATATATTCACGGCATAGGTCTAACTGGATCTAAAAACATCTGTGAAAAAGTTGGTATAAAAGAAGATAAAAGAATTAATAACTTATCTGAAGACGAATTAACTAAAATTAGAGAAATCATTGATAATGATTATTTGGTGGAAGGTGATCTAAGGCGAAAAACATCAATGGACATTAAAAGGTATTTAGACTTAGGTTGTTTGAGGGGTTTAAGGCACAGAAAAAATCTTCCAGTAAGAGGTCAGCGAACTCATACCAATGCTAGAACTAGAAAAGGCCCAGCTAAAGCTATCGCTGGTAAAAAGAAATAATCCCCAAAGGAGATAAAATATTATGGTCAAACAGCCAACCCAATCAAGAATTCGGCGTAAAGAAAAGAAAAATGTTACAAACGCTGTAGCTCATGTGAATTCTTCTTTTAATAATACAGTAGTTACAATAACCGACATACAAGGTAATGCTATTTCTTGGTCGTCTTCAGGTAGTATGGGTTTCAAGGGTTCTAGAAAATCCACTCCATATGCTGCACAATTAGCTGCTGAGGATGCTGGAAAAAAAGCCTCAGAACATGGTGTTAAAACTGTAGACATTCAAGTTCAAGGCCCTGGTTCTGGAAGAGAGTCTGCTCTTAGAGCTCTACAAACAATTGGTTTCCAGGTAAACTCTATCAGAGATGTTACCCCAATACCGCATAATGGTTGTAGACCAAAAAAAAGAAGAAGAGTTTAAGATAGATATAATTAGTACAAAAATTTTAATAAAAAATAGAGAGCGTTCATGATAGAAAAGAATTGGAAAGAGATAATTAAACCTTCAAAGTTAGAAGTCAAAGAAGAGAAAAGCCCGGAGTTTACCTCAACTATAATTGCAGAGCCACTCGAAAGAGGATATGGAGTAACAATCGGAAACGCTTTAAGAAGAATTCTACTTTCTTCGCTTCAGGGATCAGCTATTACGTCAATTCAAGTTTTAGGTGTTCTTCACGAATTTTCTTCTATACCTGGGGTAAGAGAGGACTTAACTGACATCATATTGAATGTAAAAGGTATAAAAGTAAGAATGGATTATGATGGGATAAAAAAAATCAATTTGAATATAGAAGGCCCAACTAGAGTTACTGCTGGAATGATAGAATGTCCTCCAGAAGTTGAAATTATGAATAAAGATCACGAAATTTGTACTTTAGATGATGGTGCAAAACTTACAATTGAGTTTTCTGTTGAAAATGGAAAGGGTTATGTTTCTTCGAATATAAATCGTAAGGAAGATTTGCCTATTGGTGTAATCCCAATAGATGCTATATTTAGCCCAGTTATTCAAGTTTCTTATAACGTGGATAATGCTCGCGTTGGTCAACAAACAGATTATGACAAATTGTCTTTGGTTGTAACAACCGACGGTTCCGTTACCCCAGAAGATGCAGTAGCTTTTTCAGCTAGAATTATGCAAGACCAACTTAGTAATTTTATAAATTTTGAAGAACCAGAAGAAGAAGAAGTTCAAGAAGTCCTTGAAGATTTACCATTTAATAAAAATCTTCTTAGAAAGGTTGATGAATTAGAACTTTCAGTTAGGTCAGCCAATTGTTTGAAAAATGACAATATAGTTTATATTGGAGACTTAGTCCAAAGATCTGAACCCGAAATGTTAAGAACTCCAAACTTTGGAAGAAAAAGCTTAAACGAAATAAGAGAAGTTTTGAAGATTATGGGATTAGAACTTGGTATGGTAATTGATAGTTGGCCACCTGAGAATATTGAAGAATTAGTTAAAAGAATTGAAGAACCTTTTTAAAAAAACTTTAGTTAGGATAAACCGATGAAGCATAGAATTAAAGGAAAAAAATTAAACAGAACTTCTTCTCATAGGAAAGCTCTGTTTAAAAATATGGCACAGTCAATTATTAAGCATGAACAAATAATAACAACCCTGCCTAAAACAAAAAAATCATTACTTTCAAAATCAAGTCAAAAAGTAATATTTATTACATTGACTAACGACAAGATTACTGAAAAAGATAAGAACTGCCTTAAAAATATTGGTAATGTTAAAATTCTTAAAAATAAAGTTAAAATATACTTCGACTCTAAACACATATCTATGAATAAAATTATAGAAACAATTTATAAAACAGATTTAAAAATATTAGATCTATCTACTAGAAATGTCCGACTTGAAGAAGTTTTTATTAATTTGATAAAAGATAATTAGATGAAATAATTCAATGAAATGGGTTGTTTATATGGTGAAATGTAATGATAGTTCTTTCTACACTGGGATATCAAATAATTTAAATAGAAGATTAGATACTCATGCAAAGGGTAATGGTTCAAAATATGTTAGAGCCAGATTACCTATTAAATTAATTTATACTGAGGAGTGCCTTAGTAGAAGCAAAGCTATTAAAAGAGAAATAGAAATAAAAAAACTAGATAAAAAAAATAAAGAATTATTAGTCAAGTCATATAATAAAAAGGAGTCATTATGAGTATTTCTAAATTTGTTTTTATTGTGTCTATGAATGTTAAAAAAGAATATGAAGATTTATTTAATGAAGTATATGATGAAGAACATGTACCGCATTTGCTTAATGTTCCAGGAGTAAATAAAGTAACTAGAGGTAAAGGAATACCTTTTTATTTTTCTATAGGTGGAGAAACAAAATCAATGGATTCACCCAGTCAAAAGTTTGTGGCTATGTATGAAATTGATAATCCAGAAGTTATCAATAGTAAAGAATGGGCAATTGCTGTTGAAAAAGGACGATGGAGCACACAAGTAAGGCAACATACTTATGACAGATCGCATTTTTTGTATGAATATTGTTAAATTTTTATTAAATATAAATGAGATTTTATTTTGACATTTTTTAATTTTTAGCACCATAATTAAAAAAACTTAATTTTATGGAGATTAATTATGTCAAATATAATCGAAACTAAATTTGGTACATTAGTAAATACTAACAAAATAGCAGCAGGAAGCGCCTCTAGTATAAAGAAAAATGGAGCTTTTTACATCTTTTCTATAAGAATGAATCATGACGATATACGTGAATACTCATTTACAAACTTAGCTAGAGCAGAGTATATGAGAAGAATTATGATTGGTCATTTAGAAGAAAAAATTAGAGTGGAAATGAAAAGTTCTACTAAAATCAAATGATAAAATGTCATTTGTATTAATTATTAAGATTTAAAGTAGTTTTTCAATTTCATCAATAACTCTTGGTCCAAGATGCTTGTCATCACAATGAAATAGTTTATTAGACCTTCCAAAATGGTTTGAAGTGATTCTATTTACATTAACTACTTTGTAGTTTAAGGAGGTAGCATAATAGTTAAGGAAATTATTAAATAGATTAATTACTTTTAAAAGCGTTTCAGCATCTTTAGTTTCAACTTTTTTTTTAAATATAGGTGCTGGTACATTTAAAAAATAAACAATATGATTTTTTCTTTTTAAATAAATATTTAAAAACTTTAAAAATTTAGAAACTGTCTCTTTTACTAATATTTCTGTGTCAATTTTATTTTTTTTAATTGCTTTTATAAAACCCTCATCTAATCTACAATCAATTTCACCAATTGAAAAAAAAATAATACTTTTCTTTGGAATTTCTTCTATATATTTTCTTATTATAGATTTATATGTGTTTTTATTATTTTGTGCTAAATGATAAGCCTTGACACCAAAGCATAATTTAGGAATTACAATATAGTTATCTTTTTTAAATTTTAATATTCTATGAGCAAAACTTAAACAATGGCTTTCACCAATATGATATATTTTTGGAAGGTATTTTGGATATGTTACAAATTCTTTTTCTTTAATAAGTGACGATATTAATTTTAAATAACCTAAAATAAATTTTCTATTTTCGTCATTTATGCTATAAAAATTATTATTACTTAAATGATCATTTGTTATCTTAAGAAAATATTTTAAATCCTCAAATTTTCCTATTATCAAACTATATATCAACATATAAGTACTTGATAACAAATTAGTTTTACATATAGTTTTAGCATTTTTAATATTTTTTAAAAACTTAATATCTTCAATTTGTATTAGAAAAAATAGTAAGTTATTAAAACTAGATATATTGTTATTTTTTAAATCTAAAGATCGTTTAAAATCGTTAAGTGCTGCATCAAATTTACCAGTTTTTGCGAATAACATAGCTCTACTTGAATATGCTTCTGCAAATTCTGGTTGTAAGGAGATTGCATGATCAAATTTTTTTTTCGAATTAACATTTTCATCTAAACGGTTTAAAACTATTCCTAAATTTACAAATCCTGCAGAATTATTTGGATCTAATATCAAAAATTTTTCTAGGGATTTCTTAGCCTTTTTATAATTTTTTAAATCTAGAAATAGCCTACCTTGATTAAAGTATACTAGACTAAAATTTGGGTCTAATTTAATAGCTTTCTTATAGTCAAGCATTGCTTCATCATATTTTTTAAGAAAAACATTAGCATTTCCGCGATTTGAAAAGACCTTTGGCTGATTTGTGTCTATTGATATTGACTTATTAAAATAATGAATTGCTTTTTTATATTCAGCAAATTGGTAAAATGATAAACCGTAATAATGAAGCGTAGGCGCATGCCCTGGAAAATATTTTAAAATTTCTTTATATTTTTCTTGGGCTTCTAAAATTTTTCCAGATTTATGGATTTTAAGAGCTTGTAGAAATAATTCACCATTCATTAACTTTTCCAATATCAAAAAATTAATATTTCATACACAAATAACATATTTAACAAAACTTAAATATAGAATTTAAAGTTTCATTTTTTATACTAATATAACAAAGATTATTTATAGTATTTCAATTATATAATTTTAATCTAAAGAAATTTAATTAAAAACTTTTATCTTTCACGCCATGCAATGTATGAGGACGATACAACAATTAGAAATCCACCAAGCAAAAGTGAATAAGGCGAACTCTCCACGAATAATGTATAACCTATCAATATTGCCCAAACTAATTTTAAAAACTCAAATGGTAATAGGATTGCAAGCTCTCCTCTCTTGAAAGCAATATTCAAAAATGTTTGAGCGATTGTACCAGTAATTGTAATTATTAAAATTATAATAAATTGTTCAAAGGTCACCATCTGTAAATATGGATACGCAGCTAAAAATGTAGCTGGAACTAATCCTATACCAGCATATAAAGAAATTGTGACTGCAGAATCAGTTTTTGTTAATTCTTTTATAAAAATTAACGATATTGACCAGATAAAAGATGAGAAAAGAATTAAAAGTCCACCTAAATTAAATGAAAGATCTGGCCTTAAAACTATTATTGTGCCTACAAACCCAGTAAGTAATGCTAATATCCTTCTAATTTTTAATTTTTCTCCTAGTAATAAAAATGCCAAAATAGTCGTAAAAATAGGTACAGTTAAGTTTAAAGCTGTTACCTGTGATAATGGTGTTATAGTTAGTCCATAAAAAAAACTTAACATAGCGATTGAATTTGTTAAAATTCTAAAAAATTGATTTCTTGGTTGTTTTGTCAAAAAAATTTTTAGTCCAGTCTTAAAAATTATTGGAGATAAAACAAAAATCACAAGAGCACATCTTAGAAAGGTTATTTCAAATATATGTATTTCATCTGATAAGTACTTTGCAAGACTATGCATGATAACAAAACTTAAACCTGATAAAATCATTAAAAAAATTGAAAATGATTTATCAGAAAACTTTTTAAAAAACTTAAACAAAATTAAAATCCGTTTAGTAGGATAAAATTAATTTGAATTTATAATTTGTAATTTATAACTAATAATTAATATTTAATAATTTATTTTATTAAGTATTAATTCGAAATTCTTTTTAGTATAAAAAACAAACATTATTTATTATAAATAAATTTTCAATGTTAAAAATTAAAAATAAAAAATATGAATAAATTTATTTACTTTATAACTATAATAATTTCAATATCACAATTTAGTTATGCATCAGAAAAATTCTTAATTAATGCAAATTTATACACTGTTAAAATTAGAACATCTATTGATAGACCCTTCATTGAAGACAGAAATACTGGACTAAGAAAAGGAAGTGGTTTTTTAGTGAACAAAGATAAAGGACTTATTTTAACCAATGCTCATGTTAGTGGAAGATCTAATTCAAAAATTAGAATTGCTTTTAAAAACAGTGGTTTTATTCCAGTTAAACAAGTTTATATTGATCCAAGAATTGATATAGCAATCGTAAAAATAAACCCAAAATTGATACCCAAACAATCACTAGAAGCAAAACTTAAATGTGATGGTAAAGTTTCAAGTGGTACATCTGTTGCAGCATTTGGACATCCCAAAGATCTATCATTTTCTGCCTCTAGAGGCATTGTTTCTAAATATAGGTTTCTTTATGGTAAAGATGTTATACAGACCGATACCGCAATTAACAAAGGAAATTCTGGAGGACCTTTAATTGATATGAATACAGGTTTGGTAATTGGCATTAACAAATCTTCATTTACTAAATCTAATGGTTTAAGTTTTGCTGTTCCATCAAAAAATGTTTGTATTATTCTTAAATTGTTAAATGAAGGTAGAGACCCTTCACCAATAAATTTACCTATAAGATTTGTCGAAGATAGGGAAGCTGAAAACTATCTTAAAGTTGGTAGTTTTAAATTTAATGGAAAAAATATTGAAATAGGTTCCTCTTTAATAGCTGTAAACGATTTTAAAATAAAAACACCATCAGAATTAGATTTTTTTCTCAGAGGTAAGCATGGTACAGCAAAGTTGACGTTCCTTAAGCAAAATAAGATTAATAATTATGAGATAATAATAAAAAGAGAAAAAAAAATATTAGATAGAAATTACTTATACCTATCTGGTGCAATTATCTCTAGAGACCCAAGAATAATGTATGATGAAAACGAAATACCATTTTTAATTCATAGTGTAGTTGAAGGAACAGAAGCAGAACTAGCTGGCTTATGGCAACATTGCTGGATTAAATCTGTAAATGGGATAGAACCAAAATCTTTGTATGAAATTAAAAATATATCTGCTGGAAAAAAATTTTTGGATATAACTACAAGGTGCTATGCCGGAAGAAAAGACATTATGACAGAAGATTTTTTTATTAAATTAAATATCAATCAAAAAGATGTATCAATTCATTAACAAATATTAGTATGTAATTTTTTAAAAAAAAACTGTCTGTATCAAATAGAAAATTATCTAACAAGTAATTTGGCACCTTCAAAAGTTATTAGCTAAAAAATATTAAAGGAACAAGCCTTGAAAACTTTTATCTATTTTTTTTCAAAATTGATTTGATTATATTTGGATATATTTGGTGTTCTAATTTCTGTAATCTTTTTTTTAAAATTTCAAAGGTTTCATTACCATTTATTTTTACTCTTGATTGTATAATTATACTCCCAGTATCCATTCCTTCATCTACATAATGAATTGTAATTCCAGTGTATTGGACGCGGCACTCAAGAGTTCTCCGAATGGCGTTTAAACCTTTAAAAGATGGTAATAACGATGGGTGTATATTAATTATAAATTGTTTTGGAAGAGAATAAATAAAATTTTTACTTAGCAACTTCATAAAACCCGCAAGAACAAGTAATTTTACATCATATTTTTTAATTAAATTCAGAGTAACAGCTTCTAATTTTAATAAATTTGTCGATGTATATACAGGGATATTTGCTTCAGCTGCTATTTTTAAGCCTAAAGCATTAGGATTATTAGAAGCAACAAAGCTTACTTTAATATTTTCTTTTATTATTACATCAAGGTTTGAACCATTTCCACTTAAAAGAACACCTATGTTACGATTCATACAATCTTCCTTAACAAATAAAATTAATAATTTTAATTAGGAGTGTTAAACTAAAAGTATAAATTTATTTATAGACAATTTTATAGTTTTAAATTGTAATTCATAAACTATTTATTTTTGATGAAAAAATAATTAAATCGAAAACCAATTATCAAATTCTAAATACGTAACAATAATTGCAATTAATAAATACGCACAAAAGTACCACTTAAACACGTAAGAATGAGGTTTACCATTTTTGTTCAATTTAATACCTATCACTGAGTTAAAAAATTAATATAAAATTTTAAATATATTCCAAAATAAAGTAACAATTATGTGAAAAAAAAGAGAGCAATATACAGCTTTTAGTAATTTATTGTTTCCATCATTCCACCATGAGAAAAAAAGTTTTATTATTTTTAATAATTTATTTTCTCCATCTTGCCACCAAATATCAAAATTGTTTAAATTTTTTTTCATTATTTTACTATAAATTCATATCACGTAGCAGGATTAGTTAAAAAATAAGAGTCTATATAAAAGAAATATAACTTTTTAATATTATAAAAAAAAGACCAATAATTATAAATGATTTGAAATTATTTGTCATAGTAAAGAATAACAGAAAATTGTTAAGTAAAATCTATAATTCTAAAAAATATAATCACTACGCGGATTTTAATTTTACCTTTACACAATTTTTACTTATTATTACAGGATACGTAAAGGCCCTTAGAATATCATTTTCCATTTCTTTAATTCTTTTTTTACATTTTCCCTCAGTTAAATAGTAACCTTTGGTATCTTCTATACCAAGACACTCCTCACTGTGATGAATTAAATTTAAGGGCGAACAAACTAACATAACTGCAAAGAACATATTTTACTCCATTTATTTTACCCCCCTTTTAGTATATCAACTATATAAAAAGTTTAAATAAATCGGTTAGATAAAACTATATTTGTAAAATAATTATGCAAGATACAACAATTCAATTAAAATTTAATCAGTTTGCTATTAAAAAACATCAAAAAATAATCGAAATAATACCTGGGTAAAGTTCATGTCTAGTGTCTAACAGATTTTATCTCTATTCTCTAAAATATAATATTTAAAATAATGCAAAATTTTTATGATTCTAGGGCTAAGAAGAGTTATTTTTGTCCTAAATTCACTCACGTGAATATGCACAAGTCCTATTAAGTTTATGTATTACAGAGGCTGCGTCAACAGGCATATTATCTTTCACAACAATCATCTATTATACACAATAATTACATATCAATTACTTAGATTTAGGTGATGGTGCGGCTGAGAAGACTCGAACTTCCACGGGTTTTACCCCACAGCGACCTCAACGCTGCGCGTCTACCAGTTCCGCCACAGCCGCCTAATTTTTATAATAGAGAGATCGATAACAAAAGCATTTGTATAATGCAAGATAAATATTATATCATAAAAATATAATTGAAGGAAAAAAATTTGGTAAAAAAAATTGAATGGAAAGTTTCAAAAACACCCATCGAGTATGATCACGCAATTAACATTATGCAAAAAAGAGTTTTAAAAATCAAAAAAGATTTGGAAAGCGAATTAGTTTGGATGTTAGAACATAAATCTATTTTTACAGCTGGAACTTCAGCAAAAATTGAACATTTAATTAATAGCAACATTGAATATAAACACACTGGTAGGGGAGGACAATGGACTTGGCACGGTCCTGGTCAAAGAGTAGTATATTTTTTGTTAAATTTAAAAGAAAGAAATCCAGATATTAGATGGTTTATAAATAATTTAGAAGAAATTGCAATTCTGACGCTTAAAGATTTTTCTATCAATGGAGTTAGGATTAAAGATAGACCTGGTGTTTGGGTAAAAAATAAAAATAATTATGACAAAATAGTATCTTTAGGTATTCGTATTTCAAGTTGGATAACTTTTCATGGAATTTCTATCAATATAATGCCAAATTTAGAAGAATTTAATAAGATAGTGCCGTGTGGAATAATTGATGGAGGGGTAACTAGTTTCTATAAACTAAATAAAATAGTTACTTATAATCAAGTAGATGAAAGTTTGAAAAAAAATTTTTACAAAGTTTTTCTTTAGGTATAAAATTTTATCGGGATAATTCCTTAAGAGATAATTTAAGAATTTTGTCTGCTCTATCTGCATTTAATTTTAAAATTTTTACACTATCTCTAGTACCATAAAATCCATCAACTGGGCTGTTATAATGCAAAATTTTATTTCTCATTTTTCTAAGCCACATTAATTCTGTAGATCCTTTGACTTTATTTAAAGATAATCCATCAATATTATTCAAATAATTTTCGTCAGATAAAATATTATCTATTATTGTTAATGATAAAATTATACACGTAGCCCACATTTTATTATATTTTGATTTTTTATACTCATCAAGCAATGTTAATGCATGAGGATTTAAATAGTGGTAATAAGTATTAAAATTATTTTTTGTCATTGACTAATTTGAAAATTAAAATTCATTATTTAATAGTTTTACCAGCTTAGCTATACGAAACAATTCTGAAGTAATTTTTTCCCTTTTGGAGGCTGCTGCTTCTTCGGATCCCCATTTACTATTTTGCCAAATCTCATCCAAAAAACATATTTTAATTATTTTATTCTTAGTTAGATTTTTTTTAAGATTATAAAAAGATATAAAAAAAGAACCAGTAATATTAGCAAATCTGTGAATTATAGATAATTCCAAGTCATTTAATTTAAATAACAAAGTTTTAAATTTAATGTGAATTTGTTTGTCTTGTTTAAAAGGCATTATACCTTTATTAGTTTTTATTTTTAATCCAATATATTTTTCTATGTAAATTAATAATGGATTCCAATACTTTTTTTGTATTTCAATTAATTCAGTTGGAGCTTCAGCTCTATAACAAGTCATATCTGTGTCAATAAAATTTAATATTTCATCTATGTATTTGTTTCTATTTTTTGAAATTCTGTCAATAGCAGTAGAAAAAACACTATAAAAAACCATCTTTTCTAAAATTAAGTAATTTCCTTCAGGATTCCACTCATTAAACATTTCCTTCGCAATTTTAAAATTCTTAATTACTAAGTTCTTGTCTGATGGTGTTTTTAAAATATTTTTATCCAAATAAATTTGATAAAAATCTGAAACCTTGACAATTTTAATCTGTTTCCATTTTTTTTTTATTCTAGTCAAAAAAGTATCTTCATTAATTTACTTAATTGGGAAGCATCATCTACAAGATAATTTGCACCAGCAGAACTTAATAACTCCCTATTATTATAACCCCATGTAACACCAACAGAAGTTATTTGAGCATTTACACCAAGACCAATATCGTTAATGGTATCCCCAATCATAACGCAACATTTCCTTTCAACTCCTAATTCTTTCATTGCATTTATTGCCATTTCAGGATTAGGTTTTGGTAAATTTTCATCAGTACTTAGTGTTATATCAAAGATTTTTGATAAATTATGTTTAGACAAACCATTATTTAAAGCTATCCTAGATTTATTTGTAGCGATTCCAATCAACCATTTGTTAGCTTTTAATTCATGAAATAAATTTACTAACCCAGGATATAAAGGTTCATGTTGCAAGCCCAACCTACCTTGTTCAGCATACCATGACCTATATGCTTGAGATATTTGTTCAGGTGTTACATTAAAACCAGTAGGCATGTATTCATCTAAAGCTATAGATAATGGTTTACCAATATTTTGTCTTACTTTTTCCGGATCAGGATCTGGTAAACCACACATTCTAAATGCTTCAATAGCTCCCTTAACTATCATAATAGCAGAATCTACAATAGTTCCATCATAGTCAAACAATGCTAGTTTCAAATTATTAGGCAAAAATATATCTCCACTTATTTCACAAAAATTTTACTTACATTCTCTGGTAAAGATAACCCCAAGATCTTTAAGTTCTTTTTGAAATCTTTTGAGATTTCTGCTTCTATTACCTCATTTGATGGCATTCTAATCGAATATGCATGTAATTGTAAATTTTTTGTTAATAAAGTTTCATTAGATGAGTTAATTATTTTTTTATGTCTAAATGTTTTATTTTCATAAAATTTAGACCTATTTAATCCATTATATTTTTTGTCACCTACAATTGGAGAATTAATATAATTCAGGTGAACTCTAATTTGATGAGTTCTTCCTGTTTTTGGATATAATGCTAATAATGCAAAATTGTCACTATTTTTATCAATAACTTTATATTGTGTAACAGCATTTTTTCCTTTTAAAAAATTTACTTCTATTTTTTGTTTTTCTCTAAACCCTGATTTATGTAATGGTAAATTTAAAATATCCATATTTGATTTAGGGCAAGGCGATACCAAAGCCAAATATGTTTTGATAATTTGTTTTTCCCTAAAGTTACTTGTTAATTGTTTTGCTGAACTTTGATTTGTTGCCAACAATAATAAACCTGAAGTATCTTTGTCAATTCTATGAACAAGTTTGGGTATATTGTGATCTTCAAACAAATACTTAAACATTTCGTCAATATGGTATTTTTGTGAAGTTCCACCTTGAACAGCTAGTCCGTTTGGCTTGTTTAAGGCAATATAATGTTTAGTATTTTTAATACAAATTTTATTAAACAAATTTTTATAAAACTCATATGTATGGAAATCCCATAATTTTTTGTTTTGTTTTTTTTCAAAATTTATCTCTGAGGAAAAATATATTTTTTGTCCTGTTTCAACTTTTATAGATGATTTCACTTTTTTTTTATCTAATAAAATTAACCCAGATCTAAGAAATTTTTCCAAAACTGCTTGATTTATATTCCCTAATAATCTTCTTATACATCTATCAAGTCTCGTTCTATTTTCTGATAGAGGAATTTCAATGTACTGCATTTTAAATTTTTAAACCCTCAACGTTTATTTTGATCTTACTCCAAATATCCATCCTTCTTTTTTTGCTTCATTTGGAAAGTACCATAATTGCTTATCTGACGAAAAAAATCTTATCGCAGCAGACGAAATTAAAGCATCTGCATCGTCTTGATCTGGACCTCCTAGAATTATAGTTTTTTGAACAGGATTAGAGTTAAAATATTTTAAAGATATATTTATATCTTTAATTGAATAGCCAACTTTCTTTTTGGGTTTAATATTTGATAATCTAAAATAATAAGTTGGAAAAATTTCTACAGCAACACTTTTGTTGGATGTAATGTCGTCTACAAAGGGCCATATGTTCATTATCTCTTTCAAAAAGTTTAATATCCTCATTCCCGCTAAGGAACCAGTTCCTACAGCACCAGGTCCAACACAATTAAAGGTTGGACTAGGTGAATAGGCACTATTTTTTGAATAAATTTCTGTTAATCTTCTTCTACTTTCATAATTAACACCTCTCAAAAATGGTGAATTATAATATTCATTGTAGGGCTTGGAATTCCATATTTTTCCACCGTAATAATTTTTCTCATTAGAGTTTATTTTATCAATTAGTCTCCATAAAGACATTGGTGATATTGCTGTATCCCTGATTCCAGGAAAATATGAATTGTAATCATAAAAAGGATAGGAGAATGAAAAATCAAATCCTACAAGAGTTTTTTTACTTGTAATTATTTTAGTTAACCAATTAATTAAACTGTCTCTTGACCAATATTTTTCTAATGGTTTAATAATCTTAGGAGCATTTTTTCCAGGATAACATATAGCCACGCTTATGCCTTTTTGGAATTTATTTTTATCACCTGACCAATCTATGCCAATAAAACTTTCAAATTCCATTTTTAACTATTAATTGTATTAAAATAAATCGATTTTAAATAAATGTTAGAGTTTTATACTGTAGCTGTAACTTCTTTTGTATCATTTTCTTCTAAATTTTTATTGACTACTGGACCACTATCCTTACCTCTTGCTTCTTCGTCTCTGTCTACTAATTCAATGACGGCCATTGCAGCAGTATCACCATACCTGAACCCAGCTTTAAGAACGCGAGTATATCCACCATTTCTTTCGGCATACCTTGTTGCTAATGTTCCAAATAATTTTGAGACTATCTCGTTATCTCTTAATTTAGAAAAAGCTTGTCGTCTTGCATGAAGGCTGCCTTTTTTACCTAATGTTATAAGTTTGTCGATGATTGGTTTCATAGTTTTTGCTTTAGGCAGGGTTGTTATTATTTGTTCATGCTTAATAATTGACTGTGCCATATTTTTAAACAGAGCTTTCCTATGAGAAGAAGTTCTGTTTAATTTTTTTCCTTTAATTCTATGCTTCATCGGTTTATCCTAACTAAAGTTTTTTAAAAAGGTTCTTCAATTCTTTTAACTAATTCTTCAATATTCTCAGGTGGCCAACTATCAATTACCATACCAAGTTCTAATCCCATAATCTTCAAAACTTCTCTTATTTCGTTTAAGCTTTTTCTTCCAAAGTTTGGAGTTCTTAACATTTCGGGTTCAGATCTTTGGACTAAGTCTCCAATATAAACTATATTGTCATTTTTCAAACAATTGGCTGACCTAACTGAAAGTTCTAATTCATCAACCTTTCTAAGAAGATTTTTATTAAATGGTAAATCTTCAAGGACTTCTTGAACTTCTTCTTCTTCTGGTTCTTCAAAATTTATAAAATTACTAAGTTGGTCTTGCATAATTCTAGCTGAAAAAGCTACTGCATCTTCTGGGGTAACGGAACCGTCGGTTGTTACAACCAAAGACAATTTGTCATAATCTGTTTGTTGACCAACGCGAGCATTATCCACGTTATAAGAAACTTGAATAACTGGGCTAAATATAGCATCTATTGGGATTACACCAATAGGCAAATCTTCCTTACGATTTATATTCGAAGAAACATAACCCTTTCCATTTTCAACAGAAAACTCAATTGTAAGTTTTGCACCATCATCTAAAGTACAAATTTCGTGATCTTTATTCATAATTTCAACTTCTGGAGGACATTCTATCATTCCAGCAGTAACTCTAGTTGGGCCTTCTATATTCAAATTGATTTTTTTTATCCCATCATAATCCATTCTTACTTTTATACCTTTTACATTCAATATGATGTCAGTTAAGTCCTCTCTTACCCCAGGTATAGAAGAAA
>KB910530.1 GCA_000383115.1 alpha proteobacterium SCGC AAA015-N04
AAGAAGTTTTGTTTTAATCCTGTATTTATTTTTAAGATTTATATTTAAATATTCTTCAAAATTTTCAATGTTGAATATTTCGTTATTAATAAAATTTATTAATTTATCCCTTTTTATTAATTTCATAAGTGCTTGCTTCGTTTCGATATTAGAAATATTACAACCAAAATGTTCTTTTGAAATTTCTTTAGCATTAAATTGTGTTTCATTTAAAATTTGATTGAATAAATAACCATTTTTACTGTTAATAATTGAAAGTATTTTAAGGGGATTTATATTTTTTGAAAGATGCTTCCATAACCCGATTTTAACTAAGAAATTAATTGACGGTAGTAGATAAGCAGTAGATCTGGTATCTTTTATTGTTTGTAAGTCATGTTTTGACTTTTCAATTATACAAATAGACATTCCTAATTTACTTAAAGCTAAACTACATATTATGCCAGATAATCCTCCTCCACATATAACAACATCAGCTTTTATTGTTTTCATTTGATTCACTTAGAAATATATTGAATTAAACTCTATTATAATTAACATTAGTAATAATGATAACTATTATCAATGAATTTATTTGAGCTAAGGAGTAATTTATGAATTATGAGAAATTAGAATTATTAATAAATGGAACTTGGAGATCAGGTTCAGAAAATAAATCAGAGCCCGTATATAATCCAGCCACTAACGAAATAATTGGTGATTTACCGCATGCTTCTAAAAATGACCTAAAAGAGGCTTTAGAATCTAACAAAGAAGCGTTCAAATCTTGGAAAAAGGAACCATCCCTTAATAGACAAAAAATTATAGAAAATGCATGCAGAATACTTGAAGATAAATTTGATCGAGTAGCTACTAACCTTACTATTGAGATGGGTAAACCATTAGTAGAAGCTAAAATGGAACTCTCCGTCGGTTTAGATGTATTGAGGTGGTATGGAGAGGAGGGTAAAAGGGCATATGGAAGATTAGTACCTTCAAGAATGAACGGACTATCTCAAACAGTTATAAAAGAACCCAT
Organism: alpha proteobacterium SCGC AAA015-N04; assembly: GCA_000383115.1. Lineage (GTDB taxonomy): Bacteria > Pseudomonadota > Alphaproteobacteria > Puniceispirillales > Marisalimonadaceae > Marisalimonas. The sequence goes on from KB910530.1 coordinate 1,019, forward strand.
TGGACCTGTAATTGCATTTGTTGCTTGGAATTTTCCTGTAATGAATGTTGTACGAAAGATTGGTGGAGCTCTGGCAGCTGGATGCACAATTACCATAAAGCCAAGTGAAGAAACTCCTGGGACTGCTATTGCAATTGGTAGAGCTTTTGTAGAAGCAGGCCTGCCTCCTGGTGTACTAAATATAGTATTTGGAGTTCCATCTGAAGTGTCGGAATATTTGTGTAGTTCCAGCATACCTCGTAAATTGTCTTTTACTGGCAGTGTTCCAGTTGGAAAGCATCTTCAAAAACTTGCAGCTGAAAATATGATTAGATGCACTATGGAATTAGGTGGGCATTCTCCTCTAATGGTGTTTGATGATATTGACATAAAAAAAGCTGCAAAAATTTCAGTTGCGGGTAAGTTTAGAAATGCAGGACAAGTCTGTGTTTCTCCAACAAGATTTTTAGTACAAGATAGTATAAAAGATAAATTTACAGAAGCTATAATTGAAGAAACCAACAAAATCAAAGTAGGAAATGGTTTGGAAGAAGACACCAATATGGGACCTCTCATTGCAGAAAGAAGAATAGATGTGATGAATGAATTCGTTAAAGATGCAATTGAAAGTGGTGCAAATGTAGAAATGGGTGGAAACCGAATGAATAGAGTAGGAAGTTTTTTTTCTCCCACTGTAATGACAGATGTTAAAGATAATGCCAAAATCATGAATGAGGAGCCGTTTGGACCTTTACTTCCAATTGATTCATTTAAATCGGTCGATGAAGTAATTGATAGAGCTAATAGACTTGATTTTGGACTAGCGTCATATGCATTTACAAATGATCCTAAAATAATTGATAACTTGCGTTCAGAGATTCAAGCAGGTCTTTTAGCTGTTAATTCAACCGTTGTAAGTACACCAGAAACTCCCTTTGGCGGTATCAAACACAGTGGTTATGGTTCAGAAGGAGGCATTGAGGGGCTTGACGCATTTTTAGTAACTAGATTTATTTCAGAGACTTATAATATTTAATAAAATTACAACAAATTAGTAAACTTTAATAATAGGAGATAACAATGAAATTTATAGTTTTAGCTAAATATACTAAACAAGGAACAGATGGTTGGTTAGATAACCCTGATGAAGATCGACGTGCAATGATAAGTGGACTATCAGAGAAGATTGGTGGAAAATTGTTAGATTTATCATACACAAGGGGTATCTATGACGTTGTAGCTATAGTTGAGGCACCTAATGCAGATATAATGACATCATTGAAATTAGCGATGATTAAAACGGGTGCTATTGCAGAATTAATTATACTTGAAGATATTGATTTAAATACCATAGCCAAAAAAGGATCACAAATGATAGGATTGTATAAAGCTCCAGGTAATTGATATAAGATTAAGAAAATTTTTAAACCCTAATGAATTAAAAAATGCAAAATATTTTAAATAAAATACCAGAATTCTGTATGTCTCATTGGTTGTTAAGAATACCTTTGATAATTGTTTTTATTCAACAAGGAATCTCCAAATATCCAGTAAATATCGAGGATGCGCAATCTTTTGAGCTGCCCTTTTTAGTTTGGTGGTTCGTAGTTTATGGGGAGCTTGGTTCTGGCTTTGGGTTGCTAGTTGGAGGGATATTTCAATTATTGGATAACAAGTTAGCAGTTATTGGCGATATGATAACCAGATTCAGTGGTTTCACTATTGGTTCTATAATGACTGGTGTGATATGGATAGGAAAGCCCGAGTCATTTTTGGATGTTATATTATATGATAATTTTCATGTAATTCTATGGTTTGGTGGTCTTTATTTTGCATTAAGAGGAAATAGGATATAACTAAAAACCTTTTCGCTTTCAAATATGATTAATTAAGAACAATTAATTAGAGTTATTTAAATGAATAATAGCAAAGTACCTAATTGGCTTATAAATGCATCTAATAGAATAATTGAACACATGAATGATGACCATTCTAATTCAATTATATCAACATTAAATGCTCAACATGGCATTAAAGACAAAAATGCAAAAATGGAGAAGTTACAAGTTAATGGATACTTTGCTTTATCAAATCAAAAACTATATTTTTTAGAATTTGAACAAGTTTGTAATTCTGCTGAAGAATATAAGGTGGAACTTATTAAGCATGCTAAAAAGTATAAAAGTTATGAATTATAGTTTTTGTAATTGAAAAGTTTCAGAGGAAGAGTAAAGATAAGACAAGAAGCAAATAATAACCCTTAAATTCTCCCTCCTCTTCACAACCTCGTTATGATTTGCTTTAACTAGATTTTTTTATGCCTGATAGATATTTTGGAACTGCTTTTTGTTCAAAATATCTATCTACAAATTTTTCTATAATTTTTGACAGCCAATTCACTATTTTTTTCTTCTTGAAAGTTTTTATCTACAATTTTATTTAATTACAGATTTATTACAAATTTATTACAAAGATAATAAAGTTTAATAGATTTCTGAATATAGTTGGGTGACATAAGGAAGTTATCTTAATGGCGGAGGGAGGGGGATTCGAACCCCCGAAAGGGATTGCTCCCTTTAACGATTTAGCAAACCGGCGCCTTCAGCCACTCAGCCACCCCTCCGCGGGTTCGTAATATGTCTTAAGTGTCCTAATTCACGCTACATGCTTTATCGTAATACAAAATGACAAAAATTATTTCAAGTTTTTTTAATGTATTAGAAAATAAAACGATTTATGTTAAATATAGATTTATTTAGAGGTGATGCATGGATCTAATATCTGGAATGAGAGTTTTCGTTTCTATAGCTGATAATGGTTCGCTTGCAAAAGCAGGTAGAGAATTAGATTTATCTCCCTCTGTGGTTTCAAAACATATTTCTGCATTAGAAGACAGATTGGGAGCAAGATTACTGTATAGAACTACAAGATCTGTATCACTTACCGAGGTTGGTATAGCTTATCTTGATAGAGCTAGAAGAATTATTGGTGACGTAGATGAAGCTGAAGCAGCTGTTTCAAGTGCTACCAATGCACCAAGAGGGCATCTTCGTATCACTGCTCCAGGAACATTTTCTTATAGGCATATAGCTCCACATCTTCCCTTATTCAGAGAACGCTTTCCTGAAGTAGAAATAGAAATGATTATTTCAGATGAGGTTGTTGATTTAGTTGATAATAATATTGATTTGGGTATCAGAATTGCAGTCATGAAGGACTCATCACTTATTGCAAGAAAACTGGCTCCAAATCCAAGAACTTTGTTTGCTTCTCCAGAATATATAAAAAAACGTGGAAAACCAAATCACCCAGACGACATATTAAACCATGATATTATTTCATTTAGGAGTGGAAGTCCTTATAATGAATGGCATTTTTTAGTAGACGGTAAAATCAAATTGATACACGCAAAAGGAAAGTTACAGTTCAACCACGGTGATGCAATTCTTAGGTCAGCAATTAATGGTGGTGGATTAGCAATGTTATCTAGATTTGTTGTTGGAAGACACTTAGCTGCAGGCACATTAGTATCTATATTAGATGAATATGTGCAAGAGGATGTTCCAATCTATGCTGTCTACCCAAGTGGCAAACATTTATCTCCTAAAGTAAGAGCTTTTTTAGATTTTTTAATAGAAATTTATGGAACTATACCTTATTGGGATGAAGCTGGTGATCATACTTCAGATGCAGCAAAGCGTACTGTTATTTAATCTAAACATTCTGACCTGCAATATAGCCACTTGACCAGGCCCATTGAAAATTATGTCCTCCTAAATGTCCCGTGACATCAACAACTTCTCCGATGAAATATAATCCTGGGTATCTTTTACATTCCATTGTTGCTGAATTAATTTCATTTGTGTCGATACCACCTAATGTAACTTCTGCAGTCCTGTAACCTTCAGTGCCAGTTGGCAAAACATTTAATTTATTTATAAAATTAGAAACTCTGTTTAGTGTGCTATTCGATGCTTCTCCTATTTTTTGGTTTGTATTCAACAAACTAGTAATAGCCATTGCTAATTTATTTGGAAGAAAATCTGATAAAACATTTGAAATGTTTTGTTTTGGTGTTTTCAGTCTTCTTTCTTTTAAAGTTTTATCCATTGAATTTAATGGTAATAGGTTTACTTCAATACTTCTATCAGGTTTCCAGTAAGAAGAAATTTGTAAAATTGATGGTCCACTAATACCCCTGTGGGTAAATATTAAACCTTCATTAAAAATTGTTTTATTGATTTTAACTGAAGCTTCAATTGAAACACCGGCTAGTGATTTGCAAAACTCTAATATTTCGTCTTTAAAAGTTAATGGGACAAGAGCAGGATAAAGGTTAGTAACTTTTAAGTTAAACTGATTAGCAATCTTATATCCATAATCAGAAGCTCCTATTTTGGGTATTGATAATCCACCTGTAGCGATAACAAGAGACGAACATATGAATTTCCCTTTGTTTTCTGTTTCTAATATATATAAATTTTCTTCGCGGATTACTGATTTGATTTCAGTATTTAAACTAATCTCAACTTTTTGAATTTCACATTCAGTAATTAACATTTCAATAATATCTTTTGCAGAATGATCACAAAAAAGTTGACCAAATTTTTTTTCATGAAATTTAATTTTATGTTTTTTTACTAAATCTATGAAATCATTTTGCGTATATTTTGAAAAAGCAGATTTACAAAAATGTTTGTTGTTTGATAAGAAATTTTCACTATTGCTGTATAAATTTGTGAAATTGCATCTTCCTCCTCCAGAAATTCTAATTTTTTCTGCAATCTTGGAGGAATGTTCTATAACGAGGACCTTTTTATTTCTTTTTCCTGCTTCGATTGCACACATAAGACCAGCTGCACCTGCTCCAATTACAATAACCTCAAAATTTCTATTCATTCTAAATTATTTCTTTATAATATATTTAAAGTGCTAACATAAATAAAGTTTCTAATGCTTTACTTTATTGATATTGAAGACTAAAACAACAATCTAATTAATTTTAAAGAAATATAGAATGTATTTCTTACAATGTCTCTTAAATCTGAAAGTTTATCATGTTGAAAAATTCTGGAATTCCTGATGCTATAGCCGAGGCCATGATTCAAAGAGGTTATGAAAAATTAACGCCTGTTCAACAAGAAGTTATAAAAAAAAATTATTCAGGATTAGATTTATTAGTTTCTGCACAAACTGGATCAGGTAAAACAATAGCCTTTGGTTTTTCAATAGTAGAAAACATACTTGGTAAAGATACTTATTTTAAAAAATCAAAACTACCTCAAGCACTTATTATTGTTCCTACTCGAGAATTAGCTCTTCAAGTTAAAAATGAATTAACTTGGTTCCTGGAAAGTTGTGATGCAAAGATTATTTCTTGTGTCGGAGGAATGGATATACGTGCTGAAAAAAGAAACTTAGAGATGAAGCCTAACATTGTTGTAGGCACTCCTGGAAGATTAAGAGATCATATAGAAGGTCAAAAATTAAAACTTAAGGATATTAAAACTGTTGTTCTTGACGAAGCTGATGAGATGTTAGATATGGGTTTCAAAGAAGATTTAGAAGCTATTTTGGATACCACACCTGAAGAAAAACAGACTTTAATGTTTTCAGCCACTGTTCCAAAAACCATTGCTAAACTTGCAAAAGATTATCAAAAAGATGCTGTTAGAATAACTATTGGTAAATCTAATGCACAACATGTTGATATTGAATATAAAGCATTCAAAATTGTATCAAGTGATCAAGAAAATGCTATTATTAATACCCTTCGATATTACGAAGCTACAAATTCTATAATTTTTTGTGCTACTAGAATGGCTGTAAATCATATGACTAGTCGTTTAACAAACAGAGGTATTTCTGCAGTAGCTCTTTCAGGTGAATTAAGCCAAAACGAAAGAAATATGGCTTTACAAGCAATGAGATCTTCAAAAGCAAGGGTGTGTGTCGCTACAGATGTAGCTGCTAGGGGACTGGATTTACCAAATCTTGATTTAGTCATTCATGCGGATATACCAAGAACCTCAGATACATTACTTCATAGAAGTGGAAGAACAGGAAGAGCTGGAAGAAAAGGTGTTTGTGTAATTCTTGTACCTCAAAATAGAAATAGAACTGCTGAAAGTTTATTTGGTCAAGCAAATATAAAGCCTCATTGGACTTTGCCTCCAACTAGAGAAGAAATTTTAATCGAAGATAAAAAAAGAATTTTAGAAAATAAAATTTTTAATGATCCAATAGAACCAGAAGAGCAAGGTTTTGTAGATGAATTAATTTCAAAAAACACAATTAATCAGCTTGCGGTTGCCTACTACAGACTTGTTAGCAAGGATTTATCTGTTCCAGAAGATTTAAAAAATCCTTCCGATAAAAGAGATAAAAACTCACAAAATTCTTCTTTTACTAAAAGTGTATGGTTTGAGCTGTCGGTTGGGCGAGATGATACAGCTGAACCAAGATGGTTAGTTGCAATGCTCTGTAAAGCTGGAAATCTCTCAAAAAGAGATATTGGTTCTATTAAAATACAAACAAAAGTTACTTATGTTGAAATTTCAGAACAAACCTCTAGTTCATTGCTTAAGTTTGTAAATGATAAAAAGCCAATAGAACGACATATTATGGTAAAATTATTAAAAAATCCGCCAAAACTTGATAGAGCAACATCTCAACCTTCACAAAATAAAAAAAGAAGAAGTTCAAAATTATTTTTAAAAGATAAAGACGAAAAGGGATTGAATATATCTAAAAATATTGATTTCAAAGGTAAAAGAAAATCTGATAGGTGGAAAAAAATAGAAAAAAGAACCAAGCCTGGGAGTGATACTTCTAAACTAAGCAATGATAAAAAAAATAATAAAAGATCCAAAAAAATTAGAGTTAAGAACAAAAAATCAAAAATATCAGATTGATTTTGACCCCCTTACATTTATTAGATAGATACCAAGACAAGTAAAAAATAAAGATAAGTAAATTTGTTCATTTATTGGATCATCCATAATTAACCACCCAAATAACACGCCAAATATTGGTGTTAAAAATGCAAACGAACTAGTGCTACTTGCAGAGTATCTTGACATTATCCATAACCATCCAATAAACCCCATACACATAATTACAATTACTTGAAAAGAAAAAATTAATATTAAATCTATATCGATATTTCTAACGTAATCATTTAACTGCATTGATAAAGGTAATAAAATAATTCCAGAAACAACCAGTTGATATAATAGTTGTGTTTCAGGTGTCGCGTTTGAAAGACGCGTGGTTTTCAGCATTATCGCTATTGTTGCCCAGCATAGACTTGCCATTAATGAATAAGCATCTCCGTAGAATTGTGATGTATCATAACCAGTAGTTGGTTCATAAACAGCTAAAAATAATCCTACTAATGCAATTATCAAACCTAATATTTTGTTTAAGTTGAGTTTATCATTTTCTATTAAAAAATGTGCAGCTAAAGTAAGCCACACAGGCATTGTATAAAAAATTAATGATACGCGTGTGACTGTTGAGTAGTCTAAGGCTGTAAACAAAAAAATAAACTCTATTGCAAATAATATCCCTGCAATAATGCCAGGTATTAAACTACCGTTGTTAATTATAATTTTCTTTTTTAAAACATAGCAATAAATTAAAATTGGAAAGATTGCAAAAGTGGATCGTAAGGCTACCTGAAAAACTGGATGCATACCTTCGTTAACTAACTTAACCATAACTTGGTTTAAGCCCAATAAAATTGAAAATATTATTAAAAAAGATGCAGCTAGGAAATCAACTGGTCTATTTTTTATATTATTCATTGTTTAATATTTTACGGAAAATAACTTCCACCATTAATATGAATTGTTTGTCCAGTTATAAAATCAGAATTAGGACCACATAAATTAGAAATCATAGTAGCTACTTCAACAGGATAACCTTTTCTTCCAATAGGAGGATTTGAATGAGATGGATGTACAAGGCTTCTTCCTGCAGAAGCACCTCTAACGGTATCTATCAACCCGGGCACAACTGTATTAACAGTAATACCTAACTCAGCATATTCCATTGCTAAAGCTCTTGAAAAACCAACTACTGCTGACTTTGATGTTATAACATGGGCTCTTCCTATTGCACTGATATGTGCTGACAATCCTCCAAGATTTACAATTCTTCCCCAATTATTTTTTTTCATTTCTGGAATTACTGCCTTACAAGTATGAAATAATGTATCTAGATTAATAGATAATACAAATTTCCATTGATCAAATGACATATCATCAAATTTATTGAACTCTCTTTGTGATGCATTATTTACTAAAATTGAAACATTACCTAATTTTGATCCAGCATCTACAAGATGACGTGATGTATCTTCGTTCGTTAAGTCACCAATGAAAATGTCAGCGTTAACGCCATTTTTTTTTACAAATTCTAGTGTTTCCATAGCACCCTCTTTGTCAGAGTTTGCGTGGACTAAAACATTAAAGCCTAACTTCGAAAGACTATCACAAGTCGCTCTGCCAATATTTTTAGCAGCACCAGTGACTATAGCAACTTTTCCTTTATTTTCTGTCATTTAAAATTATTCCCTATAAGTAAATTGTTAAAACGATTTCTAAAAATTCTACGAAAAAATAGTTACATAATTTTACATACTACACTAATGTATAAACTTGAATTTTTTTAATTACAATTTAACATTATTCTCATTACAAACAAACGGATTAAACTATGGAGGGTGCGATTAAAGACTGGCGTAATGATATTTACAAAGTTTTCAAAGAATTAGATATTACAATGGTTTCTCATGTTCCTGATGCCGGACATACACCTCTAATAAATCTCTGTGAAAAAGATAATGAAATTGATGTTGTAACACTTACAACTGAACAAGACGGAGTTGGTTTATCTTGTGGCGCATTTGCTGGAGGTAGAAAAAGCGCGCTGCTGATGCAGTCAAGTGGTGTAGGAAATTGTATAAATGCCCTTGCTTTACCAAATATTTGTAGAATCCCATTCTTAACTTTAGTTTCTATGAGAGGTGAATGGGGAGAATTTGTTCCATGGCAAGTTCCCATGGGATTAGGAACCCCAAAAGTTTTGGAAGCAATGGACGTTAAAGTTTTTAGAGCTGATTATAAAGAAGAAGTCGGGTCAACTGTAGATGCTGCTGCAAGATTTGCATTTAACACCAATCGTTCTGCAGCAGTGTTATTATCTCAAAAAATGATTGGTGCAAAACAATTTAAAAATGGATAAATATTATGATTGAAAGAAGACCTTTTGTTCAAAAAATTTTAAAAAATAGAAAATCTAATCTTCGGGTTATTAGTGGTCTCGGAACATCTACATGGGATTTGATGTCAGGAGGAGATAACACTGGTAATTTTGGTTTTATTGGAGCCATGGGGCAGGCTATTCCATTTTCGCTAGGTTTAGCAATGTCACAACCAAATTTACGAATTTTGTTATTTACTGGTGATGGTGATACTTTGATGAGTCTTGGGTCAATTGCAACTGTAGCAAACCATCCAGTTTCAAATCTTTCTATTGTTGTGTTGGATAATGAGTCTTATGTTGAGACGGGGAGTCAGCCTACAGCTACTGCAGGTAAAACGGACTTGGAAGTTGTTGCTAAAGGTTCAGGGATAAGTAACTCATACACTATAACTAGTGAAAATGACTTTGATAAAGTAATTAATACAATCTATGAAGAGGAGGGCCCTTCACTAGTGGTTGCAAAATGTCAGGCTAAAGCAACTCCGCTTGTTTTTCCTCATTCTTTTGACGGGTCAGTTTCTATAAATAGATTTATGAGTTCTATAAAATCATAATGGGAGCAGATCGACCTACCAATCTTGCTATTATGGGTATTGGAACTATTGGTAAGAGACACTTAATGGCAATTCAGGCAATTGATACTGTTAATGTTTGTGGTGTTGTTGATATAAGTGAAGAAGCCAAGTCTTATTGTAAAAATCGTGACATACCTATATTTCATAATTTAAGTGAATTGAAAAAAGCACAAATTGTTAACGGTGTAGTCATTTCTACACCCACAGTTATGCATAAAAAAAACGCTTTATCTGCCTTAAATTTAGGCCTTGATGTCTTAATAGAAAAACCAATTTCAGCGAATATCTCACAAGCTGAAGATATTACAGAACTTGCGAATAAAAAAAAATGTATGGTGTTAGTAGGTCATCAAAGAAGGTTTAATCCAGTAGTAATAAAAACAAAAGAAATTATATCAGAAAATAAAATTGGAACTGTTGTAGGTTTATCAGGTATTTGGGCTTTACATAAAGACAAAGAATACTTTACTCCTGATTGGAGAAAAAAAAATACTGCAGGTCCAGTAATTACTAATCTTATACATGACATTGATTATCTAAGACTTATATTTGGTGAGATTTTAGAGGTATCTTCATTTGCTTCTAATAAGGTAAATAATTTTGAAAAAGAAGATATTTTATGTGTAAATTTCAAGTTTAAAAGCGGAATATTAGGTAATTTCCTAATTACTGATAGTGGGACTTCTCCTTGGGCATGGGAAACTGGTACTAAAGAAAATATACACCTACCCCATTTAAATGAAAATAACCTTAGAATAATCGGTACAAAGGGCTCTCTAGAGTTTCCTAATCTTATAATGTGGCAATACAAAACAGGTGGAAAAAACTGGAAAAATGAATTGAAAAAGGTTTACATAGAATGTGAAACCGTAGATCCTTACATTTCACAAATTAAACACTTTGATGATGTTATTTGTAGAAAGGTTAAACCAATAACTGATGCTTCAGAAGGAAAACAAAATTTGAAGATTGCATTATCTATTCTTGAGTCAGCTAGGAAAAATTGTATAGTGAAAATTTAAAAGTTTATTTTTAATTGGAGACTGGAAATGTATGATCTAGACCTTAAAAAAAAAGTTATAATCATTACAGGAGGAAGTGATGGTTTGGGTTATGCTTCTGCTGAATTATTATCGTCAGAAGGCGCGCATGTTGTTATTTGTGGTAGAAGAGGGGATTATTTAAATGAAAAAGCAAAAATAATTTCTGAAAAAACAAAAACTGACGTTTTACCTATTCAAGCAGATGTGAGTAAAGCAGATGATTGTAAAAGACTAGTTGAAGAAACAATGTCGAAATTCAAAAAAATTGATGTTTTAGTAAACAACGCTGGAGCGTCAGCCGCAGCCTTGTTTGAAGATGTTAGTGATAAAAACTGGCAAGATGATATAAATCTAAAATTAATGTCTACGATAAGAATGTGTCGTTTAACAATACCTTATATGAAATCAAATAATGGCGGAGTTATAATAAATGCTACAATTGGAGGCGGAAAAGCCCCTAACGCTGGATCATTACCAACTACAGTTACTAGAGCTGCTGGTATAAACTTAACAAAATCTCTTGCTAATCAATATGCAAAAGATCAAATAAGAGTTAACACAATATGTATTGGATTAATTAAAAGTGCTCAATGGGAACGTAGAGCTGGATCAGGAAGTATTGAGGACTTTTATAATGAACTATCAAAAAAAGTTCCTATGGGTATGGTTGGTGAGGAAATTGACTACGCCAACCTAGTTGCTTTTTTATCTTCTAAAAGAAGTTCATATATTACAGGAACTGCTATAAATTTAGATGGTGGTTTGTGTCCTGTAGTATAGATTTAAAAGACAGACAATTAGCTTTTTTTAATTCTTGGTGGATCAACTTCAGCAAGCTCACAAGCATAATCAAGTAATGCGCTAAAATCTTTTTTAGCAAATTTGCCAGATCTTGCTTGACCATAAACTGCTTGGACTGATGAACCAACTGGTAAACCTACTCTAAAACTATTTGCCGTCTCAATTGCTAACCCCATATCTTTATGAGCAAGATCAATTGTAAACCCTGGTTCAATATCATTTTTTAGTACTTTTGATAAAAAATTAATATGGAACTGTCCATTATTAGCAGTCGTTCCAGCGTTTACTTCTTTAAATGTATTTAAATCTAAACCAATTTTTTGAGCAAGTGTAAGGGCTTCAGCAGTTATTTGAGCAATACTTAGTATTTGAAAATTATTAACAACTTTTGCTCTTATTCCTGACCCAACTTTCCCACATCTGATAATAGTGGTTCCCATTGCATTAAGTAATGGTTCAATTTTTTTAAAAGCTTCTTCGTTATCACATCCTACCATAAAAAGAGAATCTCCAGAGATTGCGTGACTTACTAACCTGCCAACTGGAGCATCTATAAAATCAACATCTTTTTGTTTGCATATCTCATATATTTCATCTGTTCCTGTTGGTGCAATTGTACTCATATCTAATACAATCGATCCTGGCTTTATGTATGATAAAACACCATCAGAGTCGGTTATAACAGATTTAACATTTTCTGTAGATGGCAACATTGTTACAATAATTTCTGCATCCTCAACAGTATCTTTAATATTATTTCCTGGAACAGCTCCTGACTTGATGTGGGGCTGCATCTTTTCTTTTTCTATGTCATAAACAGATAAATTTGTTCCCTTTTTTATAATATTTAGAGCCATTGGTCCTCCCATTGCTCCAAGACCAATAAAAGCTATCGGTTCACTCATAAAATACTTCTCCCTAACTTATTGCTAATTATTTAATCAACATTAAACTTAAATAGTATTAATTTACAATTATTTATAACATTTAAGGTATTTATAAATTATTTTAAATTAAACAAAAGTGAAATTATGATATCAGAAAAATCTAACATCGTTCCTAGTGAATTCATAATCGTTGGGGGGACGGGTAATCTCTCTAAAAATAAAATTTTACCAGCTTTATTTTGGAGATTTCTAGATAAGCAGATTGATGAAAACTCAAATATAATTTTGTGCGATAAAGAAATAAAATCCAAGGATGATTTTTTTTCATTATTAAAATCTAAATGTGATGAAGCTATTAAAAAAAATATTGATAATGAAAAAATCTGGGATAATTTTCTAAATATAATAAAATTTGTTGAGCTAGACGTTATTTCTGGAAATGGTCACCTTGAATTAGTTAAAATTTTAAGAGAAAAATTTGATCCAAATAGACCCATAATATTTTACTTAGCAATATCGTCTAGCTTATTTGGTAATAGTTGCAGATTCATAAGAGACTCTGGTTTAAATGTTCCTCAAAGTAGGCTTGTAATTGAAAAACCAATTGGCAAAAATAAAGCAACAGCTATACAAATTAACAATGAAATATCAAACGTTTTTAAAGAGAGTCAAATTTATAGAATAGATCATTATTTAGGTAAGGAAACAGTTCAAAATTTGATGGCTTTAAGGTTTGCTAATACTTTTTTTGAAAATCAATGGAACAATAAAAATGTAGACAATGTTCAAATTACAGTTTCTGAGACAGTTGGTGTTGAAGATAGAATTTCTTATTATAATGAATATGGTGCAATAAGGGACATGTTACAAAATCATCTCTTACAACTTGTATGTTTGATTGCTATGGAACCGCCTTCATTTTATGAAGCAGATCAACTTAGAGACGAAAAATTAAGGGTTTTGAAAGCTCTCAAACCAATAACTGAAGAAGAAATTCAGACAGGTCAATATAGAAGTTTTTCAGATGAATTAGGAGAAAATTCAAATACAGAAACTTTTGTATCTCTAAAAGTTTTAATTAATAATTGGAGATGGGCTGGAGTTCCATTTTATATCAGAACAGGAAAAAAATTATCTACTAGAGCAAGTGAAATAATTATTACCTTTAAAAACAAACCACATGATATTTTTTCCAAATTTACAGCAGATGCTCATGACGAACCCAATAGACTCATAATAAGAGTACAGCCAGAAGAAGGCCTAAAACTAAAATTAACTTCAAAAGCACCTGGTCCAGGTGGTATGCGCTTTTTTCCTTCAGAACTCAATCTGTCCTTTGGTGATACTTTTGATGACAGATTACCTGATGCTTACGAAAGACTTTTAATGGATGTTGTTAGAGGTAATCAAACACTTTTTATGAGATCTGACGAAGTGCTTGCTGCTTGGGATTTTATTGATCCAATTGTAGAAATAGCAAAAAATCAAGAAACTCAACTCTATAGAACTGGTACTATGGGCCCAGAAGATAAAATTTTGGTTTTGGAAGGGCATCAATGGCTTGATCCAAAAGATGAATAATGATGAGTATTGTTAAATTAATTTCTGATAGATTAAATTCTTCTATAAAGAATATGGGTTCTGGCAGTTTGGTCGTATGTGGTGGTACTAGCCCAATTAGTATTTATGAAGAATTATCAAATATTGATATACCTTGGTCTAAAGTTTTTCTAACATTAGTAGATGATAGATTAGTTGACCCTGATCACAAAGACAGTAACCAAAAATTGTTACATAATCATTTCATAAAAAATAAAGCTAAAAATATTAATTTCTTTCCTCTTACAGAAAATTTTTTATCAAATACAGAATTCAAAAAACCTTTTGATGTAACTCTACTTGGTATGGGTGAAGATGGACATTTTGCTTCTTTGTTTCCTGATATGATAAACCAAAATGAAGCTTTTGGTCTAAATGCAAGTCCAAAAATTTTAATAACACCACCTCAAGGTAATCCCTTTATACCAAGAATAACCATGAATTTATCTTTGATAATGGAAAGTTTAAATATAATTTTATTAGTTAAAGGAAAAGCTAAGCAAAATATTTTTAAGAAAGCTAAACAAGAACAGAAATTACCAATTCATCATTTAATTAAAAATAGAAACAGAGATTTTTTTATAGAGAAAGCAAATGGCTAAATTAAATAGTAAAATCATTGAAGTTACCAACAGAATAAAAGATAGAAGTAAATATTATAGAAAACAATATTTGGATAATGTTGTTGCTATGGAAGATGATAATGATAACGATAGAGGTTCAATGGCATGTTCTAACATGGCACATGTGGTAGCTGGATCACCTTCAACAGAAAAAGACTCAATTTTACTAAATACTAAACCAAATATTGGCATTGTATCAGCTTATAATGATATGCTTTCTGCTCATAAACCGTTAGAAAATTTTCCAAAAATAATCAAAGCTGCAGCAAATCAATTTGGTGCCACTGCCCAGATAGCTGGCGGTGTGCCAGCGATGTGTGACGGTATTACACAAGGTAGACCTGCGATGGAACTATCTCTTATGTCAAGAGATGTAATTGCAATGTCGACGGCAGTTTCATTAAGTCATGGGGTTTATGATGCCGCTTTATGTTTAGGTGTATGTGACAAAATTGTACCTGGGCTTTTTATTGGTTCACTATCTTTTGGATATTTACCAGTAATATTTATTCCAGCAGGACCAATGTCATCAGGAATAACTAATGAAGAAAAAGCTGAAGTTAGAAAAGCTTTTGCTAAAGGTGAGGTATCTAGAGCAGAATTACTAAAAGCAGAAACTTCAGCATACCATGGAGAGGGGACTTGTACTTTTTATGGAACTGCAAATTCTAATCAAATGCTGATGGAAATTATGGGCTTACATTTACCTGGTGCCGCTTTTATCCATCCTCATAGTGATTTAAGACATGCATACAATATTGCCGCAACGCAACAAGCAATTTTAATCTCAAGAAAGAGCAATGATGTAAGGCCAATTGGAAAAACTATAGATGAAAGAAGTTTTGTTAATGCTATTATTGGCTTACTTGCAACCGGTGGATCAACCAATCATACATTACATCTCCCAGCTATGGCCGCAGCTGCAGGCATAAAATTATTGTGGGAAGATTTTGAGGATTTATCAGATATTACCCCCTTATTGGCAAAGGTATATCCAAATGGTAGTGCAGATATAAATCAATTTCATGCAGCTGGAGGTATGAGTTTTATAATTGGAGAGCTATTAGATGAAGGCTTATTGGATGGATCTGCTAAAACAATTTGGGGCGAAAATTTATTTGATTATATTTCAGAGGCAACTTTAAAAGATGCTAAATTAATTTGGAATAAAGAAAAGTCAAAATCATATGATGATAATATTTTAAGAACCGTTAAAGATCCACATCAAAAAAATGGTGGATTAAAAATATTGAAAGGTAATCTAGGAAAAGGGGTTATTAAAATATCTGCTGTAAAACCTGAGCATTATAATATTACTGCACCTGCTATGGTATTCGATAATCAAGAAGACGTAAAAATAGCCTATAATAAAGGTATTCTAAACCGGGATGTAATAGTTGTAGTAAAATTTCAAGGACCAAAAGCTAACGGAATGCCTGAATTACACGCACTTACACCTATTCTTTCTAATATACAAGATATGGGTTTTAAAGTAGCTTTGATTACTGATGGCAGAATGTCTGGTGCCTCAGGAAAAGTTCCTTCTGCAATCCACATTACACCTGAAGCAATTGACGGTGGTATAATAGCTAAAATTCAAGATGGAGACGAAATAGAAATTGATGCAAGTAATGGAAAAATTAACGTTAATGAGAATATTTCAAAAAGAAAAATAACAACGTCAGAAAAAAATACAAACTTAAATTTTGGTAGAAATTTATTTTCCTTGTTAAGAAGTAATGCAGCTGGCGCTGAAAATGGTGCAGGCTTAAATTTAATTAATAATTAATTTTGGATTTTACGAAGCAGATGCAATAGCAGAATGAAGTAAAACGTTTGTACTTGAGTATGCCCATTCAGGTTTTATCTCCTCAGCTTCATTATGACTTAAACCATCTATGCAGGGACACATTATCATAGCAGACGGTACAACAGTATTAATCCAACATGCATCATGGCCGGCACCTGAAACAATATCTTTATAAGAATATCCAAATTTTTTGGCACTATCTCTAATATTTTCAAGACAAAGTTTGTCAAAGGCTACAGGATCAAATCCACCAATTTGTTCCATTTGAATATTTACTTTATATTTTTTACAGATTTTCTCAGCAGATGACCTTATTACTTCTTCCATGTCATTAAGTTTGTTTATATCAGGAGATCTAATGTCTATTGTAAATGTAGTTTGACCAGCAATCACATTTCTCGAATTTGGAGAGACTTCAATGTGACCTACGCTGCCCAGTGCATTAGGTTGGTTCTTGTTTGCAACTTTATTAACAGTTAAGACAATCTCTGATAAAGCTAGTGCCGTATCTTTTCTAATGTTCATTGGTGTTGTACCAGTATGTTGCTCAACTCCAGTAAGTTTTACTTCTAACCATTTTAATCCCTGGCCGTGAGTAACTACTCCAATGTCTATATTTTCATTTTCAAGTATTGGTCCTTGTTCAATATGAAGTTCATAATAACAATGAAATTTTTGTTTACCAACTGGTTCAGTTCCTTTCCATCCAATTCTATCAAGTTCTTCACCAAAAATATTTCCTTCATGATCAGTTGCGGCAAGTAAAGTTTTAGTATCATATATACCGGCATAACCAGCTGAAGCCATCATTGCAGGAGGGAAACGTGATCCTTCTTCGTTAGTCCAATTGACAACTAAAATCGGTCTTTTTGTTTGTATATTTAAATCATTAAGAGTTCTGACAATTTCTAGACCTGCTAGAACACCAAGAATACCATCATATTTGCCACCTGTTGGTTGAGTGTCCAGGTGACTTCCTAAAACAACAGGAAGAGC
Organism: alpha proteobacterium SCGC AAA015-N04; assembly: GCA_000383115.1. Taxonomy (GTDB): domain Bacteria; phylum Pseudomonadota; class Alphaproteobacteria; order Puniceispirillales; family Marisalimonadaceae; genus Marisalimonas. The sequence goes on from KB910530.1 coordinate 18,602, forward strand.
GTCATTTTCTATTCCTTCTCTCTTTAAAAACATAGATCCAAGTTCATCAACTTTCATTGACATACCTGCTTCTGAAGCCCATTTCTGTAAAAGTTTTCTAGCCTCACCATCTTCAAAGGTAACAGTTTGTCTATTGTTACCTCCAGCTATCCCAGGTCCAATTTTTGCCATTTCCATCAAACTATCCCATAGTCTATTCTCATTGATTGATATATTTGTTTCTTTAATCATTGGATTATCCTTTAACTTGAAATCTTTATTAACTTAATATTTCGTAATATTATAAAATTTAAACAATTTATTAGGAAATAGAAATGTTAAAATTAGATTCAAGAATAGAAAAGGATAGTTTTCTAGTTAAAGAAAATAATGATTTTCAAATAAGGATAATGGACGTAAGTGAAGTTTTTTGGGTTATCCTAATTCCAAAAAAATCAAATTTAACAGAGTTAAATGATTTAGAAGTAAAAGAAAGAAATTACTTATTAAATTACGCAATAGAACTTGGTGATTTTCTTAAATCCAAAGAAAAATACGATAAGATAAATATTGGAATGTTGGGTAATATAATTTCTCAGCTTCATTTACATTTGGTATTAAGAAAAAAAAATGATCCTGCTTGGCCTGGTCCTGTTTGGGGATACAATTTTAAAAATAAAATTGATGAAAATACTAAAAAATATAGATTTAATTTAATTCTCAAATTTTAGATTGTTGATTTTGTATTTTAACAATTTTAATTTCTTTTAAATATTCACTTTTAATAATTAAATCATAAAATAAGTGTAAATAATAACATGTCCAATAAACAAAAAAATAAATGTAATTAAAATGCTTAGTTTTTCTTTTAGAAATATTTTGAGCGTTTGCTCAAAAATATGTGGTCCATATATCATGCTAATAAATATGAAAAAGTATGCTAACCTGTTAGCTGTTGGTATTGTTGCAAAAAGGACAAGAGGGAAAGATCCGGCTAAAATCAAGTTATAATCAATTTTTTTCATATTAAAATAAATTTTACTCCAAATTAATTTTAATGAAATTATTAAAATTGGGATTATACCTATTAAAAAATACCTTAAAATAAAATTACCATCTATATTATTTATAGTAACATTCGTGAAACTGTAAGTATCAAAAGATAATGTTAGTCTCTCACTATACGGCAAAAAATCTGGTATTAAATATTTAGGAAACGGAAATATCTGAGCTATAACAAAGCTAGAAATAATTAAAAATACTATAACTAAAAGAAACAAAGATTTATTTTTAAATAATTGAAACAATATCATTAATGAAACAGTAGGGGTAATGCCAAAGTGAATTATTGTAGAAATTGAGGAGCCAAATAATCTTTGAAAAAAATTTAGATTCATACTCCAAAAAATTAAAAAACATGATAAAGCTAATGATTGTCTCCAAGCGAAATGAATAAATTCTAAAAAAAATGGATTAAAAAAAAGTAAAAGAAAAACAGCATAAGTTAATATGTTTTCATTTTCTTTATAAATTATATTGAACAAAATAATCCACAATAATGGAGAAAAAAAAAATATCAAATGAACAACATAATTAATATCCAAGAATAATATTAAGTTAAGCAAATCAAACAAAAGTTGAAAAAAGTAACCCAATATAAAAAAGTCAACATGAAGATTACCATTAATTAATTGTCTTGCAATTATTGCTTTAGAACTCTCTTCAAAGCCAATACTTATTTCTATAAATAAAAAATAAATTATCAAAAAAATGTTTAGAAAAAGTAATTTATAATTAAAACGATCATTTGTAGGAAACATTTTTTAGCTTTTGAGATTATTACAAAATTAGCTTAACATTAAATAGCACGAAATTGAGTATCAACCTTTTTTATTAAAGTCAATTAATATTAATATCAATTCTTTTTGAAATATATTCTTCGATTGTTAAAGTTACTTGCGCCATTGATAGCTACAACGTTATTCTGATTTTAAAAAGATAATTACTTTAATGGACTAAGATCTAAAAAAAATAGATCTTTGCTGGAGAGTTTTTTTTAGATAGAAAGAATTTTTTTCATTTTGATATGCTTTAATCCATCCTGCCCATGCTCTTTTCTTAATTTAAATTCTTCATCTGAGATTGTCTTTAATCTATTGAATTACATTAAGATTCTAATTAGTTGCATCTTTATTTCTTTAATTTATTAAGTTATTATTTTTAAACATTTGTCCTCGAATTTTAAATCTCTAATTATAAATGAGCTAGTTTATAGCTAAATAAAAATTAAAATTTTTTATAATATGATAATAATGCCTTCCAAATATCTATCATAACACTGGTGTCTGCTGCACAATAGTCTATTAAGTTTTTTTTCATTTCATTTTTATTTGAATTATTTTTTTTTCTATATTGATGGTAAATTTCCATTGCTTCTGCTCCACCCTTAATTTTTAAATCTGAGTAAGGATTATGATCTAATAAAATTTCAGCTATAGATTTTACACTCCAATTTTGTAAGCCAAACATATAAAAGTTTTCTTTAAAGTAAGTGAGTAAGTCACCCTCATTCATTAATTCTACAATATTTCTTAATTGATCTTTATATTCAGTTTCTCTGGTAAAATTTATTATATCTTTCGTAATTGGTACTTCTACACTTCTTCCATGCCAAGAATATATTCCACATTTTTTTTCTGTTATTATTTGACATATCTTTTGTCCCATAATTTCTCTCGGGTCAGACGTTTGATTATGAACAAAATCAAAGGCAATAGGTTCTTTGTCATATTTCTCCCATTTATGAATTGAATATTGAAAAGGTATTCTACCTCCAGGGCTAGTACCTAAAAATAAAGGATAGGGACTTGAAATAGTTTCATAATCAAGAAAATATCTTGGCCAAGGTTCATTTTCTAAAAAGTTAATTAATTTTTTATCTATAAAATTTTTTTTTGTTTGAGATACCTGTTTCATTTTGATTTGAATATCCGTTTTTAAATATTTATCAGGAACTTGTGATAAATCTCTATATCCTTTTTCCATTAAACTTTTTACTATCTTTACTGTTGGCGAGCCTCCAAGATACCATACAGGAGTATCTAATTTCTCATCTTCAAGAATTTCAGCTTTAGAACAATATGTTATAAAACTACATTGGTGTGGCTTATTGCAATGTAAACCGATATTGATATCAGGTTCATTAGTTAGTGAAATAATTTTGAATGCACTTTTAACTTCTTTTTCCACTTTTTCCAAAAGAGTTTGCACTTCTGTATTAATTAATTCTAACGATAATAAACCTTTATAATCACCTTCAGTTTTAAGAATAAATTTTTTATTAGGATAACCAAGATAAACATTATTAATTTCAATATTATTATTTTTAACTACAAAATTTTGAATAGCTGCGTCAAACAGAAGGTGGTCCTTTATATCTAATTTTTTAAAAATATTTCCGCTTTTAACTTCAGTTATATTCCATTTTTTTAATTTTGAAATATATTCAAAAATATCAACTCTAACAACAACATCTTTGTACAAGAAAGCTGGTTCAAAAATCGTTGCATCTTTATCTTGTTTTATAATTTCTTTTATTAAGTTATTTGTTTCAATTATTGCTTTTTGAATATTTTTTTCTTTAATATCGAAAGTATTATAAAAATTATTTTTAATTAAAGAACCAAATTCATTTCCTTGTTCTATTATAATTTCTGATATGTCATTTGTTTTTTCTAAAGTTGGATTATTTTCTGCTAACCAAAAGTATTTTTTACATTGTTTATGTTTTTGAAGTTTTGATTTTGATAAATACATAGAATCTTTTAGTCAATAAAATACGTAAACATCTATTTTACCATTCTTTTTAAACATTTTCATTTGAAGTTTTTCCAAACATGATGTCAATAGAAATAATTATTAAAACACAAAATATTTTTAGTAATAGAAACCATAACTTAAGTGGATTAGCAATTACAAGCAGTTATGTTTTTGTAATTTTTATATTTTCGATTTTAATTAACAGAATTTTTCACAAAAGTGGTTAATAAAAAAAATTGTAAACATTGACGCTTATTTAACAAATATTATTTAGAATAATTCAAGCATAAAAGATTTGTTTTGGAATATATTGAAGATACTATTAGTGATAATGAAAATTCTCTATATCGATATTAATATCGTAGTAGTTGATTTTAAATCTGGAATTAATAAATTACTTGCGTTGCAAAAAAGAATTATGAAGGACGTTTAGATGTCATACCTAGTATTCTTTCTTTGATGATGCCAATTAAAGATGCAATAACCTAATACCTTCTTAAAAGAAAACAAATTATTCAAGAAATTTAATTTTTATTTGATCTATTAAAATATACCATGCAAGACTAAAAATAACTATAACTCCACCAACTATCATATAGAAATTTGGAGTTTCATTTGTACCAAGCCATACCCAAAATGGACCTAGAGAAGTTTCCAAAAGCATTAAAAGTCCAATATTTGAAGCTTGTGTATATCTTGTTGCAAAAGTTAAACACGCAAAAGATATTGGAAGAATTATCAAACCACATAATGAAATTGAAATTATATCACCCTTGAATAGAAGATCTGGTGAAACAATTAATAATCCAATAATGCCGTATCCTAATGAACTTATACCAGTAACTGTCATAGCGGGTATTTCAGGTTTACTTCTTAAAAAAACTAAACTTAAGCCTAATGTGGCTGAAGCACCTATACCACATACTGTACCAATAAAAACGCTACCTTGAGGAGCATTTAGAACATTTTGACCATTAGACACTGAAATACCTACTCCAATTAATGCAAAAAATGCAGTTATCCACGTCGAAGATGTAGTTTTTTCTTTAAGAACAAAAATTGAAAATATAGAGGCAAAGATTGGAGAGGTCGCTAGACAAAATAAAATTAACGATACAGAAGTTTCAGCAACACCATATGTAAAAAATATAGAACTTAATATCTGAGATAAAATAATTGCAATACCAACTGGTGAAAAAACTTTTAAAAAATTTTGTCTATAAATCTTAAAACAATTAGAAAATAAGATTAACATTAATCCCATTTCAAGGCCGCGCCATGTCAGCATTGACCACGCGTTCATTTCAGACCATCTCATAAATAAGGTGTCAGGAGATAAAATTAAAGCACCAATAGTGGCTATTCCAATTCCCTTAAAGAGATTTCCTGATAAAGAGAAGTTCAAAATTATTCCTGAAAGAAATTATTATTTTTATAAAAATCAATTAATGTTTGGGCTACATCAACAGGATTTTCTTGTTGCACCCAATGTCCTGCATTTTCGATTATATGTCTACCTTTATAATTTGAACATAAATTATTTTCCACTTTATCTAGTGCTCCAGGTTTTTGATAAGTTCCCCAATCTTTTTCACCTGCAACAAAACAAGAAGGAATTTCAATTTTTTTATTTGTAAAAATTCTCAAATCACTATTAAGGTGATTTGAAGTCATACACCTATACCAATTTAAGGCAGGTTGAAAACTATTTTTATAAAAACTATTAGTATAAACTTCTAATTCTTGATCATTCAACCAATTCTCATAGCATTTTGATGTAGGGTAGTATGGCATTACACTTTGAACCATATTTTCATTCAGGTTCATAATGTAATACTTAGGCATTTTAGCTAAGTTTTCTGCATCCCAAGAATTTAGCTTATAAGGAGAGTTTTCTTTCCAGTCTGCACTTTTCATGTGATAGTATGCTCTTAAAAATTTATGTAATTCTTGTTTTTCTAGGTGCATATCTTTGTTGGCTTCAATTGTAGAATAATACCATTGGTAGTGTTTTCTCGGAGGGTCTAATTTTTCTAATTCTTTGTGAATAGGATCTACGTATGTCAAACTAATATCAATATTCGGAGTTCCGGCATATGGAGCACTCATCATTACAATAGACTTAAAAACGTCTGGTCTAATTAGAGCAGACACTGCAGCAACTGATGAACCTGCATCATGTCCAACCAATAAATCAATTTTATCAAGATTTAACGAACTCATAAAACTTATTATGTCAGTGCTTAAGTTCAATAATCTATATTCAGATATGTCAGCATGAAATTTTTTTCCCCCGCCTGAAGTTTGACCATACCCTCTCATATCAGGTGCAATAACTCTAAACCCTTCAGCAGCTAGCAAAGGTATAATTTTTCTCCAACTAAAACTTAATTCAGGAAATCCGTGCAGAAGAAGAGCTGTTGGTTTTTGAGATTTGTTTAAATTTGCTTCTAAATAATGAACATTCAAACCATTTGAGATTTCTATATTATGTGATTTAATTATTGGATCTAAAAGTTCAATCATAATTTGTTTCAATTAGTTTTGTATTTTTTAATAGTTTCAAGATTAACCTCAATTCCTAAACCTTTCTTGTCTGGAATATTTATCATGCCATTCTCAAGTTCAAAGGGTGTTGAAAGTAATTCTCTTCTGAAGGGATGACTAGATTGATCATATTCTAAAATAGGCTCTCTAGCAAAAACTGAAAAATGAGTGACTGGAATTGAGGC
>KB910531.1 GCA_000383115.1 alpha proteobacterium SCGC AAA015-N04
GTTACATTAGAATCTAGAGGTATTGTTGCAGATTGGAATAAAGCTGAAAACAAAATGACAATTTATCACAATGGTCAAGCGCCTCACATGATGCAACATATAATTGCCAAACACTTAGATTTAAACGAGGGCTTAGTAAGAATTGTAAGTAGAGACGTAGGTGGTTCTTTTGGAATAAAAGTTCATGTTTATCCTGATGAAATGGCTGTATCGGCTATTTCCAAAAAAATAGGAAGACCTGTCAAATTTATTGCTGACAGATTAGAAAGTTTTTTTATCAGGTTGTTCACATATTTGTTTTAAAAATTCACTAATCATTTATATTTTCTTAAATATTAAATTTGTTGTTAATTAACCAATTGAATTTATTTCTTTTGCTATTATATCCTTATCCTGATTTAATAAAAGTTTATTATAATATGGAGTAAATTTATGTTTAAAACAAATAGACGTGATTTTCTAAAAAATAGCGCGATGGTGGCAGCATCAGCTTCGTTAAGTCAATCATTTGTTATGGATGCTTTCGCATCGGATCCTCTAAAAATCTGGACTATTGGAGTAGCTAAAGTTACAAAAACCTGGGATGAAATGGGCAAACAGGCAGGTGTTCCGCTTGTTTACTCTGCAAAAAGTGGTTCTGCAGACCAGGCGATCCAGAAGTTTTTTGTTGGTGATGGTCAAAAACTTTATGATGCTATTACAGATAATGGTGGTGGACAAGAAGATGCTATGTCTGACAATAAGGCAATTGTTCCCTTAGATGTCTCAAAGATTAATAATTGGAAAAACTTAATTCCTGAATACAAAGAAGGAAATGTTGCGGCTAACACTATTAGAAATAGAAAAGGCGAAATCGTAGGTGTACCTTACATTTCAAATGCTGACTCTATGGCTTATAACAAGACCAAAGTTGGAGGAGATATTGATACCTGGGACGCTTTATTTGACAGTCAATTTAAAGGCTACGCAGCTATGCAAAATGACTCTGGTCCAACTCTAACAACTACCGCAGTTTATTTAAAAGAGTCAGGTAAGCAAGACATTGTCAATCCTTCTGATATGTCTAAATCTGAAGTAAAAGGTGTATGTCAATTTCTAATTGATCAAAAAAAGAAAGGTCAATTTAGAACATTCTGGGATGGTTTCGGAAATGGTGTTGACTTACTTGCAAGTGAAGAAGTTCTTGTTTCTTCATGTTGGGAGCCGATAGCAGTTATTGCTGCAAAGAAAGGTGCTGATATTCATTATGGAACTATGAAAGAAGGTCACCAAACTTGGAATAACGTTTGGATGCTCACTAAAGGCGGTAAACAAAGAGGTCAAGAAGATAACTTTTATAAGTTAATGGACCTTTACCTTTCACCATGGTTTGGTGCAAGAACACTTGCTAATTTGGGTTTTACACCTCAGATGACTGGTGTTAACGAATATGTTGAGGCAAATCCAGCTGACTTTGATGCTAATAAAAAAGCAGTTATTGCTCAAAGACTAAAAAACAAAGCTGACAGGATGGCCGTAAAAGGTAATTCTTGGCAGAACTTGTATCCTAAAGAATTGAGAGCTTATCAAGACTGGTGGGCTAAAGTTCAAGCTGCTTGAATTAAATTAATTTTACAACCCTGCAAGTTGCAGGGTTGTAACATATTGGTAAATTAATGATTTCAAAAAATAATTTTCTATTTAAAATTCCAATCATCTTTATGATTATTTTTTTTGTTCTCCCATTACTTTTAACTGTTGTTTGGAGTGTATTTGAAAGAACAATGTTTTGGATGGAACCAGCTTTTACTTTATTCTCTTATGAAAATTTCTTTTTTTCCTCGAGGTTAGAAAATTTTCTCTCTTCAATGTTTCATTCTTCTATATCAGTTGTTTGTGCTTTTTTTATAGGTTTTCCAATAGCAATATTCATTCGTCGAAGAGTAAGAAAAGTTGCGCAACATAGAGTTATGTTGTTGTTTATTCTTCCATTCATGGTTTCTGAAATAATAAGAATTTTTGCTTTAAGACCCATTCTTTCGAGAAATGGTGTTGTTAATTCATTTCTAATGGATATGAATTTAATAGAAAGTCCTTTTTCTATATTTGTATTTACTCCTACTGGAGTTATTATTGGTGAAATTGTATCTTTTTTACCCTTTATGATTTTTTCAACTTTTTTAGCTTTGGAAGCTATTCCTAATTATATATTCGAAGTTTGTGCTGACTTAGGTGTTAATAGGAGAAGAATGTTTAAAGATATGTTTTTACCTTTAGCTGCGCCAGGTTTGTTTGCAGGAAGTGTTTTTATTTTTGTTAATGGAATAGGCATTGCTCTAATTCCAACTATATTGGGTGGGCCAGGTTCGGTAAATGCTGGTTTGATTGCAACACAGGCAATAATTGCCCTTGATTTTCCATTAGCAATGGCTGTCAGTGCTATAATGATGTTTACACTAATGGGGCTTCTTTACTTAGGCCATAGGTTGTTTAATCTAACAAAATTATTGGAGCCCATAAGTTAATGTCACTAAGAGATGATTTTCAACCTAAATGGAAGCTTCTATTAAAATGGGGATGGTTGTCCTTTGCTGTTTTTATTTTAATGGCTCCTACTTTTTACACTGTTTATATTTCATTTAATGAACTTGGTTTTGGTGCAAAGTATTACAATTTTACCTTCCAGTGGTATGAAAATGTTTTTTCTGACAAGCAATTAATTGGAGCATTAGGTTGGACAATGCTTTTGGCTATTATTACTTTACCAATAGTGATTCCTTTTGGACTACTTTCAGCTAAACTTTATAAACAAAGCACTCACAAAGTATGGATTGTTTTTATACTACTTTCACCATTGTTTGTACCTGCTGACATTTTGGCGTCTGCATTATTAGTTTTTTTTAAAAATTTAAACAAATTTTTTACGCTAATTGGTGAATATACAGGTATATATTCACTAGATACTTGGTTTGATCTAGGAATTATGACAGCAGTTATAGGTCTGATAGTATATACATTACCTTATGTTTTTGTCGTTATCATGATAACTATGGCTAGGTATAGAAACGAACAAACCGAAGCAGCAAGGGATTTGGGTGCATCAGCTTGGAGAGCATTTTGGGAAATAGAATTCCCTCAAATAAGAGCGGGGGTTTTTAGCGCTTGTGCATTTGTAGTTATTCTAACTTTTAATGAATATACTAGGACTAGTTTATTAAAAGGTGGTTTTGATACCTTTACTTCAGTGTTGATTTCACAAATGTTGAATACCGGCATGTCTGAAGAGTCGTACGCTATGGCATCTATTGTGAGTTTAGTAGCGGTAGTTATTGTATCTGCTATTTTAATTATAACAGCAATTAAAACTGAAGAATTAGAGAAAAAAACACGAACAATTAAAGAGCCAAATAAATAAACTTTGGAGTTTAAGTTGAAAAAAAATAATGCAATTGAATTAAAAAATTTAATTAAGACATATGGAGATGTCTATGCTTTAAACGATGTTGATCTTAACATTTCAGATGGCGAATATTTTGTTTTGTTAGGTCCTAGTGGTGGAGGAAAAACCACACTTCTTAGATCAATTGGTGGGTTTATAAGACCTGACAGTGGATCAATAGTAATAAAAGGGAAAAATGTCAATAATTTACCACCAGATAAAAGGCCTACTTCAATGGTCTTTCAGGGGTTTGCTTTATTTCCTCATATGGACGTTGTGCAAAATATTGGATATGGGTTAAAGCTACAATCTATTGAAAAAAACATTATTGATGAAAAAGTTAATAAAATGATGGATTTAGTTGGGCTTACTGGATTGCATAATAGAAAGCCTCATGAACTATCTGGAGGGCAACAGCAAAGAGTTCAACTTGCTAGAGCACTTATACTTGAAAATGATGTTTTGTTACTAGATGAGCCTCTATCAGCGCTTGATGCTCAATTAAGAAAAGATATGTGTATTGAATTAAAAAGACTTCAGAAAACTGTTGGTATAAGTTTTGTTCATGTTACTCATAACCAAGAAGAAGCTATGTCAGTAGCAGATAGAATAGCAATAATAGCCGATGGCAAAATGATAGAAGAGGGCACGCCTCAAGAAATATATAACAAACCTAAAAAGCAATTTACGGCTGAATTTTTAGGTGAAAAAAATATTTTAATTGGAAAGGTACATAACTTAAATAAATCAAAAATCATTCTAGATATTAACAATGATAAAATAGAAATTGCCAACAACAATTATAATGTTTCAAAAAACCAAGGAGTAAGTGTGTCAATAAAGTCTGAATCAATTCAAATTAAAAAAAATGTAAAACCAAAAACAAATGAAAAGAATTCGATTTTTGGTAAAGTGACTGAAATCACTTTTCTTGGTCAATTTGTTCGATATTTAGTTTTGCTGAGCAATGATCAAGAAATACAAGTAAGGTCAAGTGAAGAAGTAGCTAACGTTAAATTAAATGATCAAGTAATTCTTAATTGGAAGTTAGACGACTTTATTTTACATAATGAGTAAATTATTTAGGTGGGCTTTCTAGAAAAGATTTAAGTCCTTCTCCATATGATCCGTCTTCTTGAATAAACCAATCACCGATTTGGCTTGAAGTCATAAAAATTACGTCATTTCTGCTAATTAAATCTTTTATTATTTTTTTTAAATAATAAAAATTCTGTGGCACTCCAACTATGTGTGGGTGAAGTGCCAATGTCATAATCTTTGTGTTAAATTGTTTCTCATTTTCAAATATGTCCAAAGTTGCTTTAACTCTTTTATACATTTCATCACATGCATTATTTTGAACTGTCCAAATTGGTACATCATTTAATTCAAAGGTGTACGGCATAGCCACTATCGGTCCTAATTTGGTTCTCATCCAGCAAGGTAATTCGTCAATTGACCAATCATGCAAGAATTCAATGCCATTTGCTTTAAGAAGTTCAGGTGTGTTTTCTGTTTCTCCACCACCTGGGCCAAACCAGCTTCTTACTTGTTGTCCTGATAATTCTCTTAATAAGCTTAAACTTTTTATAATTACACTTTCTTCGTCTTTGGCTACTCTTAAAGACTCTTGAAACCAACCATGACCAACTAATTCCCATTTAAGTTTGCAAATTTCTTCAAATGCTGAAGAATAAATCTGTGCCACTTGAGCGTTAATAAATGCGGAAACTGGAATATTATTTTCATAAAAAAGTTTCATCAACCTAGGAAGGCCAACTCTCATTCCATATTCAACCCAAGAAAAATTTGGTAAATCAGGTGGATCTGCAACTTTACCATGAGGCGGGGGAAGAATACCCCTTGGCATATTCTTATCAAATGGCCAATATTCAACATTCATAACAACATGAACTATAATTGGCTTTCCATTAGGGGGTGTTAGCTGTTTTCTTTTTGAAGCCAGTTCATAAGGAACTCTTGGATTTGACCACATAAAATTTCCTTTCAAATGAAAACTATTGCAATATTTTTTCAAAAATTGAAGATATTTTTAATAAAATTTTATCATTATTATTCGCTGCATTTAATTGGATAGAAAAAGGTTGTTCATAAGTTCCGTTATGAGGTAGTGATATTGCAGGAAGATCTGATATATTAGCAAGAGAAGTAAAATTAGCTTGATTTAAGGGCTGTGCTTTTTCAATCTTAAATGCCGATTGAGGTGTAGTTGGTGTTAAGATTAAATCAAAAGTTTCGAAAATATTTTGTGTTTTAATTTTTAATTTTAATAAATCTTCTTTAATTTTTTTTATATCAGTTTTGTTTATGTTTTGACCAAATTGTAAATTGGATCTTAAAAGTTTCGTTATTTTGCTTCTATTATTTATTAATAAATCATTTAAGTTTTTAGCTCCTTCATTCTCTATTATTTTTAATAATGCTTTTCTATGAAGGTTTGGTTTCCAATAATCTAATTCTTTTTCCACAACCTGTATATTATTTTTCTTAAGTACAAGAATAGTCTTTTTGAAATTTTCTAGAACATTAGCTTCAATTTGATCTTCAAAAATTTGAGTTGGTACAATGCATTTTATATTACGAGGAATATTATAATCTTTATTTTTAATTAAATCAAATAAATTACTGATATTATTGACATTTTTTCCAAAAAAACCTATTGTATCATATGTTTTACTTAATAAAATAAGATCTTTGTTACTTGTAGTATTTGAGGATGGCTTAAAACCAAAAACTCCACAATAAGATGCTGGTATTCTAACTGATCCCATCGTGTCGGTACCAATAGCGTTATGAACTAAACCAGAGGAAATTGCAGCAGCACTTCCTCCTGATGAGCCACCGACAGATAAATTTATATTTATAGGGTTAAGGCATCTTCCGTAAAAACTAGATGAGGTATTTCCTCCAAATGCAGCTTCATCCATATTAGTTAATCCAATAATTATTCCACCATTTTTCTTAATCATTTTTATAATCGGATCATCTTCTAAAGATGTATTGTTTTTAAATTCCTCTATGCCAGCATGAAATGGAAATGAATTAACTTTAATATTTGCTTTTACTGCAAATAATTCCCCATCAATTTGAGATAATTTTTTCATCCTACTATCTGCATTTTTAGCATTTTTTAATGATGTATCTTTATCTGTATGAATAAAAATGTTGTGTGATTTAAAATTTTCTAAATTTTTAAAAAAATTATTTACTTTGTCTTGAGATGTGTTGTTAATACTCATCTGAATAATTTATTCTCATGTATAAAAAATTAAAAGGAAAAGTTTGAATGTCTTACGGATTGATTTTTGAAGCTTTAAAAAAAAATAATCTTCAAAATTGGCTCCTTTATACTGAGCATGATTTTTTAAAACAATTGTCAGATAGTTCATTGAAAAAAGATTGTTTTTTAAATTATTTAAAACAAGATTACCTTTTTCTTATTCAATTTTCTAAAGCCTGGTCATTGGCAGTTCTAAAATCAGATAACTTAGATGAAATGAAAATTTCTGCAAGCACAGTTAATGACCTTATTAATTTTGAAATGCAACTTCACATTGAATTGTGTAATGAATATGGAATTTCAAAAACTGATTTAGAAAGCACAGATGAGCAGAATGAAAATATTGCTTACACTAGGTATGTACTCGAGTTAGGTTATTCAGGTGATTTTCTTGATTTATTATCTGCATTAGCTCCATGCGTCCTTGGGTATGGTGAAATTGGTTTCAATTTAAAGGATTTTAAACCTGATAATTTCATGTATCAAAAATGGATTAAAACTTATGCTAGTAATGAATACCAAGATGTTTGTAAAAATGTATCACAATTAATAGACAATGCATTTCTAATTAGGCTAGGTAACAAATATAAAGATACTTATAAATGGGTTCAGGCAAATAAAATATTTAACAAAGCAACTTTGCTAGAAATTGATTTTTGGAATATGGCATTAAAGTAATTTTAAAGGGTATTATTTTTCAAATACCCTTTTAATAAAACAACTATGAAAAACTATTTTGTGCTACTGTCATTGCAACTAGCATAGGGATAGACAAAATAGTATTTTTTCTTGAAAACAGCATTGCTTTCCTTGTTGCGTTTGCTTTAGTTTCAGCATCAACTTCAACAATTCCAAGAGCTTTCTTTTGATTAGGCCAAATTACTAACCATACATTTAAAAACATTATTATAGCAAGCCACATTCCAACTCCTATAGGCCAATGTCCATTTGAAAAAGTCATAGCATCATGAAGGTAACCATTTAGATGAGCTAAAATAAAACCTGTTACTACTGTCGCTACTGCTCCCCATCTAAACCACCATAATGCAGCTGGAGCAATTACCTTACTTATTGCAGGCTTTTGGTCATCTGGAATGTTAGGCATATTCGGAATTTGTACAAAATTGAAATAATACAAAATTCCAACCCACATAACTCCAGATAAAACATGAAGCCATCTTAGTAGCCACATATTAAATGCGGTCTGATCGAATGATCCTTGTGCTAAAAAGAATATTAATATAATTGCAAAAACAAATCCTGTTATAACAGCACTTCTTAAATTAGTTAATATTGATGACATATGCTTCTCCCAAGATAATTAATCTTTTTAAATACACTATATATAGAATTTTAACTTAAACATAGCATTATTGCATCTATGGAAGTTTTCTATAATTTATATTATTATCTTTATGTAAATTTTGAGGATAGATAAGATGAATATATATGACGTTCATATTAAAAATGGAGAAATAATTGACGGTACAGGTGCCCCAAAATTCAAGTCTGATATTGTTATTGACAATGGAAAAATAATAGGAGTATTTCCTGCTGAAAATGGTGATGTACGAGATCCCTCAGAAAATCATTTTTTATCTAAATTTAAAGCAAAACATACGATAAATGCAGAAAACAAGATTATTTCACCAGGTTTTATTGATGTCCATACACACGATGATGATAATGTTTTTCTAGACCCATCCATGTCTTCCAAAATAAGTCAAGGAGTTACTACTTGTGTTGCAGGTAATTGTGGCATTAGCTTAGCACCATTTAGTTATAAAGGTGAAGTTCCGGCTCCAATTGCACTTTTAGGAAAATCAGAAGTATTTAGGTTTCCTCGTGTAAATGATTATAAAGAAGAGTTTAACAATAAACCAAGTTCAGTAAATTTGGCCCTCTTAACTGGACATTCAATGCTTAGAGTTGAAGCTATGAATGGTGAATTTGCTAGACAAGCAACAACAAAAGAAATCTCTAAAATGGTTGATAAGCTAAAATTAGCTCTTGAGGATGGTTCTATTGGCTTGTCAACTGGCTTGGCTTACCCTGCGGCAAATGACGCTCCTACGTCAGAAATTATAGAGCTAGCAAAAATATTGCCTGATTTTGATGGAATTTTTACAACACATATGCGTAATGAAGCTGTTGATGTTATAAAATCTGTAAATGAAACTATTAACATATCTTCAACAGCTAAAGTTAGAACTGTAATTTCGCATCATAAATGTGCAGGAAGAGAAAATTGGGGAAAAAGCAAAAAAACATTAAAATTAATCGGAGAGGCTAAAAAAAATAATTTTCTTGATCTTGACTGTTATCCATATACTGCTAGCTCAACCATGTTATTAAAAAGCTTTGTTAAGCGTGCAGATAAAGTTTTAGTTACATGGTCTGATAACTATCCTGATATTTCTGGACAAGATTTAAATGATTTAGCTCAACAATTTGGAACTAGTATTGACGAAACAATTGATAAATTATATCCAGCAGGGGCTATTTATTTTCAAATGGATGATCAGGACTTAAACAGAATTTTACAATTTCCAGGTTCTATGATTGGATCTGATGGCATACCTGGAGATCGACATCCTCATCCACGTTTGTGGGGAACATTTCCCAGAGTTTTAGGTAAATATTCTAGGGAGATGCAACTTTTTCCACTTGAAGAGGCGGTTTATAAAATGACTGGCAAAAGTGCTTCAGTTTTTGGTCTAGAAAAAAGAGGGATAATTGATGTTGGCAATTATGCAGATTTAGTTATCTTTAATCCTGAAACAGTTATTGATAAAGCATCATATCAATCACCTAAACTTCATGCAGATGGCATTGAAAACGTTCTTGTAAACGGAGAGGTTGTTTGGCAAGAAGATAGTGCTACACAAAACAGACCAGGAATGTTTTTGGAAGGCAAAAAATTTCACTAATCTAAACTGTTTTTTCTAAATCTTTGTATTTGACGGGTTTAAAACCATATTTTTGGTATAGGTAAATTGCACTTTTATGATCTAGAGAACAGGTGTTAACAGTTAATTTCTTAATTTTTTTACTATCCCATGCAGTTAATATAGCTGTTTGCAATAAATATTTTCCTAAACCTATACCAATCACTTCGTTAACTAAACCAAAGAAACTAAGGTCACAAATATCTTTTTTTCTATAATCCAACATATAAAAACCGACTGGCCATCCATCTTTAATTAATGTATAAAGTAGTACATTTTTATCATTTACGAATTCATCTATTTCATCATCACTTTTTCTTAACCAATCCGTCCAATAGTAATTTTTTCCAACTTGTTTGTAGAAGAACAAAAAATACCAAGCAGGAAAACTTTCGGCTAATAATATACTAAGTTTATCTTTTAAATTTTTGGGCCAATCAAAATTTGGCTGTTTATTCATTTCTAAATATGTCACTCTATATTTTAATTTTTTTTTATTCATTTAAAACAAACTTTCAATTTACTTTCATTAAAGTTTTTTGCAGTATTATAAATCAATTTTAAATAATTTAATAATTTTCTTTGGAGTAATAATGAAATTAATTGACCACTATATTAATGGAGAAAATGCTAATTTTTCTGGGCTTTCATCCACGCCAGTTTTTAATCCTGCTTCTGGAGAGGAAACAGCAAGAGTTGTATCGGGAACAGCTGAATGCATAAACGCAGCTGTTAGATCAGCAAAAGAAATTTTTCCAGAGTGGTCTAACACAACGCCAATTGTCAGAGCCAGGAAAATGTTCAAACTGAAAGAATTGATCGAATTCAGACAAAATGAATTGGCAAAGTTGATATCACAAGAGCATGGCAAGACTTTTGATGATGCGCTTGGCGAAATTGGCAGAGGATTAGAAGTTGTTGAGTTTGCATGTGGAATACCAAACCATATTGCTGGTAATTACACTAGTAATGTTGGAAGATCTATTGATAGTTGGTCTGATTATCAACCGATGGGAATTTGCGCAGGCATAACGCCATTTAATTTTCCGGTGATGGTGCCAATGTGGATGTTTCCAGTAGCAATTGCATGTGGTAATTGTTTCATTCTCAAACCTTCTGAAAGAGATCCAAGTTCAACTAGGTTGTTATCTGAAATTGTTTTAGAATCTGGGATACCACCAGGAGTTTTAAATTTAGTGAATGGTGGAAAAGAGACTGTAGATGCGATTTTACAACATAAAGATATAAGTGGTGTAAGCTTTGTAGGGTCCACCCCAATTGCTGAGTACGTTTATAGTGAAGCAGCTAAATATGGTAAAAAAGTACAAGCTATGGGAGGTGCTAAGAACCACATGGTTGTGATGCCAGATGCTGATATGGAGATGGTAGGTGATGCAATTATGGGTTCAGTTTTTGGATCTGCTGGAGAAAGGTGTATGGCTATCTCAGTTGTGGTACCAGTAGGTGAGGGAACTGGGGATAAAATAAAAGAGATAGTAAAGCCAAAAATTGAAAATTTAAAAATAGGACCTGGATTAGATCCGGACTCAGAAATGGGTCCATTAGTCACTTCAGATCATCTTCAGAAAGTCCAAAATTATATTGATAAGGGCGTAGATGAAGGAGCAGAATTAGTCGTTGATGGAAGAAATTTGAAACTTCAAGGTTATGAAAATGGTTTTTTTATTGGTGGGTCATTCTTTGACAATGTAACAACTGATATGTCCATCTATAAAGATGAAATCTTTGGTCCCGTTTTATCAATGGTTAGAGCTAAAGATTTTGATTATGCTTTAGATATTGTAAATAAACATGAATATGGCAACGGAACAGCGATATTCACCTCTAATGGTGGTGTTGCAAGAAAGTTCTCAAATGAGTGTCAAATTGGAATGGTAGGTGTAAATGTACCAATTCCTGTTCCAGTGGCATATCATTCGTTTGGCGGGTGGAAAAGATCTGCATTTGGAGGTCATGGCGTTTATGGAATGGAAGCAGTAAGGTTTTATACTAGGCTTAAAACTGTTACGGGAAGATGGCCTTCAGGCCATCATTCTGGCGCTCAGTACACATTTCCAAGTAATAGCTAACTTTTAAGCATTTTGGAAAAGTCTTTAACTTCTGGTAATGGCCATTTATCAGTATCATTTGGAACTTTGAATACATTAAGTGTCATTGAAATTAGGCTGTAATAACCACATATACCAACAACGTCTATTGCTGCGGTTTCATCTAAGATACTTACAAGGTTATTATAGGTATTATCAGAAACATTTTTTAAGATATTTGCTTCAGCAGCAAAATCAAAAACAGCTTCTTCTTCTGCCTTTGTGAAATTTGGTCTTTGTCCCATGCTAATAATATTTACATTTTCTGGATCTATTCCACCTTCAATGGCCAATGGTGCGTGATGCTCCCATTCAAATGCAGATGACCAGACTCTTCCAGTAGTTATGATAGCTAGTTCAGATAACCCTTTTGATAATGAAGTTCCATATCTTGCGTATTCTCCGACTGTTTGAGCACTTCTTGCTAAACCGGGATTATTAAGCCAAATTCTAAGTGGGCCAACAACGTGGCCTCTTGGGCCACTTACAATAGTATCGTGGATTTCTTTTTGTTCTTTTGTTAAATCTTCTACTTTCCAATCTTTAATGCGAGCCATAAAAATACCTTTATAAATTTGTTATGTTTTCCAATAAAATTTCGTCACTATATTGCCATCCTAATAATGATATGCCTATAGGGCCAGTATTATCTTTAAATTTTGGGATTGTAATTTGAGGTCTAGACGTCATACCAGCAATTGAAGTAAATTCCATTAATTTTTTTCTATACGAACCTAATTGATCGTCACTTTGTCCACATTTAGGAGACGAAAAGGGAGTGGTTGGGAAGAGAGCAATAATTCCTTTTGGCAATGATTTATCAATTTCTACTCTAAGTTTTTCTCTGAACTTTTTAGCTTTAGTAATCTCATCAGTAGTAATTTTCATTGCCATTTCAACTCTATTATTTATTTCAGGTGATATATTTGGCTTGTTTTCTAAAATCCAAGGAATAATATTTTCCTTTATTTCTCCACCTTGAAGAATTCTGAAATTATCTGCAATTTCTTCTTTATTATGCCTTGATAGACGAATTTTTTTAATTTCTGGAAATTTATCATTAATATAATTATAAAAAAGCTTAACAATCTCGGGATTTGCTAATTCTAAAATATCTTCTGCTATCACAAACTCTTTAAATGAAAATTCAGTTTTTTCATTTAGATTTAAAAGAATAGAGCCGATTTTTTTAAAGATATTAATGTCCTTAGAAAACCAGCCCAAAGTATCAAAACTTGGTGCCATTGGATAAACACCTTTTGTGTTAATTCTATTATGTGTGGGTCTTATGCCAAACAGACCACAAAAAGAAGCTGGAACTCTTACTGAGCCACCAGTATCAGATCCAATTGAAAAATCATATAAGTTTGTTGTTAATGCAGCGGCTGAACCCGAGCTTGATCCGCCAGGCACGCACCCGGGAGCATTTAAGTTAGTGGGTGTTCCGTAGTGACCATTTTCACCAATTAATGAGTAAAAAAACTCATCACAAATTGTTATTCCTTTTAAAGTTGCTCCAGCCTTTAAAATTTTTTTTAAGAAGGGTGCAAAATCATCTGCTGGCTGGCATTTTTCATAGAAATCAGGATTCCCGCAAGATGTTCTATGGTTTTTAATTTTGCACATATCTTTAACTACAAAATTTAATTTACTTAATAATCCAGTTTTTGTTATTTGGATACCTCTTGTGGGACTGTGTGGCATTAAATAATTCATGTTTTGTCTATAAAGATTTAAATATTTATAATTTTATGATTAACATATAATTAGATAAAGGATAATTAAATTATGAAACTTAAAGATTATATTGAAGAAATTCCAGACTTCCCAGTAAAGGGAATTTTATTTAAAGATATCAGTCCTTTAATAGCAAATTATCAAGCTATGAGTTATGTTAAAGCATCTTTTTTAGATATAATTAAGTCATATAATGTTGATTACATTGCTGGAATTGATGCAAGAGGTTTTTTGTTTTCTACATTGTTAGCTGATGCCTTAGGTGTTGGATCTTTTATGATTAGAAAAGAAGGAAAGTTACCCGGCAAAGTAATTACAAAAGAATACAATTTAGAATACGGCACTTCAAAAATGTCTATTAAAAAAAATATTAACTTAAATAATAAAAACACAATATTAGTTGATGATTTGCTTGCTACTGGTGGAACTTTAAAATGTGCTGAGGATTTAATAAATATTACAGGTGGCAATGTATTATTCTCACTAACTGTTATAGAACTTACAAATTTAAATGGTTATAAAAACTTGAATTCAAAAGTCTATTCTTTGGTTAAGTATAATGACTAAACTACTTGATCCAAAACACACTTTAGTAATAAGGGATCTTTTTAAGATATCATTAGTTTGAAAATGAAATTCATCATTTAAATTTCCATTTGCATGACTTTCTTCTAAATTTTTAAATTCATCTATTTTAATGAATTCAGAGATATTTTTCTTGTTTAATTTCTTGTTTAGAAATTGTTGTGCTATGGAATTTGATGATATAATAACTCCAAGTTTATCGCAGAGAATTAGACCATCATCGAGAAGTTGACTTAAGTTTTTAATATTCGATGGTATAGTTTTTAATGTCATTTTTTAAAAATAAATTTTGCTTATCATAGTAAAATATTAAATATTATAATATTTCATTTTTTATGCATTATCTATCTTAATAAATTATTAAAGTATTCTAATAATTTAATAACAAGCTTAGATAATTTTTTATTTTTCCAAACGCTAGCAACATACTTATTTGCTTCGTTCATAGTTGGATATACGTGTATAGTATTGAGTATTTTGTCTAAACCAATATTATTCTTCATTGCAAGTGTAAACTCAGCAATCATTTCACTAGCATTATAACTTACAATAGTAACGCCAATAATTTTTTCTTTATTTGGCTTAGTTAAAACTTTTACAAAACCAGCTTGTTCTGATTCAATTATTGCGCGATCTAAATCTTTTAACTTATATATAGATTGTTCGTAAGAAATATTTAACATTTTTGCTTGTTTTTCATTTAAACCAACTCTCGCTATTTCAGGGCTCGTAAATATAGACCTTGGAATTACTGAATAGTCAATTTTGAATTTTCTTAAGGGCATGAATAAAGCATTTATTGTAGCATTCAATGCTTGATAGGCTGCTACGTGTGTAAATTGATAAGGGCCAATTACATCTCCACATACAAAAATATTTGGAATATTAGTTTGCAAAAATGAATTTACTTCTAAATTTTCATGTTTATTTGTTTTTACTCCTACCGATTCTAATCCTAACCCTTTTAAATTACCTCTTCTCCCTAGTGCTAATAAGACACAGTCAAAATCTATTTCAACTTTTTCATTTTTAATTTCACAAACAAGCTTTTTCATTTTAAATTCTTTAGCTTTAACATTAACTAATACTCTTATTCCTTCTTTTTGAAAATTTTCAGAAATAAGATTGGCAACATCTTCATCTTCATTAGCTAAGATTTGATCATTAATTTCTATCAAAGTTACTTTCGATCCAAATATTGAAAAAGCTTGGGACATTTCCAATCCTATGGGACCACCACCTAAAATTAATAAATTTTTAGGCAATTTTTTTAGTGTCCATATATTTTCACTAGTATAATATTTAATTTTTTCTAAACCTTTGATTTTTGGTAAAAATGGACTAGCCCCTGTTGCAATAATTATTGAACGAGCAGTTTTAATTTCGCCATTTATTTCTACACTGTGCTTGCCTACGATTTTTCCATTTCCTTTTAAACAATCAACCCCAAGACTTGAATAACGTTCTATCGAGTCATGTGGTGCTATTTTTTTTATTGTGTCATTAACTTTTTTCATTAAATCTTTAAATTCAAAATCAGCTATAATTCTTTTAAATCCAAATTCTTTTGATCTTTTAAAATAAGATAAAACTTTGGCTGATTTAATTAGAGTTTTACTGGGCACGCAACCAGTGTTCAAACAATCTCCACCCATTTGATTCTTTTCAATTAGTAAAACTTTGGCTTTAAGTAAAGTGGCTATATAACTTGACACTAAGCCAGCCGAACCAGCGCCAATTACTATAATGTTATAATTATACTTATTGATTGAATTTCTCCTTAAATACATATTTATAAATTCTTTTAGTAATAATAGGAAATATGCCAATTAATACGAAACTAAATATCATTGAGGGTTCAAAGATATCATCTATAGAGTTTATTTTTGCTAACTCAGTTCCGGCGTATATATATATAATTGTTGCTGGCAACATACTCAATTGACTGATCCAATAGTAAGACCAAATCTTAATTGGTGTTAATGACATAGCTACATTTACAACAAAAAAAGGAAATAAAGGCACTAGGCGAAGAGCAAATAAATATAAAAGGCCCTCTTCTTCAAAGTAATAGTTAATTTTTTTAACTTGAACATTAAATCGTTCTTTTACTAAATCATACATTAAAAATCTTGACATTAAAAAAGATAATGTTGCTCCAATCGAACTTGTAAATGAAATTATTAAAATTCCAAGAGGAAAACCAAATATAGCACCACCAAGTAATGTAAGCACGGTTGCAGTTGGTAAAAATAATAATGTGGTTAATAAATAAGTTGATACATATATAAATGAAACTAACAAACTATTTTTGTTGTAAATATCTTCTAATTCTAATTGTTTAATTTTTATGTATTTTAAAGTAAAAAATTCTTTGAAATCTAAAAAAAAGAAGAAGAAACAAAGTATAATTATAGCGAATACTATACAAAATTTTAAATAATTGTTTTTCAAGATTACGAATTTTCCCTTTAATATATTATAATTTTATTAATATTTATGTAATATTTTTATAATAAATTATAGTTTTTATTAAGGTGGATTACTCTAAACGTCGGATTAAATATGAAGAAAATAGCACTTAATGGCATTGGAAGAATAGGCAAATTAGTTTTAAAACAGCTAATATCAGGTAATTTTGAAGTAAATCACATAAACGAAAGGAACGGAGATGAAAACTCATTAATACATAATCTTGAATTTGACAGCATTCACGAAAAATGGAGAGCACAGTTTGAGTCTAATAAAGGTTTCATTAAAATTAATAACAAAAAGATTAAAACAACCTTTTTTGATAATCTTGAAGAGCTAGAGTTAAAAGACGTAGATGTAATGATTGATTGTACGGGTGTGAACAAAAGTTCTTCAAAGCTTCAAAAATATTTTGACAAAGGAGTTAAAAAAGTAATTGTTTCAGCTCCTATAAATGAGGATACTATTGTAAATATTGCTTATGGTGTTAATCATAATATTTATAAACCAAAAGAACATAATATAATAACAGGAGCAAGTTGCACGACTAACTGCATAGCCCCAATTATTAAAGTTTTACATGAAAATATTGGTATAAACCACGGTTCTATAACAACTATTCATAATTTAACTAATAGCCAAACTCTAGTTGATATTCCTCATAATGACCTTAGAAGAGGCAGATCTGCAATTAATAACTTAATACCTACCACCACAGGTTCAGCTAAAGCTATTTCATTAATTTATCCAGAATTAAAAGGAAGATTAAATGGACATGCCGTCAGAGTCCCTATTTTAAATAGTTCTTTAACTGATTGTGTTTTTGAGATGAAAGCATCAACTAATAAGGATCAAATCAACAACCTGCTTAAATCAGCAAGTGAAAACGAATTAAAAAATATATTGGGATACGAAGAGCGTCCATTAGTCTCAACTGACTTTATAAATGACCCTAGAAGTTCAATTATTGATAGCTTATCTACAATGGTTGTTAATGATACACAGGTTAAAATCTATGCTTGGTATGATAATGAATGGGGTTATGCCAATAGATTAGTTGATATAGTAAATATGGTGATCAAAGCTACTTAAAATAATGATCAAACTTAATAATAATGAAATTTCTTTTGCTCTTATCACTCTTGCTTATTGGTTTTTTATGTTAACTGATGGCGCATTGAGGATGTTAGTTTTACTTCATTTTCATGTTCTAGGTTACACGCCCCTTCAATTAGCATATTTATTTTTATTATATGAATTTTTAGGCATGATTACCAACCTTGGTGCTGGATGGATAGCTAAAAAATTTGGTCTCAATAGTACATTGTTTGCTGGGATAATCCTTCAAATACTCTCTTTAATGATTTTAACTCAACTAGATCAAACATGGAGCATTACTTTATCAGTTCTTTTTGTAATGTTTACACAGGGTTTATCTGGTATCGCTAAAGATCTAACAAAGATGAGCGCTAAAAGCTCTGTTAAACTACTATCCCCTAATAAAAACTCAAAATTATTTAAATGGGTTTCTATTATGACTGGATCCAAGAATGCTATTAAAGGATTTGGCTTCCTAACAGGAGCTATTCTTCTCTCTTTCACTAGCTTTGAAACGTCACTTATAATAATGGCCTTAATTCTTACTTTAATGTTCGTACTATTATTAATTAATTTAAAAACTAATATTTCTGAGGTTAATAATAAGTCAAAGTTTTCAGAAGTTTTTTCTAAAAAAAAGGATATCAATTACCTCAGCCTAGGAAGAGTTTTTCTTTTTGGATCTAGAGATACATGGTTTGTTGTTGGGTTGCCTATATTTTTATACTCAGCCTTATCGGATGGATCATTGGACGGAAATAAAAAAGCCTTTTTTATTATTGGAGCCTTTATGGCGGCATGGACTGTATTTTACGGACTTGTTCAAACCATCACTCCCAAAATATTATCAAAGGATAAATCTTTCAGCAAACAAACTAAGTTCTGGGCTGGATTTCTAACAGCAATTCCTCTGCTCTTGATAAGCTTCAACTATTATTTTGAAGAATATAGTATTTATAATGTTACATTTTTACTCTTTATATTTGGATTTGTCTTTGCTATTAATTCTTCTATTCATTCTTTTTTAATTTTAAATTATACAAATAACAAAAGAGTAACACTTGATGTTGGATTTTATTATATGTCCAATGCTTTTGGCAGATTAATTGGAACATTATTATCTGGACTTGCCTTCCAATATGGGGGTTTCACAATGTGCCTTTTCATTACTTCAATTTTACTAATATTAAATAGATTATCTATAGAAAAACTAAATTTAAAAAAAGTTGAAACTTAATCAAAACTCTCAACTTTTTCGTTTTGTTTCGATAAACTAGATTTATAAATAGCCTCTAATACAGATATATTTTGAAACTTTTCAACATCGGTGAAAAGATATTTACTTTGGCCTTGAATGCTATCTATGAAATTGTGAATATTAGCAGATACGGTATCTGTCCATTCAAAATTCTCTTCTTTAATTGTGCCATCATTCATAACCATTTTCATAAAAGACGGACCTGGTGTATCTGGGTGAGAACTGTCAACTAGCTCAACCCAGCCATTTTCTCCCCAAATAGTTACTCTTTGGTAGTGTGGTGTCTTTAATATTGCTGTGATTTGAGTATTAAGGCCAGAAGTGTGTTGTAAACTTGCTGTAACCACATCACCTGTTTTAAATTTGAGGGCCCTCTTTGCAGTAGAAGCAAAAACTTTGTCTACTGTGCCAAATAACCAAATCATAAGATCTGTTAAATGTACTCCCATACCTGTCATTCCAGCAGCAGGTGCAAATTCTGGATCGGCTCTCCAATTATCAACTGGAAGGTTAGCTAATTTATCATGACTAAAATGCGCCTCAGCATGCATGATATTACCCAGTTTATTAGTATTTATAATTTTTTTTAATTTCATCCACCCCCTTTCAAACCGTCTTTCATGACCAACGCCAAGAACTAATTCATTTTGATTACAGGCATTTATCATTTCTTTAACTTCAAATGATTTTAATGAAAGAGGCTTCTCACAAAAAACATGTATTCCCAATTTTGACGCCTTAAGTGTTTGCCCCATATGAAAAGAGTTAGGTGTACATAGAATTATGGCATCAAATGTTTTTGAATTTAAAGCCGTATCAAAATCCTTGTAAATTTCAAGATTGTTAGTTTTAGCTAGCTTTAGAGCCTCTTGATCTGGAAAAGGATCAATTAAGTTTACGATTTCAAGTTTATTGGAATGTGACAATCTTTCTATCATCACTTTTCCCCACCAACCAAGACCAGCAATTGAAATTTTAATAGCCAAATTATTACTAAATCATGGTGATGGAATTAATTGATCATTTTGCGGAACAAGCCAACCTTTTTGGACAGCTGGCCTATCTGCTATTTCTTTGTACCACCTAGTGACATTTTTATATTCACTAAGATCTATTTCTTGCCAATCAAATCTAGCAGTCCATGGCCATATTGATATATCAGCAATACTATATTCTTTTCCAGACATATATTGATACTGACCAAGGCGCTTGTCCATAACACCGTATAATCTTCTTGCTTCTTTAGAGTATCTCTCTTCAGCATAAGCAGATTTTCCTTTGTTATACTTAACAAAGTGATGCACTTGTCCAAACATTGGACCAACACCTCCCATTTGCCACATTAGCCACTCAATCGTTCTGTAATATTCATCAGAGTTAGATTTATTAACTAACATCCCACTTTTTTCAGCCAAATACATTAGAATTGCACCTGATTCAAAAAGTGAATAGTTATTATTTTCTTTATCTACTATTGCTGGAATTCTATTATTCGGAGAAACCTCTAAAAAATGAGGCTGAAACTGTTCGTCTTTAGCTATATTTATAGGAAACACATTATAGGCCATTCCTATTTCTTCCAGCATTATAGAAACTTTTCTTCCATTTGGTGTATGCCAAGTATACAAATCTATCATGTTCTTATCCTTACATTTAAAGAGTAATTACAATTCCACCTTTAGTTTTTCTACCTTCAAGCAAATTGTGTGCATCCACGATTTTTTCTAATGGTATTCTGTCATGAATAGCCACTTTTAATCTTCCATCAGCAATTCTACTATAGAGTTGATAGGAAGCATCATTATACTCATCTCTATTTGCGATGTAAGTAAATAAAGTTGGTCTAGTTGCAAATAAAGAACCTTTCGCAGACAACATAGCTAAATTAAAATCAGTTATAGAACCTGAAGCCTGTCCAAATAATGCCCATAAACCTCTTGGCTTCAGACAATCTAAAGATCCAGGAAAAACTGATTTTGCAACACTATCATACACAACATCACATTTTTGTTTATTTGTTATGCTCATTACTTCAGCAACAAAATCCTGACTGTTGTAGTCAATTACGTGTTGGTAACCAGCTTGTTTAGCTGCTTCTACTTTTTCAGAACCACCTGCTGTTCCAATCATAGTAGCGCCAATTTCACTACCCCATTGCCCCATCAATTGACCCACGCCACCAGCAGCCGCGTGAACAAGAGCAGTCATGCCACTTTCTAACTTAAATGTTAAGTGAAGCAAATAATGTGTAGTTAATCCTTTAAGTGTACTTGCAACTACATCATGATCATCTACATCTACTTTGATCTCTACTGCATGCGCAGCATTAATTAATGCATATTCTGCATATGCCCCAACAGGAGTAACATAAGAAACCTTATCACCTTCTTTTAAAAAATTAACATCAGCTCCAACAGAATGAACATGCCCCACACCCTCTGATCCTGGAACCTTTATTTTTTCTTTGTTGGGCCAAGGGTATAATCCAGTTCTGAAATAAGTATCTAAATAATTCAAACCAATAGCGTTATTTTTAACAACAATCTGCCCAGGACCTGGTGTTGGTATATCAGCTTCTCTTAACTTCATATTTTCTGCAGCACCAAAGTCTGTTAATTCTATTACTCTTTGTGTCATTGGACTCCCCTAAAATTTTAAAAATCATTACATTTTATGATGACTTAAATCAAATTAGAATTTATGATAATTAAAATCAATGTTTTATAATTAATTACTTGTAAAACTAGCAATTATAATTATTTCTATAAAAAACAAATCAGGAGAATTTTATGAGTTTAGTATTGTCAGAATTACCATATGCAATAGATGCACTTGCAGAGCATGGTATGAGTAGAGAAACAATGGAATATCATCATGATATTCATCACAAAGCATATGTAGACAACGGTAACAACTTACTTAAAGGCACCGAATGGGAAAATAAAAATTTAGAAGATATAATTGTAGGCACATACGACGCAAGTAGTGTGGCTCAAAATGGAATTTTTAATAACGTTTCACAACATTGGAATCATGAGCAATTTTGGCAAATGATGGGACCATCAAAAGTTGGCATGCCTTCAGAATTAGAAAATGCTATAACTGAATCATTTGAAAGCGTAGATAAATTTAAAGAAGATTTCTGCAATGCTGGCGCAACTCAATTTGGGTCTGGCTGGTGCTGGCTTGTGAAAGACAAAGATGGAAGCTTAAAAGTAACTAAGACTGAAAATGGTGTAAATCCAGTTTGCTTTGGTCAAACAGCACTTCTAGGCTGTGATGTATGGGAACACTCATATTATATAGACTTTAGAAATAAGAGACCAGTTTACCTAAAGAATTTTGTTGATAATCTCGTAAATTGGGAGAATGTTGCTTCAAGACTGTAAAGCAATGTATCTCATTAAAATAAAAAGGTGCTAATTAAGCACCTTTTTTTATGCTTTCCATAACAATATCAAAATTTAAAAAGAAGCATTTGCTATTATTTTCTTCGTCAAATCCCTCTTCAAGTTTTCTTATTAAACTTTTTTTAACAGCAAAAACAGTATCACTCTCTAAATATTTATCTCCATCTATAAATGCATGTGTTACAAGATCTTTATAACCATTTGCTTTTACCATAAAATGAACATGCGCTGGTCTAAATGGATGTCTGTCTAAACTGTTCAAAAGATCCCCAACTGGTCCATCTACAGGTATCGGATAATATTGTGGTTTAACAGTCCTAAACAGGTATGATCCATCATGTTGAGACATGAAAGTACCCCTTAAATCAACTAAATTTCCTTCTTTTTGAACGTCATATAATCCATCTGGACCAGATTGCCATACTTCAATACTTGCTCCTGAAATTACGTTATTGTTAACATCAACAATCTTTCCTTTTACAATACAATTTTCACCCTCGACGTTATTTGCAATGTTATCACCATTATTCATTTTTGAAGATGGAGTATGAAACGGACCCAAAACTGTAGTTTCTGTTTCGTTTTTAGACTTTCTATTATTAATGGAATCTAGTAACATTGAAACACCCAAGACGTCAGATAAAAGTATAAATTCTTGCCTTCTATCGTCACTCATGTAACCAGTCTTTGTTAAGAACATTATTGCTTTCATCCATTCTTCTTCAGTTGGTTCAACTTCTTTAACAACTTCATGTAAATGAGTAATTATAGAACTCATAATTTCCTTAAGTCTATTATCTTTGATTCCAGCAAAACTATTCAAAACAGCTTCTGTTGCATTCTTTTCGTTAAAGTCCATTTTTTCCTCTTTATCAAATTAAATCATTTAAAGTTTTAGTGAATAATTCAGCACCTTTTTCAATATTTAAATTCCAATTTTCAGGTGAGTTTTCATCAGCATTGTCTGTAATGTATTTATAACAGATAAATTTAATTTTATTTATATAACAGAACTTTGCAATTGAATAGCTTTCCATATCAACTACATCTGATTGTATTATTTGTTTTTCAACTGCAAAATTATCTCCTGTTCCACATGAAAAACCTTCATAATCCAATGAGATTGTATTTACCTTATCAAAAGGGGTTTCACCATATACAAAACCAAGTGGTCTTACATCCATATCTCTTTGAAAAAATTTATTTACTTTAATCAAACCACTTAATTTTGGATTTAAAGAACCTACAGTTCCGTAATTTATTATAACATTTGGCTTATATAAATTAAATGCAGCTACAACTGATAAAGCAGCATTTACTTTCCCAACACCAGTATAATAAATGTTCCAAGTTGGTAATAGCTTTTTTGGAAGCTCTTTTTCTAGTGCAACTAATAATAAAGTGTGTTTTGGATCAAGTAGTTTAGTCATTATACTTAACCAAAGAATAGACTTTTGAATTCAAGTTTTTATAACCATTTAAATTTGTAAGT
>KB910532.1 GCA_000383115.1 alpha proteobacterium SCGC AAA015-N04
TGTTGTGTCAGCAGAAGAAGCACCAACTGCAAATGTTGAAGAAGCTATTGTGTCAGCAGAAGAAGCACCAACTGCAAATGTTGAAGAAGCTGTTGAGTCAGCTGAAGAGGCTAAAACAGAGAATAAAGAAGACGCGGTTGATAATAATCAAACTAAAAAAACTGAACTTGAACTTCTTGAGGAACGCGATGAAGATAGCCTTTCCGAAGAAGAAGAAGACAGAATGTATGAACTGAGAAGATTAAGGGCACAAAAAATGATGAATCAAGAAGTTAGAGATGCAGAACAAGCCGAATTAAAAAAAGCCGACGAAGAAATCGCTCATTTAAAAACATTATTAAAACCTAAGAAGAAAAAGTTACCAAAAGGATATGTAGAATAATACTAGATCTATTTAGCTTTTTTATTATTCATTTTTCGCCATTTCCAAGGTGCTATAAATTTTCCTGACCACATACCAGCATTATTTAATTTGGCTATCACTTCATCCTTAACATACTTTTTCGAATATTTTCGGTAAGCGAGTGCCCATCCCCTTTTTACCATTAATGAGTTAATATCATTTTCATCCACATAACATATCGAAATAGATCTTTTGTATCTGTCTTTTGTTTTTTTAATGCATGATACTTTTCTTAAGCCAATTATTTTTTCAAGTTCTAACTTTGCTTTAATTCCACATGAATATGTATGTCCATTATTGTCAGTACAAGTTTGTTTAATTTCTGGTGTGTCAATACCATAAAATCTAATTTTTTCAGAGTTAAGTATTATTGTATCGCCATCAATTATTTTTAATGATGAGCTGGCATTTAAAAATTTTGAAAAAGCTAAAGTATTAATTAATAAAACTAAAAATAATATTTTAAACATTTAAAAATTCTTTATTTAAAATTGTTTTTGTTTTCCAATGAGAAGGCTCTAATCCTCGAATTTTCGATTTGAAAGAAGCTACTTGCTTACCTAACAAACACCCAAGATAAATATTTTCAAGATCAGTACCACCAAAGGCAATACTTGAAATATTTTTAAGTTTTGTACTTACTATATTATCAAGGTGTTTTCTTTCTAAAATTCCTTTTTGATATGCTTTTTCTACACATGATACGTGCTTTGTGTTACTATCGTCTAAAATGATTTTCTTTTTTCCATATTTATCAATATGAATTAATTTATTGCTGACGATACAAGTTACCCAAATTCCTTCATCAATATCAAAAGCAAAACCATCAGGAAACTCTCCTACATCAAATTCAGCAACTATTTGTTGATTAATTAAATTTCCATCAGAAGTAATATCAAATTTTGACATACAACGTGAAAAGGTTTCATTTACGTATAGTTGGTTTGATAAAGGATGGACGAAACATTCATTTGTAAATCCCAAATTATCAGCTACAACCCTAGGTTTTTTTTCGTCAATGAGTATTATAAATCCATCTTTCCAATTTGGTTTACATCCTAAAATCCGTGGAATTAGCCTTGTACTTACTGTAATCCAAATTCTTCCAGAATGATCTATATGAACATAATTTGTTGGTGGCAGAGGGTCATTATTTATTTCTAATAAAAATGGAACGAGTTCACCATTATTATAAAGTCTGTATACACCACCAATATCATCACCTAGATGTGTTAAAAGCCATCCTCCATTAGGATGAATTGCTATACCATTTGGTTTTGGTTGAAACTTACCTTTTGCTAGAATTGTTTGTTGATTTCCATTTTTAGTAATTAAGGTCACACCACCTCTCCAATCTGAAATGTGTAATGTTCCATTTTTGTCAACTAGTACACATTCTGGTCTTACTAGATTATTACCTATAAATTTTACTTCTTCTAAAAGACTCATATACTCAACTATAATTTATGTTTGTTCCTGCCAATGAACTTATAGTCCCAGATACAGGTATCATTGATCGCATTTGTAATGCCCAAATTCCGTCTCTAAAGGTAGATATCCAAATTCCTTTAGCTGAGCCATAACTTTTTTTATTAATTAATCTTCTATTAAACTCTACTTCACATTGAAGTGTTTTGTCAGTTTTATTTATTATTTTACATTTGTCTAAAGTTGAGAAATTCCAATTTTCAACTTTTATCATTGTATCAAGTTGTGCACTTAATGATTTCCAAAAATCTTCGCCATTTTTATATATTACTGGTTCATTACCATTTGAGTGAACGTAATGAGGGAAATGTAAGTTTGTTAGAATGTTATTTTTTTCTGCTGTATTAAAAGCATCAATAAATTTATAAAGACATGAAACTCCTGGATGCTTATTTTTCATTTTTTATTTCCTTTAACTATTGTTAGTAAATTTAAAATCATCTTCTAAGCGGAGTGTCTAAATTAACATCTTGATCTCTTTTTTGTTCTCTTAAAAAAATATAAACACCAGCGCTCATAACAATTATTACACCTGCAATGGTTCTAATAGTTGGTATATCATCAAATATAAAATACCCTATAATTATTGACCAAATTATCAATGAATATTCAAATATGGATGTAATTGAAGTAGAATAATTACTGTATGCTTTAAAAACACAAGTAAATGCAATTGAGGCTAAAATTCCCATTAAAAAAATATAATGCCATGTATAATCAAATTTACTAAACCATTCTCTAAAAATAAATTTGACTGTGGGGTTACTAAAATTATCAAATTGACCCGAACCAAGGAAAAAATACATAACCAAACATAAAATAATGGTTATAATATAAAAGTAAAATAATTGAGTATAAGTATCATCTTTATCCGATGTAATTTTAGTAATAGTCATCGATAAGGCATATAAAAATGCACAAAAAAGCGGTAATAAATTTTTAAAATCAAAGTTTGAAAAATTTGGATTTAAGATAATATAAATCCCTATAAATCCAAAAAAAATTGCTAGCCACCTTCTGTATCCAATAGTTTCATTTAAAAGAGTTTTAGCAAAAATTGACATAAAAAAAGGAGTTGAAAAATATAAGGCTGTTGCTACAGCAAGAGACAAATACGTTAGTGATATAAAAAACATGCTAAAAGCTAAGAAATGTAGAATTACCCTAATTAATGATAAAATAGGGTAGTGCGTAATTAAAGTTAATTTTTTTTTATAAATAAGTAGGAATATCCCAGAAAATAAAGCCGCTATGGAGATCCTGCCAAAGTAAATTTCATATAATGAGGCTTTTTGAAATATAAATTTTAATATGGAATCATGAACAGAAAATGTTGCCATTGCAACTAATATATAAATTATTCCTATAGTGTTATTAGAACTCATAAAATAGTTACCATTTTAATTATAAAGTTTATAACTGCCAATCTATAGGTTCAATATTTTTTTGCATGAGATAATTGTTTGTTTTCGAAAAAGGTTTAGAACCAAAAAAGCCATTGCTAGCTGAAAATGGAGATGGGTGAGCACTCTCAAGGAGTAGGTGGGTATTTTTATTTATAAAATTACATTTTTCCTGAGCTTTTTTTCCCCAAAGGATAAATACAACGTTATTTCTTTTATCATTAATGACTTTTAAAACTGAATCAGTAAATTTTTCCCACCCTTTACCTTGGTGAGAGCCAGGCATTCCTTTTTCAACTGTTAAACTGTTGTTCAGCATTAAAACGCCTTGATGAGCCCAATTTTGTAAGTCACCATTTTGTGGAGAAGTAATACGAAGATCATCAAATAATTCTTTAAAAATATTTTGAAGTGAGGGAGGAATTTTTTTAAATTTTTCTACAGAAAAACTTAACCCATTTGCTTGACCTTCACCATGATAAGGATCTTGTCCAACAATAACAACTTTAACTTTATTAAGAGGAGTTAAATTAAAAGCATTGAAAATTTTACTCATAGGTGGGTAAATTTTTTTACCTAAGAAAATTTGTTGCTTAAGAAATGATCGAAGATCTGACATATAAGGAGCTGTAAATTCACTATTCAGCTCATTCTTCCAACTTTCGTGTATTTTTACGTTAGACAATTTATAATGCTATCCAATTTTAATATGTGTTTTAATTTTATATTTTATCTAACATGCCATTCTTCATTAAGTGGTCTAGCACTATTGAGTTCACCATACCCAGCACCAGTAGTTCCAGTTGGGTTTGGTCCAAAGTATCTAGGATCTCTCAACTCATTATTAGGTTGAAATCGAATATCACAAGTCAGACGTATTTTATTATCTTTAGCATAATTTTCAAAAGTGCCATGAACAGTATACATACCAAAAATTAATGCGTCTCCTGGATTAAATTGAGTAGTTAAAATTTTTGTATTTCTCTCTTGAGCAAAATCTATGGGGTTAGTGTCTATTGTAGCTTTCATATGTTTGTGAATGTCTACGTCAAATCCTTTATATTTGGTTTTAATATCTGAAAATTTGTGAGACCCTTCAATTATAAATAAAGGACCTTTATCGATAGTTATATCTGTAAAAACAAGCCAACATGTGAGTATCTTCTGAGTTTTTCTTGTGAAAAAACCTGCATCACAATGCATATGAGTGAATTTTCCACCTGATACTGCTCTTAAAAATATAAAATCAAAGCCAGTTGAAGAAATGCCAAATATTCTAGAAAAAACATTTTTTAAATCATTGCCATTTGTAATTTTTCTTAATGATTCTGTATTACTTACGTCCTCCCAAAAATCTCCTCTGTCTTTATGTAATTCATCTCTTCTTGATCTGCCTGACCAAATACCTTCAGTAAATGGACCTTCAAGCTCATCTACATTTTTTAATTTTTCAAAAATATCATTTCGAGCTTTAGTAATATCATTTTTTTCAATAACGTTTTTCAAAA
Source organism: alpha proteobacterium SCGC AAA015-N04 (assembly GCA_000383115.1). Taxonomy (GTDB): domain Bacteria; phylum Pseudomonadota; class Alphaproteobacteria; order Puniceispirillales; family Marisalimonadaceae; genus Marisalimonas. The sequence continues at coordinate 4,803 of KB910532.1, forward strand.
AAAGATAACCATTGTCATTTAGTGTTTGTCTTAATTTTTCATCAGTAGCATTTTTAAGATTAGTTTCTTTTAATTCACCTAAAAGGGAATTAGGTACTTTTACCCCGTTAATTAAAGCTTCCATTGAGATAAACCTTATATAATAGCCTTTCGTCTGATTTAATCTATCAACTAAATATTATTGTGTCATTGATATTAGTAATTTTTACCTTGAGTTTATAATTTTAATAGAGCTATCATTATTTTAGAATTATGTGAGAGAAAATCATTGATAGTAAGTTCTATAAAGACAAAAATAACTTCAGTACCATTTTCTGATCCTCCTCAAACAGGTTTCTTAAAACTTGAAAAAATAGATCTTTTAATTGTTCAGGTAGAAACAAAAAATGGGGTAATTGGAACTGGTCATCTTCATCCTTTAGCAGGTGGTTTGAAAACTTTAGAAATGTGTATCAATGAAATGTTAAAACCACTTATTATTGGTGAAAGTATAGATAATATTGAATTCTTATGGAATAAAATGTGGAATGCTACTTTTATACAAGGAAGGATGGGAATAACTGTAATGGCAATGTCAGCAATAGATATTGCTTTATGGGATTGTTATGGAAGAACAAAAGAAATGCCTCTCTGGAAAATTTGGAAAGGAACACAAAAAGGTTTACCAGTATATGGTTCTGGCTGTTATAGAGGTCTTGGTCATGATGGTATGATACAAAAAGCAAAAAAATATGTAGGACAGGGGTTTAAGTCTATAAAAATGCAGGTTGCACATTGTTTTACTAATGACGAAGACATTGTCAATGTAAGGGATATGCGAGACGAACTGGGTAAAGATGTTGGAATTATGATTGATGTTAATCAAGGTTGGACGGTAGAAGAAACTATTAAAGTATGCAAACAAATTGAAAGTTATGAGCCTGAGTGGCTTGAGGAACCAATTATGGCTGACGATTTTGAAGGATATGGTGAAGTTTGTAATTCAACATCAATCCCTATAGTAACTGGTGAAAATAATTTTACACATCATGACTTATTACCATTCATGAGAGGACAAAAAATACCAATACTTCAACCTGACATCATGCGAGGGGGGTATACAAATTTGATATATAGCTCCAAATTAGCCAAGAAATTTGGTATTACAATTGCTCCGCATATGTTTCCAGAACTTTCAATTCATATTGTAGCATCTATTGAAAACCACTCATGGCTTGAGTATATGGGCTGGTATGATCACCTTTGGAAAGAGCCACTTCTTCCAAAAAATGGGACATTAACTCCTAATTCACGTCCTGGCCATGGCATGGATTTTAAGACCGAAATTTGTAAGTTTTGAATAAAAGTAATTTTTGATATGCTAGAAAAATTCATGATTATAAAAATAATAATAAAATATTTATATTGAAAGAGGGGATAATGAAATTCAAAATTACAAGGGCTAGAGAAAACAAATTTGAATCTGGATTACGTGGTTTCTTTTCTTATAAGAATTTAGGTATTGAAGAGGCTACTTCAGGTGATTTTGGAGCAAATGTTATTAAAGCTATAGAAGGAAAACATGCTAATGGTGAGTGGCATTATCATAAACTTAAATTTCAGATGGTTTATATTTTAAAAGGCAGTGTTGAATTTGAATATAAAGGTGAAGGAACATTCACTTTAAATAAGGGTGATGTAGTTTATCAACCACCAGAGATACATCATAGAGAAATTAAGCATTCTGACGACCTAGAATTGATTGAAATAACCAGTCCAGCTGAGTTTGAAACTATTTCTTTAACCAAATAAGATTTAATTAATTGAGTTCATTATGAGTGAAGAAGTTGCTGAAATTTTTTCTAAACATATTTTTTCTTCGAAATATGAGGATTTAAGCGAAAAAACAATTAAACAATTAAAAGTTTTTCTTTTAGATACCATTGGTGTCGGAATTGCAGGAAGTACAGGTTCAAAATTAAACGAACTTAAGAAAATTGCACACACATGGTCTAAGGGTGAAAATTGTACTGTGCTTGGAACATGGGATAAATATTCAAGGGATGCTACAACACTTATTAATGCATATCAAATACACTGTCTGGAATTTGACTGTATTCATGAAGGAGCAGTTGTTCACCCTATGGCAGCTATTTTAAGTTCTTTACTCGCTCATTGTGAAGAAATTAATAATTTAGGGTATAACACAAATGGGAAAGAATTTTTAATATCTCTAGCATTAGGTGTTGATATTGCTTCTTTTTTAGGTATTTGTGCTCGCGGGGAATTAAAATTTTTTAGACCTGCCACAGCAAGTGGTTTTGGTGCTGTTGCGGCTTTATCAAAAATACAAAAATTTTCTATGGAAGAAATTCATAATGCTTTGGGTATTATGTATTCTCAAACATGTGGAAATATGCAATCCCATGTTGAGGGTGTACCAATTCTAGGACTTCAAGTTGGTTTTAATGCAAAAGCAGCTCTAGCTTCCATGGACCTTACAAAAGCTGGTTTCCCTGGTCCTAAAAGAGTTTTTAATGGAGAACATGGTTACTTCAAATTAATAGAAAATGATGACTATGAAATGACTTATCTCCAAGAGAATATTGGCAAAGTTTGGATGATTGATCAATTAGCTCATAAACCTTTCCCAAGTGGAAGACTAACTCATGGGTTAGTCCACGCTATAAAAGATTTAAAATTAAAATATGGATTAAATAAAGACGACATTGAATCAATTGAATGTTTTGTTCCACCTGGGGTCTACAAATTAGTAGCAAGACCAATAATTGATAACCTTACAACAAATTATTCAAAGTTATGTGCTAAATTTGTTGGTGCTAGTTTCATGATAAATGATCATTTGAATATTGAAACTTTTACAGAAAAAAAATATCTAAATAATAAAGATACCATAAATTTTGCTAAAAAAATTACAATGATTAAAAATGACAAATTAGATCAAAAAGTCCTTACACCACAAAAATTTATTATTACTCTTGTTAATAAAAGTAAAATTGAAATTAACCTTGATCATGTTTATGGCCACCCAAAAGTAGCTTTGTCTGAAAAAGAATATTTAGAAAAATTTTCTAAATGTTGTTTTTCTTCAACCAAAAAAATAGATGATATTCAAATCAATAGTATGATAGATTTTATATTTAATCTAGAAAACCAAGAAAATGTTATAGATTTTTTTAATACAAATTAATTCTGATTTGATCTTGCTAATTTTTCTACCATTTTAAATAGCACAGCTGTACCTTTTGAAATATCAGATATTTCTGCATATTCCTCAGGACAATGACTTAAACCATCTTTACAAGGAATAAAAATCATAGACGCAGGAGCAACCCTTGATAAATGAGCTGTATCATGACCAGCCCCGCTATCCATTATAATGTTTGAGAAACCACATTCGTCAGAAGATACTTTAAATAATTTTACAAGCTCTTTATCCATTTCAACATAAGGTGCAAAAGCAATGTTTTTCATTTCAATCCTACATGGACTACTTTGATTCATTGTATTAATTTGTTTTTTTAGTTCCTTTATATATTGTTCTCTTGAGCTTTTACTTGAGGCTCTTAAATCAATAGTCATCACAACTTTGCCAGGAATAATTGCTGCAGCATTCGGGTGAACATTAATTTTACCAATAGTTGAAACGAAATGTTGATTACTTTCTTTAGATAATCTTAAAGCTAACTTATTCACAAAAGTTATAATTTCTGACGAGGTTACAAGAGCATCAGCTCTTTGATCCATTAATATAGTTCCACTATGACCTGCTTGACCGTTTATCTCCACACTAAACCTAGAAATGCTTGGAATGGATCTGACAACACCTATATCAATTTTTTTTTGCTCTAAAACTTTACCTTGTTCAATATGTAATTCTAAACATGCAACAATATTTTCAATCATAGAAAATGGTTTAGTAAGTGATTTTGAGTTTCCACCTATCTTATCTATTTCGTCTTTAAGGATGTTTCCTGATGAGTTGCTCCTAGACAATATTTCTTCATTTAAAGCACCTATCATGCCTCTTGTTCCAATGCATGAAATACTCCAATCATTTAATTCTTCGCCAAGATAATCATATACCGCAAGATTAAACGGTAAGTTGATGTCATTTTCTTTAATATGTTTTACCACACATAATGCAGATACTACCCCAGCTATACCGTCAAATCTTCCACCTGAGGGAACAGTATCAATATGTGATCCAATAATAACAACTTTATGAGTATCAATTTTTGATTCTAAAATTCCAATCAAGTTTCCCGCTTCATCCGTTGACACAAGCAAACCAAGTTTGTGATATTCATTTTTTAACCAAGATCTAGCTTCATAGAACTTATCACTGAAGACAATTCTTGTGTAAGGATTATCTTGGTCAGTGATTTTTTCTAAATCATTAATTTTTTTTCTTATATATTGAATATTATTTTGAACATCAAAGTTCATTTATTTCCTTTCTATTTCCTTAGTAATATAATTTACAAATTAAACACATATTATTTTCTATAAAATTGAAAATTCATTTATTATTATTTATATTTATAAATATCTCGCAAAATCTTAATATCAATAAAATTATTTTCTATTACAATATAATAAAACTAGATTAATAAAAGTGATGAATAACAAACTTAAAGTATATTTTGTTCATGCTCTAACAAGCTTTGGGGTTTTATTGAGCTTTTTCTCAATAATTTCTATTCTAAATGATAACAAATTACTTGCATTTGTTTTTCTCTTAATTGCCTTATTAATTGACGTTATTGATGGAAGCTTGGCTAGAAAGTTTAGTGCGGGCAAAGTTGTTCCTAATGTTGATGGTAAAATGTTAGATAGTATAGTTGACTACATCAACTTTGTTTTTATTCCGTGCATTATTATTTTTAAATTTGATTATTTACCGTTACCTTTTAATATAATTTTGCCAGGGGTAATATTATTGATATCTATATTTTCTTTTTCAAATACTAAGCTATATACAAATGATCATCTTTACATAGGTTTTCCTTCTATATGGAATATAATCATAGTGTATTTAACCATATTGAATTCAAATAGTAAGATAAATTTATATATATTAATTTTTTTAATTTTTTTAAAAATAATACCCTTAAAAGTTATTCACCCATTCAGATACAAAAAACACATAAAAAAAAATTCTATTATAGCATTATCTCTTATCATAATTACTTTTATTTTACTTATAAACTCCCAAAAAATTACTTTTTTAATGGAATATAATTCTTATTTTTTGAATTTATGGTACTTACTAAACTTATATTTTATAATATTTGTTATATTTATAAATACAAAAAGAAATTAAGGTTAATTTAAATTAAATTTTTCTTGCAGCAATAACCATTGATTTAAGTTTTTCAAATACGATCTCCTCATCAACATTCCCAAAACCAGCAAAAGTACCAAATCCACAGTCAGATCCTGCGATTACTCTTTTTTTGCCGACAATATTTATAAAGTTTTCTAATCTGTTTTTAATAAGTTCAGGGTGTTCAACAAAATTACTAGTAGAATCAATAACCCCTGGTATCAAGATTTTAGATTCCGGTATTTTTGCTTTATAATCGTTAAAAATTTTCCATTCGTGGGCGTGCCGTGGATTTGAAGCCTCAAACAATAAATAATCACCTCTAAAAGACATTATTATATCAAAAATTTTGCCTATCGATATATCATAAATATGCGGTCCTTCATAGTTACCCCAACAAACATGCATTCTTAGCATATTTGAAGGTATTTCACGAAGACTGTAATTTAAAATTTCCATATTTTCTTGAGCAATTTTTACAAATTCTTTGTCTGAAAGCTTAGAAAAAATCATATGTCTTGATAAGGCTAAGTCTGGACAATCAATTTGAAGTTTCAATCCTGAATTAACTATGATATTAAATTCTGCTTTCATAGCTTTAGAAATCGCCTCAAGATATTTAGCTCGTGTTTTATAAAATGAATTACTTAGAAATAAAGATATTACACCCGGGGAAGCAGAATTCATAAATCCTGATGTCACATTATACTTGTCCATCGCATTTTTTAAATTATCAATATCATTTTTGAGGTCATCATTGTTTTTTGAAGAAATTTCTGAAACACAACAAGGCCTAGAATAAGACGGTGTTCCACCACTTTCAGCTAATTTTTTCAGATAGTTTGGAAATTTGACTAAATCTAAAGGCGGGTGCCTTGGGCTATCTCCTTCAAACCCGTTATAACGGTCTTTGACGTATGTAGCATAAGATATTTTAGACATTTCTCCGTCAGATATGATATCAATACCTATATCTTTTTGTTTTTTTACAACTTTAAATACAGCTTCTTTAACAATTTTATTGAAATTAGCAGGATTATATTTTTCTTTTTTTTCCTTCTGAAATAAAATATTTGATAATTTTTTACTTCTTGGTAATGAACCAACATGTGTTGTTAAAATGGTCATTTGTGCTTTCTTTTTAAAGTTGGCCCAGCGGGATCATTTGTAGGAATGATATGATAAATTGAAGATAAATAAGGTTTAGTGCACACTAACTTAAATTTTGTATTTTTGGGTACTGATAGTGTGTCTCCTGGGTTTAGTATTAATTCAAAAGTGTCAACTTTAAATTTCCAACAACCTTCGACTGGCATTAAAACAGTGTCTTTATTATATAATTTATTAGAGTTATGTGAACATGCCTCCGATATAAACTTTACCTCAAATCCTGGTTTATCAATTATAACACCATTTTTTCCAATAACTGAAACAATACCAGATTTTGACAATGAATATAAATCAAGGTATCTGGCAACATAATAAGGTGTTACATCAGTGGTTTTTAATTCAGGATAAATTGATAATTGATTTTTACTCAAAATAGGCATCATTTTCTCGTTTTTTGGTAGAGTTTGTCCTATTTTTGTGTCATAAATTTTACCAGTCTCAGATAAAATTAAACCATGTTTTTTTGCATTAAGTAGTACTTGTGGTGCCCAAATCACGCCACCACCCGCATCATCTCCACCCAAAATTGCCATTAGCATTCCATAGGAATGACCAATATTTTCAAAACCTCTAAAAATTCCAGTTGGAATATTAAATATATCCCCTTTTTCTAATATGACTTCTCCAGCATCTCCATTTATTCCCCAAAAAAAACGCCATCTACCAAATAAAACAATAAAAACTTCAGCTGTTTTATGGCTATGAAGAGAATTACAACAATTTGGTGGTTGTCCAGCTGCGCCTATATTAAATCCGTGAGGAATACTTATATGGATATGTTGATCAGGGTTTTCCGAAACGCCTGCTCCAATAATTGTAAAGTTTTCTTTTTTGTTGGAACCTGGTGTATGTGCGTCAATAAAAGCTGTTTTGCATGGAATTAAGTCACCATATCTTACTAGTCTATCTTTATATTCTAGATCAAACATCGTGTTTTATTATAACTAAATTAGTATTTGTTTCCAAATAGATATTTCATCAAAGATAATATATTCTCTCCTTATGCCATATTTTCCAAATTCAATGTGTGCTAAAACAGGAATTTCAATTTTTTTGAATGAAGGGGTTCCATACATACCCTCATTCGAATGCCTTCCTGAAATTGTCCACCTAATGGAAACTCTAGGATGTAAATGTGGTTCTACTAATCCAGAAAAATAGTGAACAACTAATTCTAATTCATTAAAACAACTAAGAAATTTGCTCCATATTTTTTCTATTTGATTATAAGAATAATAAACCTTTCCACCTGTCCAAATAGTTTTAGCTGATCTTTCATAATATTTATTAATACAAGAAAAATTTTTATTAATTAAATCATATAAATTATTTTTATAAGTTTTTGTAAAATCATTGGCATGATTTTTCACATATCTTTTAAAATTGAAAGAATTTTTTGTATATTTTAGACTATTTAAATCAAAGCTTTTATTATTAATTTTTATTTGAACAAAATTTTTAACATTATAACCTAGTTGATTTAATATTGATGTTTCGTCTCTAACTATCCATTCCTCAATAATTTTGTTATCTATTATAAAACAGTCTGCTATTACTCTGTACGTTAATTTCTTGCCGCTTGCTTTTCCATAAAATCCATCACCTAAATGAGAAGCTGTTGATAAAATTCTGTGTGAGCTAAGTATGCCTTCATGTAAGTTTCCTGACCAAATTACGTCTTCGCCGATGAGTTGTCTGTCAGGAAATTGAGTTAAAGTACTTTTTGTTGAATTAATTACGTCTATACATTTATAGGTAGTTTTAGTAGGAGACCTTACGATTACATCTTTGCTGTAATAATCATTGATATGATCAATTTGTCTGTTTTCCCAGATTTCATATGTAATCCCATAAATAAATTTTTCAACTTCTAGGTTTTTACTGATTATTAACTTATTATTAATTGTCAAATTTTTCCCACCCTTGACCTTTAAAAATATCTACACCCAATTGATATAAAACTCCTGGGAAGTCTACCATAACCCAATTATTAATAATTTTTTTATTCTTCACTTTCCAAAAATCCATATATCTAATTTCTATCTTTTTATTTGTAGGTTCTATTCCCATAAAATGTCCTGTATGAATAGCTTCTTGTCTTCCAAAGGATGCACCCCATTCACCAACTACTAATCTTGCTTCATCTATGCAAACTTTTTTTGAAAAAGCTTTTTGAAATGGAACTTGCCAATTTTGTTGAAATTCTTGCAAACCTTTTTTAGTGCCACAACCATAGTTTCCGAACCAAGTAAAAGTATTAGAAAAAAATTCTCCTATATCATCTATTCTATGATCATTTAATGCATTAATCATTTTTTCTAAAACTTTTTCAGTTTCTATTGTTTTATTAAGATTATTATTTCTTGTTAATTTAGACTGAATTATTTTTTTTTTCATAAATTTTTAACCTTTAACAGCACCTTGAGTAAGTCCACTTACTAATTTTTTTTGAAAAAACATTACTAGTATAAATAACGGAATTGTTGCAGATACTACAGCTGCTACAGCAAACATAACATTTCCTTCTGTGTATGTAGTACCAAGAAAAGCAGCAATTTTTGGTATCATTGTTCTGTTTTCGTCTGATAATAACATAGCAGTTACAGCAAAGTCGTTATACGCCAGCAAAAAACTAAATAAACCTGTGGTAATAACACCAGGCCACATGACAGGTATAATAACATATCTAAATGCTTTAAATTGTGAACAACCATCTACTTTTGCGCTTTCATCTAGCTCTTTAGGAATATTTTGAAAAAAAGAATGAAGCATCCAAAGAGTAAAAGGTTGATTAATTGATACTAATACAATTATTGTCGTAGGTAATATTCCCCAAACATTCCATTCAAAAAATGGAGGCAAATATCCAGCGACAAGCGTTATTGGTGGCATTGCCCTAAATATTAATGCAGTTATAAGTAACCAAAATGTATATTTGTAATTAGATCTTGAGAGAGCGTATGCCCCCAAAGTTCCAATTGTAAGGGAGGTTAAAACAACAAAAAAACATACAATTGATGAATTTAAAAAAGATTTCCAAAATTCTTCTTTTATCCATGCTCCTTTGTAACCTGTATTTGTAAATTGTGAATTATATGTATCAAATGTATTCTTACCCGTTACAGCATTGAACCAATTAGAAATTGAAAAAAAATCAAGTTCTACTTTGAAAGATCCCCAAAAGGTCCACAAAAATGGGAATGAGGCTAGCATGACCCAAAATATTATGAATGAATAAATAAATATATAATATATACTATTAGGTTGTTTTATCATTTTTTGAAATTAAAATCCTTCCACGTTCTTATTAAAACAGGTAATAGCAAAATTATAACTCCTAAAATTGTTAAAATTGAGCTAGTTGCTGCTGCAGATAACTGTCTTGTTTCTCCTCCTAAGTCATTAAAAATTATCCAACTTNACGAAGTCGCATGTGCTTCAGCACTAAAACCTACTATGGGTTCAAAAACTCGAAAATTATCCATAATTTGCATCAGAGTGACGAATGTAATCAAAGGCATTAAGTGAGGAATTATTATGTAATATACCATTTCTAAACTATTTGCGCCGTCTATCTTAGCTGATTCAATTTGATCTTTTGGTACAGTTTGAAGACCTGCATAAAACACGATAAAAGAAAATGGTATAGCATGCCAAACACCATAGACTATTAACATAATCCAAGTAAGCGGCGTTGACGCTTTTAAAGAAAGGTTAGGATCACTAAATAACCACTGAAGTAAATTGCCTATAATACCTCTTGAGTCAATCATCCAAAACAAAATGATGGAACCAATAAGTGGAGTGACAATCATAGGTAATAAGGAAAAGAAAATAACTATTCCTCTTAGTTTTTTATAAATATTATTTACGCCTAAAGCGATCAAAAATCCTAAAACAAGCATTATTGGAGTAACTGTAAATGTAAAAGTAAGTGTAAAAAAAATAGCTTTATAAAATGGTAAGTTAATTAAGGATTTAAAAAAAGAAAATAAACTAGGGCTATCATTCCAAATTTTCTTTACATTTTCAGTGGCTAAATGTCCTCTATCAAAATAAATATCTAAACCGACAAATTTACCTAATGGCTCTTTTTCTTTCAAATCTTTTGTAGCATTGTGATCAATTGAAGTGATTTTTTTGCATCCAAAGGGATCACAATTTTCTACTGTAACAAGCACATTTTCGTGGGGTGTATGTGTTGACTGCAAAATAACAGATACAATTGGTAACAAAATAAATATGAACATTGCCAAAAAAGTTGGCAATATAAACCAAAAAAAAAGTGTTATGTTTCATTAATTCGGACTAGAGAGATTTAATCTCTCTAGTTTAAATATATTTATCTTATAAAAAACCTTTTTCCTTTGCTGCAGCACGATAGGCGTCCTCGATATCAGATAAAGTTTTTTGTGCGTCCTCTTTACCTTGCATAAAATCCGCAATTTCTGAACCTATTGCAGTATGCATCAATCCAGCATACGGTAGCATAGGATAAGGTGTAGTGTTCATTTTTGCAGCCGAAAAAACCCCACGTGCTGCATCGGTAGGTGTGTAACCTTCTAAAAGCCAAACAGCTTGTTTTCTTACATTTTCATCCTTAATAATTGAAGGATCAATAGCATTCATCATTGCTATAAATGTTGCTTCTGCTTCTAAATCACTTATTTTTTTTGCGACAGTCCAGCCATCCCAAAAAAGTGTTGAAGCAGGAGTGCTACCACCACCAACTGTCATTGGTCCTGATATATCCATACCCTTTTTTACAGAATCTGATACACCTTCAACGTCTGTTAGTGTTGCAGCTCTGCTACCCCACATATTCATTAGTATTACGTTACCTGCTCTAAATTCAGCATTAGTTGCATTACTATCATGAGTTAAGAAATCTGGGTTCATATATTCGGAAAGAGATTTCATCATTTTTAATGCATTGATACCAGCTTTTGAATTTACGTTTGGTTCTGCTGTATTTTCCTTAAAGTGATTGCCTCCATATCCTATGAACATATTATTAAACTCTTGTGCTAAATTCCAACCTGCTTTGTAAGCACCTCCAATAGGATTTTTCGCTAAACCAGATTCACGTATTTTTTTTGCTGCTGCTAACAATTCTTCATAAGTTTTAGGTGTTGAAATATTTAATTTACTTAAAATATCTTTTCGATAAACCAAGTGTTGAGCATTTGCCATAAAAGCAACAGCCATAATTTTACCATTAATTGTTATAAGCTGATTTTTTTTTAGTTTTTTACCATGTTTTTTTACAAGATCATCTAATGGTCTAATTAGATCATTATTTAAAAGTGCGACAATTGACGTGTTTGCAACGATCGCAGAAGTATACTCGGCAGGATTACTACTCATTCCTGCTACATTTATTTTTTGATGGTCGGCAGTCAAATTAGTTTTAACTTCAGCTCCTTTACATTTCTTTGCACCCAAACCAACAGTTTGTATAGCTGGAAATTCGTTTCCAACAATGCTTACACGGGCACTTATTTCACAACTTAGTGAACTTTTAATCGTAAAAGCTATAAGGCTAAAAATAAAAAAAATATTTTTAATCAAATTCATATTTTACTCCAATTTTTTTACAAATGAATTCCAGTTAGTTTATTAAAAAAATGACAGACATTAATGGGTATTTTTACTGATACTACGTCACCAATTTTACAGGAAAAATTATTCGATGTTTTGACATGTATTAGTGTATTTTTAATTTTGAAAGCTAACACCGTACAATCTCCAAGTAGTTCTATTGAAAAAATCGAACCTTTAAAGTTACCATTATTTTCTACTCTAACATCTTCAGCTCTAAATCCAAGTGTATATTTACCATCTTTTAGATTAATATTAGAAAATTCAAAATACTTATTAATTATTTTTTTATTTTTTATTAAAACATCAATTAAATTCATTGGTGGGCTTCCTATGAATGACGCAACAAAAGTATTTAAGGGATTATTGTAGATATCTTTTGGAGATCCTATCTGTTGTATTTTACCATTATTCATAACAACAACTCTATCTGCTAAAGTCATAGCTTCAACTTGGTCATGGGTAACATAAATAGTTGTGACTTGAAGTTTATTTTGTAAATGTTTTATCTGTGCTCTCGTAGAAACTCTCAATTTTGCATCTAAATTTGACAATGGCTCATCCATTAAAAAAATATTGGGTGTTCTTACAAGAGCCCTTGCTAATGCAACTCTCTGTTTTTGACCGCCTGATAATTCAGCAGGTTTTCTTTTAATATAATTTTCTAATTCGACCATTTTAACAGCTCTTGTAATCAATTTGTCATGCAACGAACTATCAATTTTTCTTATTTTTAGAGGAAACTTTATATTTTCATAAACTGTCATGTTAGGATAGAGTCCATATGATTGGAAAACCATTGAAACATCTCTATCTTTTGGTTCTAAATTATTTACAACAACCCCATTGATTTTAATGACCCCATTTGTAATTTCTTCTAAGCCAGCTATCATTCTCATGGTTGTAGTTTTGCCACATCCAGAAGGTCCTAGAAGAACTAAAAATTCTTTGTCATAAATCGTTAAATTAAAGTTATCTACAGCAACAAAATTTCCCCAAGATTTTGTAACATTTTTTAATTCAACTTTAGCCATATTAGAAGTTTTCACTTTCAAAGAAATTTTTAACATCTTCAAAAATATTATATGAAGTCTTAACACTTTTACTATTTATTGAATACTCTCCAGGAAAAAAAATAGTTTTTATATTTGCACTTTTTGACGATGTATAACTGCTTAATGTATCCTCTATCGCTAAAGATTGTTTTTTTGTAGATTTTAGTTTTTCAACCGCAAAATTATAAATATCTGGGTATGGTTTTCTTTTTTTACTGTGTCTATCATACGTAATTAAATCAAACTTACTGAAATCAATATGTTGAGATAGATTTTTTTTAATTATTTCTATTGTCTCTTTTGATGTAGTAGTGATAAATCCTAGTTTAATACCTCGTTTTTTTGCATATTCAATTACATCTATTACACCTGGTCTTGGTTTTAATGCATTTACAGAAAATTTATTAAAATATTTTATTTTTAAATTGTATATTTCTTTAACTTTAGAAATTGAGAGACTGGATTTTGAATATTCATTAATCCTTTTTATTCCTCCTGGTTTTTGTATCATATAAATGTAATTTCCTATATTCCAATACCAGTCTAACCCACTTTTTTTAAATGATTGATTAAATGCTTTTCGTTGTATTTCTGAAGTCTCAACAACGCTTCCTATAGATCCAAAAAAAATTGTTGGCATATTTCTAATCCTGTAAAGTTTATATAATGAATGTAACATAAAATACGTATCTATGAACAATTTTGATAAATAGAAGTTCTTTTGCTATCTAAGAAGTTTACTTAATTCAAATAAAATATTAAATAGCTGATTATTTAAAACTATATCTAATCTGTGTTTACCTAATAATAAATGGATTAGAAATAGATGTTTTTTCTGCAATCCATATAGATTTGGTTTGTAAAAATTCTTTAATGGACTCTTGCCCACTTTCTCTTCCTCTACCTGATCTTTTATAGCCACCAAACGGAGACATAAAACTAACAGCTCTATAAGTATTTACCCACACAGTACCTGCTCGTAAAGCATCTGACATTCTAAGAGCCCTTCCAATATTATTAGTCCAAACTCCTGCAGCTAATCCAAAAATTACATCATTTCCAATTTTGATAGCTTCCTCTTCGTCTTTAAAACGAATTATAGATAATACAGGTCCAAAGACTTCTTCTTGGGCTATTCTCATATCATTATTGACGTCAGTAAAAATTGTTGGTTCTACAAATCTGTTACCCTTAACATCAGTACCAGAATATGCTTTACCACCTAAAAGACACTTTGCTCCCTCAGATTTTGCAATATCAATATAGCTCATTATTTTTTCAAATTGTGGTTTAGTTGTTACAGGGCCAACATGAGTATCTAAAGACATGGGGTCTCCGATTTTTGCCTCACTCGCAACCTTTACAAGTCTTTCAACAAACTTTTCATATATTGAATCTTGAACTAAAAGTCGAGATCCAGCTATACATGTTTGGCCTGTTGCAGCAAATATTCCTGAAATCACGCCCATAATAGCAGCCTCAAAATCAGCATCCTCAAAAACAATATTAGGTGATTTTCCACCTAACTCTAAAGATACAGGCATTATCTTTTTTGCAGCAGTTTCATAAATTTTTTGTCCAGAAATATCTGATCCTGTAAATGCAATTTTTGAAATATTTTTATGTTCAACAAGTGGTTGTCCAACATCAATACCCATACCTGTAACGCAATTAACGACACCATTAGGAAAACCTGCTTCTGATATTAATTTCATAAACTCTAAAGTAGAAGCTGATGTAAATTCGGACGGTTTAATTACAGCAGTGTTTCCAGCCGCTAGTGCAGGAGCAAGTTTCCAAGATAAAAGTAATAAAGGTGAATTCCAGGCCGTTATCATACCAACAACACCAAACGGCTCATATTTAGTAAAGTTAAAAATACCAGGTTTGTCAGAGGGTAACACTGCACCTTCGACTTTATCAGCTAGTCCACCAAAATATCTATACCATTCTGCGAGATATTTAGTTTGTGCTCCCATTTCTGCAATAAGTTTTCCATTATCTTGAACTTCAATTTCTCCTAATTTCTGAGCGTCTCGCTCTATAAGTTCTGCAAGTCGGACCAATAATTTACCTCTTTCAGTTGGTTTTGTTTTAGACCAGTTATTTTCAAAAACCTCTTTTGCTACATTTACAGCTTTATCAACATCATAAGCATTACCTTTTGCAACATCAGCCCATTTTTCACATGTATACGGGTTCTCAGTTTCAAAATATTCACCATTATTTGGCAACATTTCTTTTCCATTAACAAAATGGTTATACTTTTTCATATATAATACCTCTGTTTAATTTTCTTTTAATTATATTTTTCAAAATTTATTTAAACACTTTTCAAGACATTGTTGAATATATAATTATACAATCCTGAGATATATAATCATAAATACATACGAAGTCGAACATATAAATTTAAAAATAACATATTTTCATATTGTTTAAAACTTGAGTAGAAAA
>KB910533.1 GCA_000383115.1 alpha proteobacterium SCGC AAA015-N04
TTTTAAATTTTTTTACATGATAGCAAAATCAATAGAATTTTGTATTCCAAAAATTAAAAGACTGAGATTGTCAAAAAATATTGAAGTTCTATCTAATACTTCATTAAATGAACTTGATCTTACAATGGAAGCGTCTGCAGCTGACGAATTAGCAGAAAATTTTAAAACTCATACTAGATACAGAGTTCCTAAAATATTTTGGCAATTTACTACAAAAAATATGCTTGTTATTGAATTTATTGAGGGTGTAAAAATTGATGATATTGAAAGTCTTAAAAAAAATAAATATAATATTCATAAAATAACTGAAATTGGAACAGAAGTATTTTTTCTACAAGTTTTTAGAGATGGTTTTTTTCACGGAGATATGCACCCTGGAAATATTCTAATTGATGATAAACAAAATTTAGTACCTATCGATTTTGGAATTATGGGTAGATTAAGCAACAAAGATAGACAATTTTTAGCTTTATTATTAAATTATTTGTTGAATAAAAATTATAAAAAAGTTGTGGAAATACATTCAGAAGCAAAAATGCTAGGGAATGATATCTCTCATGATCATTTAGCTCAAGCTATAAGGGCAATATCAACTCCAATTTTAAACAAGCCTATAGGTGAAATTTCTTTGGCAAAATTATTAGGACAAATATTAACATTGTCTAAAGACTTTAATATTGAAGTTCAACCTCAATTCACTTTATTGCAAAAAACAATGTTAATGGCGGAAGGCACTACAAGGCAAATTAATCCAAATATTAACATGTGGGATTTGTCTGGTCCTCTTATTGATAAATGGATTAATGATTCTTCTGATCCCTTTAAAATCTTTGAAGAATGGATACATAAAAATAAAATAGTTTTACTAAAAATTCCTGACTTAATTGAAAAAATAGAGGACTTTGTATCAAAAAAATGAAATATTTCATTTAAACTTAACATTTTTTAATTTATAAAATTAACTATTATTATATGAAAGTCTATTATGAAAAGTGTATCAGATTTAATATATCTTTTAGGTGGTACTAATAAAGTTGCTAATTATTTGAACATCAAGCCTTCAGCTGTCTCTAATTGGAAAAAAAAGAATATAATTCCTAAAAATAAACAAAAACTTATTAAAGATTTATGTCTTATTCACAAAACTAATATTTATGAAAATCTATTTACCGAAAACTCAAATAATACTCATAATAATGTTCTATTAATTATCTCAGGTGGTGTAGCCTCTTATAAATCAATCGAGATCATCAGATTAATAAAAAAAACAAAGATTAATTTAGATATAATTATTACAAAATCGGCTCAAAAATTTATAACACCTTTATTAGTAACCAGTTTAAATGAAAAAAAATGTTATACAGACTTATTTTCTATTGAAGATGAAGCAGAAATGAATCATATCTCACTTGCTAGAAAAGCCGACATAATACTAATTGCACCTGCAACTGCTAATTTAATTGCTAAAATGGCTAATGGTATTGCTGATGATCTAGCAAGCACAACGATATTAGCATCTTTAGCCAAAATTATAATCGCTCCTTCAATGAACCCTGTAATGTGGAATAGTTCGGTAACTAGAGATAATTGTAAAAAACTTGTAGATAGGGGTGTTGTATTTATAGAACCTGAAACAGGAGATATGGCGTGTGGAGAACATGGAGTAGGTAGATTACCTGAACCAAAATTTATTTTTGATGAGTTAATTAACGAATTAAATACAAAAAAAGAATTTAAAAATAACAGATTAAAAGACATTACAGTTATAATAACTGCAGGCCCAACTGAAGAAGATATTGATCCAGTAAGATTTGTTAGCAACAAATCGTCAGGTAAACAAGCATATGCCATTGCCTCAGAGTTGTCAGACAGAGGAGCTGATGTAACCCTAATAACAGGCCCAACAAGAACATCATTACCTTTAAACTTAAAAGTTATTGAAGTTAGAACTGCAGATGAAATGTACCAGACAACTATGTCCAATTTACCGGCTGATGTAGTTATCTGCGCAGCAGCAGTCGCAGATTGGAAACTAACACCCAATATAGATGAATCAAATTATTTTGACCTAAAAAATAAAATTAAAAAAACAGAAAAAAGCATATCATTTAAAACTATTCAAAATCCTGATATATTATTATCCGTCTCAAAAGGTAAATTAAAACCTAAATTAACTATAGGTTTTGCAGCTGAAACAAAAGATTTAATTAAAAATGCAAAAGAAAAATTAATTACCAAAGATGTTGATTTAATAATAGCCAATGATGTGAGTAATAATAAAGTATTTGGAAGCGATTTCAATAAAGTTTATATAATTGACAAATATAAATGTGAAGAATGGGTTAAGCAAAGTAAAAAATCAGTTGCAATTAACCTGGCTAACAAAATTAATGAATATTTCACTTTAAAATCTGGATTTTTGAATAAATAGATTATGAAATGTTAAATGAAGATGATTTAAATAGATACTCAAGACAGGTAATAATTCCTAACTTTGATGAGGAAGGTCAGGAAAAACTCCTAAGTACAAAATGTTTAATAATAGGTGCAGGAGGACTTGGATGCCCAGTTGCTTTATATGCGTCTGCAGCAGGCTTTGGTTATATTGAAATTTGGGATGAAGACAATATTGACATTACTAATTTAAATAGACAAATAGGTCACCAAAGCAAAAAAATTGGTAGAAATAAAGCTGAAAATTTAGCAAGTGAGTGCTTAAAAATAAATCCTAACATTCATGTCAACTATAAAATAAAAAAATTCAAAAAATCAACAGATATTCAAAAATTTGATTTAATTTTCGATTGTTCTGACAATCAGGATACTAAATATACAATAAATGCTCTAAATCATAAATTTGGTAAAATTCTAATATCAGGTTCTGCTATTCAATTAGAAGGACAATTGTCAATTTGGAAGAGTGGCTTAAACAGCAAACTGCCTTGTTACGAATGTGTATTTCCCAAAACAAAAATTAAATCTCCTGTAAGTAATTGCAGAGAAGCAGGAATAATTGGACCCATAACAGGCTTTATAGGTAGCATGCAGGTTAATGAAGCAATAAAAGAAATTGCTCTTAAAAATTATTCTTCCATGGCAGGTTATTTATTTCTTTATGACGGAATGTCTCAAAACCTAGAAAAAATTAAACTTATTAAAAATGACAAGTGCCCAACATGTTCCAATTAAATGTATTGAATCACAATAAGATACATAGAAGTGTTTTCAAGTTAACTTTTTTAACACTAGTCCTATTATTATATATGCTCACTCCTAATAAAACATTGTCTGAAGTTTATAAGCCCAAAGATCAAATTAATGGAAGTGGATTAAAAATTCCCAGAATGGTATCTTTAAAAGATAAATTAACTTATATGAGATCTGGACCTGGAAAAGAATACCCTATAATTCTCAAGTTTACAGAAAAGGGATATCCTTTGAAAATCCTAGCTGAATTCAATAATTGGAGAAAGGTTACTACTTTTGATAATGTTACAGGCTGGATACATACTCAATTATTATCTTCTTTTAAAACAGGTTTGATAATTACAGATACCTATTTGAAGTTGACACCATCACAAAATAGCAAGTCAAAAGCTAAACTTCTTGAAAATTTATTAATTCACATAATAAAATGTGAAATAATTTGGTGTAAAATTGAAATTGTCAAAGAAAAGAAATATTCTGGATGGGTAAAAAAAAGATCACTTTGGGGTGCAACACAAAAATGATTATCATTAATTGTTTTATTTATTCTAAATAAGAAATGATGTAAGATCTGTTATGTTCAACTACTGAGGGTATAAATATATTGGCTTTATTTAAAAATTCATTTAAATATGAAGAACTAATTGATTGTGCAAAAGGTCGTTTAGCTGGTGTGGATTTTCCTAAGTTACCTCTTCCGCCTATGCTAATGTTTGACGAAGTTACAAACATTACTGAAACTGGCGGAGCATATAATAAAGGTAGCGCCCATGCTCTATTTAAAATTACTCCTGATAAATGGTTTTTTCCGTGTCATTTTGACAATGATCCTGTAATGCCTGGTTGTTTAGGAATGGATGCATTATGGCAATTACTGGGTTTTTCACTTGGAAATATGGGTGGAAGAGGGAAAGGTAGAGCTATATCTGTTGGTGAAGTAAAGTTTTCTGGTCAAATTTTACCTATAGCTAAAAACGTAGAGTATTTACTTGATTTTAAACGTATAATAATGAGAAAACTAAGCTTAGGTATCGCAGATGGTAAAGTTATTTGTGATAATAAAACTGTTTTTGAAGCTTCTGATATTAGAGTAGGACTTTTTCAGGAATAATAACGTTCATAAAAGGATTTAATATGTCAGATAAGAAAAGAGTTGTCATAACAGGCATGGGAATAATAAGTTGTATTGGAAACAATCTTACCGAAGTAAAAAACTCACTCTTAAATCAAAAATCTGGAATTGTAAAGTCTCCCGTTTACAAAGAAATGGGTTTTAGGAGTCAAATACATGGTGAGGTTAAAATCAAACTAGAAGATCACTTAGATAAAAAACAATTAAGATTTATGGGAGGTGGGGCAGCTTATTCAGTTCTTGCAATGCAACAAGCAATAAAAAACGCCGGCTTAACTCCAAAGGAAATATCCAATCCAATGACAGGACTTATAGCTGGATCAGGAGGCCCAAGCACAGCAAATCTACTTCAATCTTTTGATACAGCTAGGGAAAAAGGCCCCAAAAGAGTTGGACCTTTTATGGTACCTAGGTGTATGAGTTCATCTATATCAGCGTGTATTGCTACTTTTTTCAAAATAAAGGGAATAAATTTTTCAATAACATCTGCTTGTTCAACTTCGGCTCATTGTATAGGTATAGCAGCCGACCAAATTAAATATGGTAATCAAAACATAATATTTGCAGGTGGTGGCGAAGAACTTGATTGGACCCTATCTGTATTATTTGATGCAATGGGGGCAATGTCTAGCAAATATAATGAAACACCTGAACTTGCTTCGAGACCCTATGATTTAGATAGGGATGGGTTTGTTATAGCTGGTGGCGGAGGAATGTTAGTTTTAGAAGAGCTTGAACACGCAAAGGCTAGAGGAGCTAAAATTTATGGAGAAATTGTGGGTCATTGTGCAAATTCTGACGGATATGATATGGTAGCGCCAAGTGGAGAGGGTGCTGTAAGATGTATGCAAAAAGCTTTGTTACACACAAATAAAAAAGTAGATTATATTAACGCTCATGGAACAAGTACCCCCGTAGGCGACATGCAAGAATTAGGTGCTGTAAGAGAAGTATTCAAAAAATTTGATTATCTTCCAATTTTAACTAGTACAAAATCATTAACTGGTCACTCTTTGGGTGCTACTGGAGTTCAAGAGGCAATATATACACTAATAATGATGAATAACAATTTCATTTCTGGTTCAGCTAACATATATAATGATGATCCCGAAATAGGTTCAATTACTATACCAAAAAAAACAATTGAAAAAATTGATATTAATTTGGCTCTATCAAATTCTTTTGGTTTTGGTGGAACAAACGCATGTCTTGCATTATCTAAATATANTAGATAGAACTTCAATATTTTTTGACAATCTCAGTCTTTTAATTTTTGGAATACAAAATTCTATTGATTTTGCTATCATGTAAAAAAATTTAAAATCTCTAAATAATAAGGTTTCAATATTTGGCTTCAGTAATTTAATTGCTACCTTTTGACCATTTTTGAGAGTGCCAGAGTGAACTTGAGCAACTGAAGCAGTTGCTATTGGTTTTTCGTCAAAAGATGAAAATACAATATTTAGTTTTTCTTGAATTTCATATTCGATTATTTTTTTTGCACTAAAAGTTGGTACAGGCTTTATATCATCTTGAAGTTTTTTTAAGTATGTACAAACATCTTTCCCAATTAAATCTGGTCTTGTAGATAATGCTTGACCAAATTTTACATAACCCGGTCCCAATTTAATAAGAGTTTCTGCAAGTTTTTGTCCTATATTTTTGGTTTTTCTAGCAAAAAGAAAATCAAAAACTCTGATAAAGAAACGTAAAGTTCTGGGTAGAATAGCTGATTGTAAAAGTAGTTTAAAAATGCCTGTTTTAGCTAATTTTATAAAAATAACAAAAATAAAAATAAAAAAGAAAGGTAACTTCCAAAATGGATAATATAATTTTTCTTTAATGAGCATTATAATTTCCACCCTGAGTGAAGGCATACGATTCCGTTAGATAAATTGCGATATTTAACTCTTGAAAATCCTGCATCAGTAAACATTTGTGATAATTCTGGTTGAGTAGGAAATTTTCTTATAGATTCGACTAAATATGTGTAAGCATCTTTTTTACCGGTAATTTTGTCACCGATATATGGCATGAAATTGAATGACCAAAAATCGTAAAGTTGTCATAACAGGCATGGGAATAATAAGTTGTATTGGAAACAATCTTACCGAAGTAAAAAACTCACTCTTAAATCAAAAATCTGGAATTGTAAAGTCTCCCGTTTACAAAGAAATGGGTTTTAGGAGTCAAATACATGGTGAGGTTAAAATCAAACTAGAAGATCACTTAGATAAAAAACAATTAAGATTTATGGGAGGTGGGGCAGCTTATTCAGTTCTTGCAATGCAACAAGCAATAAAAAACGCCGGCTTAACTCCAAAGGAAATATCCAATCCAATGACAGGACTTATAGCTGGATCAGGAGGCCCAAGCACAGCAAATCTACTTCAATCTTTTGATACAGCTAGGGAAAAAGGCCCCAAAAGAGTTGGACCTTTTATGGTACCTAGGTGTATGAGTTCATCTATATCAGCGTGTATTGCTACTTTTTTCAAAATAAAGGGAATAAATTTTTCAATAACATCTGCTTGTTCAACTTCGGCTCATTGTATAGGTATAGCAGCCGACCAAATTAAATATGGTAATCAAAACATAATATTTGCAGGTGGTGGCGAAGAACTTGATTGGACCCTATCTGTATTATTTGATGCAATGGGGGCAATGTCTAGCAAATATAATGAAACACCTGAACTTGCTTCGAGACCCTATGATTTAGATAGGGATGGGTTTGTTATAGCTGGTGGCGGAGGAATGTTAGTTTTAGAAGAGCTTGAACACGCAAAGGCTAGAGGAGCTAAAATTTATGGAGAAATTGTGGGTCATTGTGCAAATTCTGACGGATATGATATGGTAGCGCCAAGTGGAGAGGGTGCTGTAAGATGTATGCAAAAAGCTTTGTTACACACAAATAAAAAAGTAGATTATATTAACGCTCATGGAACAAGTACCCCCGTAGGCGACATGCAAGAATTAGGTGCTGTAAGAGAAGTATTCAAAAAATTTGATTATCTTCCAATTTTAACTAGTACAAAATCATTAACTGGTCACTCTTTGGGTGCTACTGGAGTTCAAGAGGCAATATATACACTAATAATGATGAATAACAATTTCATTTCTGGTTCAGCTAACATATATAATGATGATCCCGAAATAGGTTCAATTACTATACCAAAAAAAACAATTGAAAAAATTGATATTAATTTGGCTCTATCAAATTCTTTTGGTTTTGGTGGAACAAACGCATGTCTTGCATTATCTAAATATAATTAAAAGAGAAACAATAATGAGTCTAATGAAAGGTAAAAAAGGAATTGTTATGGGCGTTGCAAATGACCGCTCAATTGCGTGGGGTGTGGCAAAAGCATTATCTGATCAAGGCGCAGAAATAGCATTTACTTACCAAAATGACAGCTTCAAAAAAAGACTTATTCCGTTAATGAATGGAATACAATCTTCGATATGTTTAGAATGTGATGTTTCTAAAGATTCAAGTCATGAGAATTCTGTAGAAAACCTTTTTAAAAAAATTTCTAAAAATTGGAATAGTATTGATTTTATTGTTCATGCTCTCGCATACTCAGACAAGGAAGAATTAAAAGGAAAGTACGTAAATTGTAGCAGAGAAAATTTCTTAAATTCTCTAGACGTTTCCGCATTTAGTTTTACCAGGACAGCAAAATCAGCTTATCCTTTAATGTCTGTTAATGGGGGTAGCCTCCTGACTCTTTCTTATTTAGGCGCAGAAAGAACTACACCTAATTACAATGTAATGGGAATAGCAAAATCGGCTCTGGAAGCATCAATTAAATATTTAGCAATGGACCTAGGAAAAAATAATATAAGGGTGAACGCTATTTCCGCGGGCCCTGTTAAGACACTTGCAGGAGCAGCTATTTCTGGAGCTAGACATGTTTTCAGATATTCAGAAAATGTTGCTCCACTTAAATATAATCCAGAATTGAATGAAATTGGAAATGCAGCACTTTATTTATTATCAAATCTTTCTTCCGGTGTAACCGGAAATATTCATCATGTAGATGGAGGTTTAAATATTGTAGCAATACCTAAAGCAGAAGATTTAGAATAATTAATTAATCATTTATTTTTCCACTTTGGTTTTCTTTTTTCTATAAAAGCTTGCATACCTTCTACATGATCTTGAAGGGAAAAAGTTGAATAAAATAAAGCACGCTCAGAACGTATTCCTTCTTCTAATGTTGTTTCATAGGCAACGTTTACTGCCTGTTTTGCTAATTTAGCCATAGGTTTTGATTGACTAGCAATTTTAGAAGCTAATACTTTTAAAGAACTATCAAATTCTTTATTTTTGAAAACTTTTGCTACTAGGCCAGCTTTTTCAGCTTCAACCGCGGATATCATATCTCCAGTAAGAATTGCTAACATTGCTTTAGATTTACCAATCAATTTGGTTAACCTTTGTGTTCCGCCTGCACCTGGAATAGCTCCAATATTTATTTCAGGTTGACCGAATTTCGCATCTTCAGAAGCAATAATAAAATCACACATCATGGCTAATTCGCATCCTCCTCCCAAGGCATATCCTTTAACTCCAGCTATGATAGGTGTTTGTATTTTAGGAATATCAAGCCAGCCATTTTCTATATATCTTGCTTCTAAAACAGATGAGTAATTGTGTTTCACCATTTCTTTCAAGTCAGCACCTGCAGCGAAAGCTTTTTCTGATCCTATTAAAACTATACAACCTATATTAGGGTCTTTGTCATATTTTTCAGCAGCTTCTTTAATTGCTAAAATAAAACCTGCAGATAAAGGATTAAGTTGATTATCATGACATAGTTTTATCCATGCAACACCATCTTCTGACCAAGATTTCACCCATTTAGTCTTTGGATTAATTATACTCATAAAACCTCCGAATTGATTATTTTTCTTCCTTATTAAATACTATTTCTTCACCCGTTTCTTGGTTAACACGTTTCATTGACAATTTAACTTTTCCTCTATCATCAAAACCAATAACTTTTACTTTAACTGTGTCACCTTCTTTACAAATATCTGTAGTTTTTTCAGTACGTGCATTTTGAAGTTCTGAGATATGAACCAAACCATCCTTTGAACCTAAAAAATTTACAAAAGCACCAAAATCAACAGTTTTTACTACTTTACCTGTATATATTACACCTAACTCAGCTTCTGCTACTATATCATTTATCATTTTTTCTGCAGCAACTGAAGATTCTGAATCTGATGCAGCAATTTTTATTGTACCATCATCTTCAATATCAACTTTAGCTCCAGTTTTTTCACAGATTTCTCTAATCATTTTGCCACCTGGTCCGATAACGTCACGAATTTTATCCAATTTTATTTTTATAGTTGTTATTTTTGGTGCAGTTTCAGCGAGAGATTCTCGTGATGAACCTATTGCTTTTGACATCTCATTTAAAATATGAATTCTACCCTCTTTGGCTTGTTCCAAAGCAGTTTTCATTATTTCTGTTGTTATTGATGTTATCTTGATATCCATTTGCAAACTTGTTATGCCTTCATGGGTTCCTGCTACTTTAAAATCCATGTCTCCTAAATGATCTTCATCACCTAAAATATCTGAAAGAATAGAAAATGATTTTTTTTCTTTGATTAACCCCATTGCAATACCTGCAACTGGTTTTTTAATTGGAACACCTGCATCCATTAAAGCTAATGAAGTACCACAAACAGTAGCCATGGAAGAGGATCCATTTGACTCTGTAACTTCTGAAACAATTCTTACAGTATACGGGAAATTATTATCAGTAGGCATTAGGGGATTAATAGCTCTCCAAGCCAATTTACCGTGACCAATTTCTCTTCTACCTGGTGATCCAACTCTTCCTGCCTCTCCAACTGAGTAAGGTGGAAAATTATAATGAAGCAAAAATCTAGATCTATATTCACCTTCCAAAGCATCAATTATTTGTTCATCTTGACTTGTTCCTAATGTTGCAACAACTAAAGCCTGAGTTTCACCTCTAGTAAATAAAGCTGATCCATGAGCTCTAGGCAAGGTACCAACTTCAGCAACGATTGGTCTTACAGATTGAGTGTCTCTACCATCAATCCTCTTTTTTGTTTTTAAAATATTTCCTCTAACAATGTCCGCTTCTAAATCCTTAATCAAAACATTAGCTAATGTTGTATTAGCTTCATCCCCTAATGACAGTAAAACTTCATTTCTTATTTCATTTAACCTCTTTGAACGGATAGATTTATCAATTTCCTTGTAAGCCTTTTCAAATATTTTTTTATATTTTTTGATTTTATTTGTGTACTCTTCTTTTTCAACTGGCTCATCTGGTAATGGACGTGGTTCTTTGGCAGCAACTTCAGCTAACTCAATTATGCTCTTGATTACTTTTTCCATCTCCTTATGACCGTAATCGACTGCTCCTAACATAATTTCTTCAGATAATTCTGATGCTTCAGATTCAACCATTAAAACACCTTCTTTAGTACCCGAAACAACTAAATCTAAATTTGCATTTTGCATTTGTTCCAAGGTTGGATTTAAAATATAATTGTTATTATCCCATCCAACTCTACAAGCCCCTATTGGACCCATAAAAGGCAATCCTGAAATTGTTAAAGCAGCTGAAGCACCTATCATTGCAATAATATCAGGATCATTTTCCATATCATGAGCTAAAACTGTTGCTATGACTTGAGTTTCATTTTTATAGTTTTTATGAAATAGGGGCCTTATTGGTCTATCTATTAACCTTGATACTAAAGTTTCTTTTTCGGTTGGACGGCCTTCTCTTTTGAAAAACCCACCAGGAATCCTCCCGGCAGCAAAAGCTTTTTCTTGGTAATTTACTGTAAGAGGGAAAAAATCAATTCCTGGTTTTGCCGACAGAGCTCCTACAGCTGTGCACAAAACTGTAGTACCTCCATATGTAACCATAACAGCTCCGTCAGACTGACGAGCTATTTTCCCAGTTTCAAAGGACAAAGTCCTACCTCCCCAAATAATTTCTTTTCTATAAACTTCAAACATAATATATTCCCCTTACTCCTACACTCAACTTTCTATATACTTATTTAAATTTTGTTTTTTAAAATTTATCTTCTTAAACCTAACTTTTTAATTAACGCTAAATATCGATCTTTATTTTTGTTTTCTATATACTTTAACAAGTTTCTTCTTTGGCCTACCATGCTTAAAAGACCGCGACGAGATCCAAAGTCTTTTTTGTGACTCTTTAAATGTTCAGTTAGATTTTTTATTCTTTCTGTTAAAATAGCAACTTGAACATCAGCAGAACCAGAATCGGATTTATTCTTTCCAAAATCATTAATTATTTCGATTTTTTTATCTTTGTTTATCGACATCATAATTTCCTTTCTTTCAATTATTTAAAACACGAATAGGTTTTACAACCCCATTTTTAATTTCAATTAAAGCAAGAGGCTTTTTATTGTAAATAACATACAACTTTTCAAATTTTTGGTAGTTCGGATATTTTATTTCAAATTTTTTTTTAAACTCTAAAAATTTTAGTTGAATTTTTTGACCTTGTTTTAATTGCCTCGCTTCTATTTCATTTAAAACTAGTGCCGGGATGTCGTCTAGCACAGTTTGTATTGGTAAAATTTTATTTAAAATTGCTGGACTATGTATTATTTCTTTGAAAAAATCTAGAAAAATCGTATCTTTTTCTTCAAATTTTCCAACCGATAATCTTCTAAGTTGGCTAACGCATCCTTTTGTGTTGAGTTTATAAGCAATATCTCTGGCTAAAGATCTTACATAAGTACCTTTACCGCATATAAGTTCAAATTCAGCAGAATCATCATCAATTATTTTCTTTAAATTTAAATCATAAATGTTCACTAATCTTTCTTTATGACTTACGTGAATTTTTTTCCTAGCCAATTTATAGGAACGTTGTCCATTTATTTTTATAGCAGAAAAGATTGGTGGCTTTTGGTATATGTCGCCTATAAAAAAGTCTAGGGCCGCTATAATTTCATTTTCTTTTGGTCTGTTTTTTGATTTTTCGATTATTTTACCCTCTAAATCATCTGTATCTGTCTCTACCCCCCACCTAATTGTAAATAAATATTTTTTCTTTTTGTTTTGAATAAATGAAATTACTTTTGTGGCTTCACCTATTGCAATTGGCAAAACCCCTGTTGCAAGAGGATCTAGAGTTCCCCCATGACCAATTTTTTTAATGTTTAAAGATTTTGAAATTTCTGTAACAACTTTGCGCGAGGAAATACCAGCTTGTTTGTCAATAACAATCCAACCATTAATATTTGCTATGATACAATCCTCATTTTTTATTTCTTATATTATGTAAAATTCTGTCTATATTTTCTGCGTACTCAAAAGTTTCATCTATTTTAAAATTAAGCTTTGGTATTTGTCTTAAATTTAAATTGTTTGAAATTATTTTTTTTATAAATCCTTTGACTTTATTCAAACTATCTAACACTTCCAATTTTTTCTGTCCTCCCAAAGGCATTATATAAACTGTCGCATTTTTGAGATCAGGACTAACATTAACTTCCGTTATTGTAATATTATTTGTCGCTAATATTACATCATAAAATGTTTCTTTAATTAAGATATTAGATATTAAATGCCTTAACTCTTCTCCAACTTTTAACTGTCTTTGAGATTTTAAAGATTTGTTTTTTTTTTTACTAGTTACAAAATTAAATTTATTTTCCATTAATTTTTAACCAGCCTTTTTATCGACTGAATCTAAACTACGAGCGACTTCTTTTACTTCAAAGCATTCCATCATATCACCCTCTTGGATATCATTATAATTTTCGAAACCCATTCCACACTCAGAACCTTCTCGGATCTCTTTTACTTCATCTTTAAAACGTCTTAAAGTTTTCAATTTCCCTTGATGAATTACAGTGTTATCTCTTAAAAGCCTAAAGCTACAACCCTTTTTAACTATTCCCTCAGTTACAAAACAACCGGCGATCTTTCCTATTTTTGAAACTGAAAAAACTTTCCTTATTTCTGCATAACCTATAAAAGTTTCTTGCATATCAGGGTCTAACATACCTGTTAATGCAATTTTTGCATCTTCAATTAGTTCATAAATAATTGAGTGATAACGGATTTCAATATTATCCCTTCTTGCTAAATCTCTTGCTTGTGGAACCGCCCTAACATTAAAAGCTAAAACAAGAGCAGAAGATGCCGTTGCTAAGGATATGTCAGATTCACTTATTGCGCCCACGGCACCAGATAATATTCTAACTTTAACTTGAGCATTACCTAATTTATCAAGTGCCACTTTGATTGCTTCCAGGGAACCATGTACATCCGTTTTGATTATAACCGGCAGTTCTGACGATTCACCAGACTGAATATCAGCTAACATTTGCTCTACAGAACCCCTAGCAGTTAATGTAGATTCTTTTTCTTTTGTCTTTCTAGATCTATATTCAGCTATTTCTCTTGCTCTTGCTTCAGTTTCTACCACATGAGCTAGGTCACCTGCATTTGGCGTTCCTGAGAGACCTAAAACTTCAACTGGTGTAGAAGGTCCTGCATTTAAAATGCGTTTTCCTGTATCATCTAGTAATGCCCTTACTTTTCCTGATTCACTACCAACAACAATTATATCTCCAACTTTTAAAGTTCCAGATTTTACAAGCATTGTTATAACTGAGCCCTTGCCTTTTTCTACTTTGGACTCAACAACTACACCATTGGCTTTTATAGTTTTATCACTTTTTAATTCCATCAATTCTGCTTGCAATTCTAGAGCTTCAATCAAACTATCCAAACCCTGCTTGTTAATAGCAGAAACATCTATACATTGGACATCACCACCCATCTCTTCAGGAATAAGCTCATATTGCAGTAATTCATTTCTAACTTTTTGAGGATTAGCTTCAGGTTTATCACACTTATTTACAGCAACAATTATAGGACATGAAGCCGCCTTAGCATGTTTTATAGCCTCTATAGTCTGTGGTTTTATTCCATCATCTGCTGCAACAACTAAAATTACAATGTCTGTTACGTTAGCTCCTCTTGCTCGCATCTCGGTAAAAGCTTCATGACCTGGAGTGTCTATGAATGAGATTTTGGAATTGGATTTTGTTGTTATTTGATAGGCTCCTATGTGCTGAGTAATCCCTCCTGCTTCTCCAGCTGCAACCTTAGTCTGTCTCAATGCATCCAACAAAGAAGTCTTTCCATGATCGACATGCCCCATTATTGTTACAATAGGAGGACGTGTAGAAAGATTCTGTGGATTTTCTTCTTCTATAGTAAGCTCTAACTCAATATCTGATTCTGAAACTCTTCTGGGTTTGTGTCCAAATTCAGTTGTAATTAATTCAGCAGTTTCACTATCAATAACTTCGGTAGCAGTTGCCATTATACCGTTTTTCATAAGTTCTCTAACAACATCAGCTGTTCTTTCAGTCATTCTATTTGCTAACTCTGATACTGTTATAGTGTCTGGTATAATTACCTCTCTAAATTGTTTTACCGCAGGAGTTTTATCTGCTTGAAGTCTGGCTTTCTCACGTCTTCTTTTGATTGATGCTAATGATCTTACCCTAACATTCTCTGAGTCTAAAGCCCTAGCTATTGTCATCTTACCTTGTCTTTTTTCCTCTATTCCTCGATTCCATAACGGTTTTTTCAAATTTTCCCTAAAAAGTTCTCTGTCTTGAGTTCTATTAGGTGTCCAATTCTTATTTGTGTTAGGTAGGACTTCAGTATCAATCAATTTTTGTCTATCTTTTTCAGCTTGAAGGGCAGCTTCTTCTGCTTTTTTTGCATCTACTTTCGCTTTTTTTTGTTCTTCTTCAATTTTCTTTATTTCCAATATCTCTTCTGTTTCAGCCTTTCTCCTAGCCAGCATTTTATCTTTTGGAGCTAAGCTTGATGCGGCGTTGGTAGCTTGTTGAGCAGTTGCAGCAATACGAGCTTCTTCTATTTTTGCTTGTTCAATTTTTTCAGCTACTATTGTTTCGGCTTGAGCGGCAGTTTTAGCTAAACCCTCTTGCAATAATTTACTTCTAGAATGTATTTCTTTTGCACTTAAACCTGAGATATGTTCGGGATTTAATTTATTATTTGATTTTTTATTAAGAGAATTTCTGTAAATCGGTCTTTTAGTTCTTTTAACTTCAACTTGAACTGTATTTCTTCCAGTTCTCGAACTTGTCATTACACTATTAGTTTGTTTAGGTGAAATAACAGATTTTTTTAGAGTCAACTTTCCACTAGAAGAGAGACTAAGTTTTTTTCTTTCTCCATTTGTTTTTTCTTCCATAATGTAATTCCTTAAATGACTGATTCTATTAATCTAATTCTCTTCTATAAACCAATGTTCTCTTGCTTTCATTATTACAGAACCAGCCTCATCTTCGCTTGCAAAAACATCTTTACCTAAAATAGTAAACAATTCCTCACTGTCTAATTCTGCTAAACCATCCAATGTTATAATGCTGTTTTCTGCTAATTTTAAAATACTTTGTTTACTTAGTTCTTCAAAATCGTATAAATCTTTATTTACTTTCAATTCCTTTAGTTTATTTTCAACTCTTTCATTTTCTGCATTTACAAAATTTCTTGCTCTTATACTTAATTCAGAAGCTAAGTCTTCGTCAAATCCCTCAATTGAAATTAATTCTTCAATACTTGCGTCAGCTATATCAGAAATTGTAATAAAACCCTCACTTACCATTAAATGAGCAATAACATCATCTATATCTAATGCATTTATAAATATTTTTGTTCTTTCTGTAAATTCCTCTTGCCTCTTTTCTGATTCTTCTGCTTCAGTTAAAATATCTACATACCAATTTGTTAACTGAGAGGCTAATCTGACATTTTGTCCTCTTCTACCAATAGCAAGTGACAACTGATCGTCTGGAACCACAACTTCCATTCTACCAGCATCTTCATCCATAACAACTTTTGAAGGCACGGCTGGCGCAAGAGCGTTTATTACAAATGTGACGGGATCGTCTGACCAAGGTATAATTTCAATTTTTTCTCCTTGAAGTTCATTCACTACTGCTTGCACTCTAGATCCTCTCATCCCAACACATGCACCAACAGGATCAATACTTGGATCATTCGAAAAAGCAGATATTTTGGCTCTACTTCCTGGTTCTCTTGCAACACCTTTTACTAAAATTATACCATCATATATTTCTGGAACTTCTTGTGTAAATAGCGCTGCTAAAAATTCGTTTGATGACCTAGATAAAAATATTTGAGGACCTCTAGTTTCTTGTATCACATCAATTATAAAAGATCTTAATCTGTCACCTGGACGCAATTGTTCTCTTGGTATCATTTGATCTTTTTTTATTACTGCTTCAGCTCTTCCTAAATCGACTGTTACTGAATGATTTTCTACTCTTTTAATGGTTCCAACTACAATTTCTCCTACACGATCTTTATACTCTTGATATTGCCTTTCTCGTTCTGCTTGTCTAACTTTTTGAGAAATAACCTGCTTTGCTGTTTGAGCAGCTATTCTTCCAAAATCTATTGGCGGCAAATCTTCTTTAAAAAATTCACCTATTGTTAAATTCAAATTTCTTCTATCAGACTCTAGAAGAGTCATTTGCGTTGTTTCATTTTCAATTTTTTCAACAACTTCAGTATATTGAGCGATATTAATTGCACCATTCTTTCTATCAATTAGAGCTCTAATATCTCTTTCTAGACCATACTTTGATCTTGCTGCTTTTTGAATTGCTTCTTCCATAGCCAATATAACTTCTTCTTTATCGATAGATTTTTCTCTAGAAACTGTTTCGGCAACTTGTAGTAATTCTAATCTTGGTATGGATTTTAATTCCATTTTGTTTTCCCATATTTTTTAATTTGTTTTTTTTGATCTATAACCCAATTAGGATCTAAGTTAGCTTTTTTAATATCTGACAAATTTAACATAATTTCGGACTGTCCTGTTTCAAGCAAAACCAGCCCATCATTATTTAAACCTCTTAAGAAGCCTGAAAAGGTCTTTTTTCCCATAAAATCATTCTTTAATTTTATAATGGCCTTATTACCTTCAAACCATTTGTAATCATCTTTAGTGGTCAATGGTCTATCAAGACCGCCAGAGGAAACTTCTAACGTGTATGAAGAACTAATTGGGTCTTCCACTTCTAGTAATAAAGATATTTGACGACTTAAAAAAACACAATCATCTATATCCATTAACCTATCTTTAATTCTCTCAGCCATAATCTGCAATATTTTTTTTTTATTATTATTAATTATTTTAACACGAATGATGTGATAACCTAGTTTTTTTAGTCTTAATTCTAATAAATTTCTAATACCCTCTTCAAACATATAAACCTTAACTGTCTCTAAAATAAAAAAAGTGAGTCAAATGACTCACAGGAGTATATTATAATTTCAAATTTCAAAAAAATCAATAACTTTGAGAAATTGAACAAATTCTATTAACTAGTTATTTAATTAATTTTTTAAAAATGAACCAACTTGGTTTTCTTTTTTCTTGTAATGATTTCTTTTCATATTTTGTTATAAAACAGTCTAAAGGCCTTATTCTCCAATCATCACATTCATTCGCTAACCAAATAAAACCATTATGATAGTGAAATGTCTCTAATATCCAACTTTTCATAACAGGGTGGTCAGTACCAACAGTTATTTTTCCATTATCTTTTGTAATTTTGTAGAAAAAATTTAGAAGGTCATTTTGAATTAAACGCCGTTTTTTATGTTTGAATTTAGGCCAAGGATCAGGAAATAAAATTTTAATTCCTGAGACAGATTTTTCTGGAAAAAATTTAATAATATGCCAAATATCATTTGGCCAGATCATTACATTTGATATGTTATTTTCAATTATTCCTTTTATACATTTTGCAATTGCGTTTAAATAAGGGTCTGCACCTATATACAAATTTTCTGGATTTTTTTTTGCAGAACAAATAAGGTTATGACCGTCTCCAAAACCGATTTCAATAATTATTTTATTAAAATTTAAACTTAAAATATACTTAAAAAAAGTTTCAGTGTCAGCATAGTCATTAGATAAGTTTATTAGGTATTTTTTTCCCTTTTTTAAATAAGTTTTATTTAAGTTTGAGAGTTTTCTACCTTTTCTCCTACCATAAAACGGCTTATAACTGGTAAAGTTAAAAGTCAATTATAAACCAGCCTCTTTTTTGATTGAATCAATAAGATCAGTTTTTTCCCAACTAAATGAACCTTCTACATCTTCATCAGGTATTCTGCCAAAATGACCATAAGCTGATGTTGGAACATAAATAGGTTTATTTAGTTTCAAATGCTCTCTAATTCCTCTAGGGGTCATATCAACAAGCTGATTTAGAATTGTTTCTATTTTATAATCTTCTATTAATCCAGTACCGCCAGTATTTACATATAATGATAGTGGCTTAGAAATTCCAATTGCATACGCAATTTGAATTGTACATTTGGACGCAAGTTTTGAAGCAACTACATTTTTTGCTAAATACCTTGTTAAGTAAGCTGCGGATCTGTCAACTTTTGTGGGATCCTTACCTGAAAAAGCACCACCACCATGAGGAGATGCACCACCATAAGTATCAACTATAATTTTTCTGCCTGTCAATCCTGCATCTCCGTCTGGTCCACCTATTTCAAAAATACCAGTCGGGTTAACATAGAATTCTTCTTCAGGGCACATCCAACCTTCTGGGAGCACATCTATTAAAACATTTCTAACTAAGTCTTTAATGTCATTTTGTGAACAACCTTTTGCGTGTTGTGTAGATACTACAATAGATTTCGCTTTAATAGGTTTACCATTTTTATATTCAAGTGTTATTTGAGATTTACTATCTGGAAGCAAAAAACTATTTTTGTCAGCATGTCTTATTTTTGACATTTCTTTTAATATTTTGTGAGAAAAGTGAATAGGAGCAGGCATTAGGGCTTCCGTCTCATCACATGCGTAACCAAACATTAACCCTTGGTCACCTGCACCTTCATCTTTGTTGCCTGACCTATCTACACCAATTGCAATATTTTCTGATTGTGCATGAAGATGAGACTCAAAATGCATCTTTTCCCAATGATAGTTTTCTTGTTCATAACCAATATCTTTGACAGCTTGTCTAACATGTTTTTCTATTTCTTCATTATCAATTTCAATACCATTAGCGAGTCTATATTCGCCTGCAATAATAGTTCTATTAGTAGATACCATAGCTTCACATGCAACCCTAGCCTCAGGAAATTTAGATAGCAACAAATCAACAATAGTATCAGAAATTCTGTCACAAACTTTATCAGGATGTCCTTCTGAAACTGACTCAGATGTAAATAAAAAATCATTTTTCATTAATATTTTCTTTCTTATTATTCCAAAATACTGAATAATTTATAAACATTATAAACAAAATTGAAATAATAAAAATATATTCTCCAAATTTTTTATACATTGTTTGCTTTAAAGGTGGAATTGAATCAATCATTATTACGCCTTCCTCATATAAAGGAATAGTAACAATTTCTTTACCATAAGGTGAAATAACTGATGATATTCCAGTGTTAGCTACTCTCGCTAATGGTATACCTAGTTCAACTGATCTAATTTTGGATAAAGCAAAATGTTGATAAGGACCAACAGTTCTTCCAAACCAGGCATCATTAGTTATATTAATTATTAATTTAGTATTTTTTGAAGTTCTTTTTGTAACTTCATTCGAAAATAAAATTTCATAACATATCAATGTTAAAATTTCTCCAAGACCTTTAAGAGCAATATTTTTCCTTAATATTCCAGGAGAAAATTCTGTAGGACTAAACAAATTTGCAATTCTATTAAAATATTTTCTAAATGGCACATATTCACCAAACGGAACTAAATGAAGTTTGTCATATTTATATTCTATGTTACCTGAAGAGTTGAGAAAAATTAATGAGTTAAATACTTTTTTTTCTTTCAAACTCAACAAACCTAATACTAGATATGTGTTTTGATCTTTAATAATAGTTTTGGTAAACTTTGATAATAAATTTTTTTCATTCGGAATTGCTCCTGCAAAGCTTGTTTCTGGCCATATGATAATTTTATATTTTTTACTCTTTTCAAGCTTTTTTTTGGATAAGTTTACAAGCTTCGCTAAATGATATTTTCTTTTATTTTTATCCCATTTATCTTTTTGGTTGATATTTGGTTGAACTAAGATAATTGAAAAATTTGTATTTGTTTCAATTAAATTTCTATTGTTATATCTGTAAAAAGAGCTATACAATAAAATTAAAATTGGGACAAAAATGAAAAAAACAGGTGCTTTGTTTTTATAAAATTTAGAAAATAATATCATTGGAAGTATCGAAAATAATAGAACCATGAGATTTCCTGTAAAACTTCCAACAAATGAAAATATTTGTATTAAGTAAATATTAGAAGATAATATTATAGAAGGCATTAACCAAGGAAACCCTGTAAAAATATGGGCTCTACAGAATTCTAACAATGATAAATTAATAATAATTAATAATAGAGGGGAAAAATTTAGAGGTGTTAAAAGTCTGGCTAAAAAAAATGCCAATGCCCAAAAAAGAGCCAAAAAGCTTGGTAGAATTATTATCGATAATGGCATTAGGTATTGGTGTAGTGCATCTGAAAAAAAAAATGCTGAACCAATCCAATATAATCCAAAAGAGAACCATCCAAGACCTAAAAACCAGCCTGCTAAGAAAGTTTTTTTTAGACAACTTAAATTACTAATTAAAAAAACTCCATAACCAAGCATAAAGATAAGCGGCAATAGAGAATATGGAGTTATTGAAAATGTTGCAAGTGCACCAAAAAGAAAACACAAAATATAAAATAAGTAATTATAATTATATATTTTTTTCATTTATATTTTTATAGATTTCTCAGATTATTATTTGAAAACATATTCAAACCCCTAATTCTAACAAGAATAACTTTTCTTGGATCGGCATCAAGTATTTCAAATTTTAACCCTGATGGTGAATATTTTATTACTTCACCTTTTACTGGAACTCGACCTGCTATACTAATTATAAAACCACCAAGAGTTTCGATTTCATCATTCAAATCATCTATTCTTACAGAAGCCACAAAATTTTCTATTTGATCGATAGTAATCCTTGCTTCTAATATAATAGATCCATCTTCCATTTTTTCTAGTCTACATTCAGA
This sequence comes from alpha proteobacterium SCGC AAA015-N04, assembly GCA_000383115.1. Lineage (GTDB taxonomy): Bacteria > Pseudomonadota > Alphaproteobacteria > Puniceispirillales > Marisalimonadaceae > Marisalimonas. The sequence goes on from KB910533.1 coordinate 21,520, forward strand.
TGAAAAGTCATGTTCATCCTCAATTTCTCCAACTAACTCCTCAACAAGATCTTCTATTGTCACCAAGCCGTCAATTCCTCCATACTCATCTACTACAAGAGCTAAATGTCGTCTTTTTATTCTCATTTCGTACAATAAATCTAATAAACTAATAGATGGCGACACAAAAATAGGTTTTTTTAGTAGAGATTTGATATCTTTTTTTTCTTTTAAAAATAAATTAGCTAATACATCTTTTATATGCACTATGCCAACAATGTCGTCTAAGCTTTCATTTCTAACTGGAACTCTGCTGTGATTAGTTTTGATTAGTTGCCTTACAACTTCATTAAAATTATCAGACATAGCAACAGAAACTATATCAATTCTCGGAACCATTACGTCTGATGCTGTAATACCCCTCAAACCTGCAAGATTTTTTAATAATTCATTTTCGTGACTTAAGCTATTACCATTAGCGTCATCTTCATTAATCCGTTTAGCAACAAATTGTTCTAATTCTTTATCTGAGTTTTTATCTAGACTTTGGTTTGTTTTTTTTGATTTGATTTTTTTAAATAAAGTTTGAAATTTAATTTTCATTTACATTTTTTTTTCTAAATTATTACAATTATTATTTTTATATATATGGATTTTCTATACACAACTTCTTTAAAATCTTTATTTCTAAATTTTCCATAACAATAGCATTTTCTTCATTTTGATGATCATAACCTAACAAATGCAAAATACCGTGAACAAAAAGATGAACTAAGTGATTATAAATATGCTTTTTTTCTTGCTTTGCTTCTTTATGAATGGTTTCGCTTGAAAATATAATATCACCTAAAAAGTTTTTAACACTATTATTATTTTCTTTGAGAACAGGAAAAGATAAAATATTTGTTGAATTATTAATGTTTCTGTAATGACTATTAAGTCTTTTCATTTCCTTATCACCAGAAAAAAAAATAGATAATAATATTTTACTTTTTTCGAAATTATGATTGGCATTAGTAAAAATTTCCACCAACATTTCATTTAAGTTCTTATGAAATTGTTTTACTAATTCAGCTTGCCACAATTCACTATCTATTGTAACTTCAATTTTATAAAAATCACTTTCCCATTCTATATACGTATCTTTAGTAATTTATCTAGCCTTTGTAATAATTATCGTACGCTCTAATTATCTCTGCGACTATTGGATGTCTAATTACATCGTCAGCATCCAATGATATTATCTTAACTTCTTGAATGTTACTAAGTATTTTTTTTGACTCCTTTAGACCAGATATTAATCCTCTTGGCAAGTCTACCTGACTTAAATCACCATTAATTACCATTCTTGAACCTTCCCCAATACGAGTTAAAACCATTTTCATTTGTATTGATGTAGTATTTTGAGCTTCATCTACTATAACAAAAGAATTATTAAAAGTTCTTCCTCTCATAAAAGCGATTGGAGCAATTTCTATTTCTCCCGACTGAATTTTTTTCTCCACCTTATCTGGCGGCATCATTTCATTTAGTGCGTCATAAATAGGTCTTAAATAAGGATCTATTTTTTCTTTCATGTCGCCGGGTAAAAAACCTAATCTTTCTCCAGCTTCCACCGCTGGTCTAGTTAAAATAATTTTTTCAATTAATCCTTTTTTTAATAAATCAATGCCTTTTGCAACAGCTAAATAAGATTTGCCTGTTCCAGCTGGCCCTAACCCAAAAACTACTTCAAAATTATTCAATGCCTCAAAATATCTTTTTTGACCCATACTTTTTGGAACAACAGTTTTTTTCCACGTTTGTAACTTATAATCCGATATATCTATATCTTTTTTTAAAATTGATTTGAGATAAGATTTATCTTTTATAATTCTATATTCTGTTTCAAAGTTTGAAAAACTCAAATTGCAACTTTCCAATTTTTTGTTACAAAGCTTATCGTATATGTTTGTCAAAATCGACTTTGTCATATGTGCATTTTCAGGTTTTCCAATTATATGAAGCTGGTTCCCGAACAAATTAATATTTACATCGGTTAACTTTTCTAATTTAACTAAATTAATACTATGATTGCCGATCAAAATTGCTATAATTGAATTGTTAGGAAATTCAATTTTAGTTTCTTCTTTATAAACATTAAAACTCAAAACTTTTTAACTCTCAAATAATATGTAATTTATCTTATTTTTCCGCTTAAACTATTCTGAAATGCTTGCGTTATAGTTACATCAACTGTTGAACCAATTAAATCCTTTATTTCAGACTTGAAATATATCGATTGGTTGTATGGAGACTTACCAAGATATTGTTTATCTTTTTTTCCACATCTTAAAACTAATACATTTGAAGTTGTATTGATAGACATTTTATTGAACGCTAATTGTTGCAAACTAAGCAAATCTTGAATCTCGTAAAGTCTTTCACTTTTAATATCTTCGTCAATTTGATTTTTCAATCTGGCTGCAGGTGTCCCATGTCTAATAGAAAATTTAAATGAATAAGCCTGTGAATAATTTACTTCCTTTATCAAATCAATTGTATCTTGATGATCTTGTTGGGTCTCACCCGGAAAACCAACAATAAAATCTCCTGATATGGCTATTTTGGGCACATGGGTTCTTACTTTTTCAATTATTTTGATATATTGAGATGATGTATGTTTTCTATTCATTAATTTGAGGATTTTATCTGAACCAGATTGAACCGGAAGATGTAAATAAGGCATTAATTTAGTAACATCTCTGTGAGCTTCAATTAACTCCAAATCCATATCAAGAGGATGAGATGTTGTGTATCTGATGAATTGAAGTTCTTTAATTTTAGCTAACTCTTCAATTAATCTTCCTAAGCCCCAAATTTTATTATCACTTCCTTGCGAATTCCAAGCATTAACATTTTGACCCAAAAGAGTAATTTCTTTAACACCACTATCAATTAATTTTTTTGCTTCATCCAAAATGGATTGAGCTGGTCTAGAATATTCGGAACCTCTTGTGTAAGGAACAACACAAAATGAACAAAATTTATCACAACCTTCTTGAATAGTTAAAAACGAAGATACATTCCTTCTATATATTTGATTGTTTAAACTATCAAACTTTGGAATCACAGGAAAATCAATGTCTAGATGTCTATTTTTTATAAGAGGGTCAACTTTTTTTATTAGTTCTGGAAGGTTTTGATATGATTGGGGGCCAACCACTATATCTACCCAAGGCGATCTCCTCATAATTTCTTTTCCCTGAGCTTGGGCAACACATCCGGCAACAGCAACAATAGATTTTTTGCCAGTTTTTTCTTCTCTACTATTAATACAATCTCTAATGCGACCTAGTTCAGAGTATGTTTTTTCAACAGCTTTTTCTCGAATATGGCATGTGTTAATTACTATAAGGTCAGCATTATTTATATTATTATCCAATGTATAACCGTGATGTTTTAAAAGGTCACTCATTTTTTCAGAATCATAAAAATTCATCTGACAGCCATACGTTTTTATATATAATTTTTTCATGTATTTTATTGTTCTATAATTGCCTATTTTCTGACAGTTTTAATATTTTTTTGCAAGCTTTTTCGATATGTTTCTAGTATAAAATTCTTTTATTTTAATCATATCAAATTTCATACATCAATCTTAATGCATGAACATACTTATTATTTAACTTATAATATTTTTTTCTAATCCCTACTTCTCTAAATCCATTTCTGACATAAAAATTTAGAGCATTATGATTATTTATAGCAACTTCCAAAAAAATTTTTTTTATACCTAGAGATTTAATCTCATTTAATAAAATTGTACCAAATTTATTTCTTTGATATTCTGTTTTAATTCCTATTTTTACAATTTCAATTTCATCTTTTAAATTAAAAAAAGTAGTATATCCAATTATTTCGTCCGTTTCTATTTTCCATATGGTAAAAGTTTTTTGCTTTGTAAATTTTTTAAACTCTGACAACGACATTGGATTATTAAATAATCCTTTTTCAATTTCTAAAATTTCATGATATTCGTTTTCACAAACTAGGCTGATTTTAATCATATGCTAAATTATATATTAATTCTGGGTAATTTTTTATATAAAGGTATTAATTTTCTAGAAGCAATCATCCAACCTTCAACATTAATTTTTTTTTGGATGATTAGCGACGCAATCTTGCAAATCCATTGAGCATGTGGACGTTGATTTGGGTTTTTTGACACAATAATATCGGACGATTTTTCTTTAATAACTTCAGATTGATGACCGATAAACAGTATATTGCTTTCTATCAATTTATTTTCATATATGTAATCATTAAGGTTTTGAATTTTTATAGATTTAATTTCATTCAAAACTGTTAATGGAAAGAATTTTTTGCTTATACTGTTAACGTTAAATGATTGTACAAATGCCTCTTCCCTTTTTGTATCTATTGATGCAATTATATGATCAATTTTCCTTTTTTTTGTCTCAAGAATTCCTGACATAGCCAAACCAGCTAGAGAGTTTATGGCTAAAATTTTTAGATGATCATTTGATAGTGCAATCCCTTTTGCAACTGAAATGATAGTTCTTATACCTGTAAAGCTACCAGGTCCACAACCGACTGCTAAACAAGATATATCTTTAAAAGATAAATTATGATCCTCAAAAAAATTTCTTATTTCAGGTACAATAATTTCAGACATTTCACCATTGATGGTCAAGGATCTTATACTAACCACTCTCACCTTTTTTGATAAAGCAAAAGATAAAGTGTTCGAACTACATTCAATAGAAAAAATCATTTATAACTTTAGTTCTCTTTTCAAAAAACTACTAGTATTATACAAAGTAACAATATATTAAAGGTATTATTTAAATATTTTCACATGCAAGGTTTCTGGAGACAAGATGTATTATATTTTATTTATTTTATTTTCAATTTTTCCTTCAACATTATTTGCAGTAAATCAAACAACAAAAGAAATTGCAAATGCGAATTATGTATCTGTCATAATGTACCATAGATTTGGAGACAGTAGATATCCATCAACTAACATAACTAAAGAACAATTTAAAAATCACGTAAATGAATTATTGAAACCAAAATATAACGTAATAAATATTAAAAAGGCGTTAGATGCTATAAATAACATTAAACTAGTAAAAGATAGATCTGTAGTTATTACTATTGATGATGCATACTCATCTGTTTTTGAGTATGCATGGCCTATTTTAAAAAAATATAATATTCCTTTCACGCTATTTGTTTCTACAGATGTAATCGACAATAAAACACCAGGGTATATGAGTTGGGAAGAAATAAGGACGCTTAGAGACAATGGTGTTACTATTGGAAGTCAAACAAAGTCTCACCCTCACATGTATAAATTAAATAAAGATAAAATTATCAAAGAAATAATAATGTCTAATAAGAGATTTATTGCTGAAATTGGAAGCAAGCCTAAAATATTTGCTTACCCGTATGGAGAATATAATCTAGAAGTATTAAAACAGGTTAAATTAAATGGCTTCATTGCAGCATTCGGGCAGCATTCAGGTGTCGCTCACAAAAGCTTAGGACTTTATGAATTGCCTCGCTTTGCAATGAATGAAAAATACGGCGGCATGGATAGATTTTTACTAGCTGTAAATGCGTTACCATTGCCAATTTCTGATCTATCTCCAAAAGACCCATTGATTAAAAAAAACCCTCCAAATTATGGTTTTACCCTTTCTAAGTCAATTAAACCTAAAAACATAGTAAGATGTTTTGCTAATAACAGCTTAAAATCTGAAACAAAAAGACTTGGCAAACATAGAATTGAAATAAGACTTAATGGTCCATTTAAGAAGGGAAGAGGAAGAATTAATTGTACGATGGCTGGCAGCGACAATAGATGGAGATGGTTAGGTAGACAATTTATAATTGATAGTACTAATTAACATAACGTTCTAGTTTACTGTTTTCAAATTCGTTCAAATTATTGCCTTTAATCATGTTTTTTACTTTTTTAATATATTTTGCGCCTATTTCAGCATAGTTTTTTAAATAGTTTGCTGTGTCAATACCTTTTACACTCCTACCAGTTTTGTGCATTAAAGCTCTGTATATTCTCATTTCCTTATAAGCAAAATGACTATTTAAATTTAAAATATAGGAGTTAAGAGAATCAGAAATAGTTTTAAATTTTTTTACAGCAAATTTTGCATCCAAATTACCCTTAGGTTTAATTCCATAATCATTTTTCCAAGTCCATTCACCAAACAAAGCATTTCCTTCTATTGCAAATCTTGAAGAACCCCAACCGCTTTCAATTATGGCCTGAGCTAATATCATAGAAACAGGAATCTGGTTAATTTTAAGCATTAACTCCTCTTTTATAATTTTTATTTGAAGACTATTTAAGGAACTAAAGTTTATTTCTTTGTAATTTTTAACGTTATATTTTTTTGCAAAATGCTCTATTTTATAGATATTATTTGTTGCAAATGCAATTTTCATTAATTTTCTTTCAGAGGAAACTAACTCATTACCTCTTAAAGCGATTGGTAACAGTATACTTAAAAAAACATCTTTTCTTTCTTTTGTTTCAAATTGTTTAATTTCCCTTGGAATATTATTAAAATACATTCTAGGTAATGGAGTTTTATTTTTTGCTTTTTTTAATATTTGTTTGGACCATTCAAGCACGGCTATTTTGTTATTCAATTGGTCTGAAGATAGGTAATTTTTATTGAGTTTCAATTTTTCTAATTTATTAATATTAATCTGAGAATTACCTAAATCTATTTCTGACAAAAAAAACTTAAAATTAGGTGAGTTTATATCCCAAAATCTAGGACCTAAAAAGCCACTTAAGCACACAAAAAATGCCAAAAAAATAAGAAAATAGTTTATATCATTTGAACTACTTATATTTTTTGGCTTCAAATATACAAATTTTTGAAACATTAAACTTTTAAAATTCTGCTGCTCTTACTTCCCTGACCTCTGGTATGTAATGCCTTAGCATGTTTTCAATGCCCATTTTTAGTGTAGCTGTGCTAGAAGGACAACCAGCACATGCGCCCTTCATTTGTAAAGTAACCACACCCTCTTCAAATGAACAAAAAGAAATATCGCCACCATCCATTGCTACAGCTGGTCTCACTCTAGTTTCTAACAAATCTTTAATCTGTTTAATAGTTTCAGTATCTTCACTATTTATTGTAAGTGTTTCTTTTTCTTCTTCAGGATTTAATACTGGATTACCACTTGAATAATGTTCCATAATACCTGCAAGAATAGCTGGTTTTAGTTCATTCCAATCTGATGATGTTTCTTTTGTAACAGAAATAAAATCATTACTTAGAAAGACTCTCATTACTCCTACAATTTGAAATAATCTAGCCGCCAAAGGTGAAATATTAGATGTATCTTTATCTGCAAAATCTCTTGTACCCATTTTTAAAACAGCTTCTCCTGGAATAAATTTTAGAGTCTCTGGGTTTGGTGTATCTTCAGTTTGTATGAACATTAAAATCTCCATTACTATGATTATTAGATTAATGTAAAAAATTATAATTGTTAAAGTTCAGTGAATTAATCCTACTAAATTTTTAATATCTTTTAAAACTTTTTCCGCTATTTTTTGGGCTTTTCCTTTCCCTTTTACCAAAATTTTATCAATTTCTACAGGATCTTTAAGTAAGTACCTCATTTCAGATGATATTGGGTTTAAAATTTCTACAGCTAGTTCTATAAGTTTAGGTTTGAAATACGAAAAACCTTTACCAGCAAAACTATCTAAAGTTTTTTGTAAGTCTTCATCTGATAAAGATGAATAAATTTTAAGAAGATTTGAAGCTTCAGGCCTTTTTTCTAATTCTTTTATTGTGGCAGGTAGCGGATTAGAATCTGTTTTTGCCTTTTTTATTTTATTAAATATGTCATCTTTCGTATCTGTTAAGTTAATTCTGGATGCATCTGATGGATCAGATTTACTCATCTTTTTTGTTCCATCTCTTAGGCTCATAACTCTTGTACCAGGTCCAAGAATTTGCGGCTCCGGCAAACAAAAAAAATCTTTACTTTTAGAATCAAACATACTGTTAAAAGAAGTTGCTATATTTCTTGCTAACTCGATATGCTGTTTTTGATCTTCTCCTACAGGAACATGCGTAGCCCTATACAACAAAATGTCAGCTGACATTAATACTGGATAGCTATAAAGTCCAACAGTAGCATTTTCTCTATTTTTTCCTGCTTTTTCTTTAAATTGTGTCATTCTATTCAACCAACCTATTCTGCACACGCAATTTAGTATCCATGCTAACTCGGAATGTTCTTTAACCGATGATTGATTAAAAAGAATCGATTTTTCAGTATTTATACCTGCCGCAATTATTGCTGCGGTAACTTCACGGGTTGATGCCTTTAATTTTAAAGGATTTTGAGGAACTGTAATAGCGTGCAAATCAACAATAGAAAAAATTGAAGAGATCTCTTCCTGTAAATTTACCCAATTTTTAATCGCACCTAAATAATTACCTAAATGTAAATTACCTGTTGGTTGGATCCCAGAAAAAATCCTTTTTGATGGTTGTTTAGATATCAATTTCATCATCTTATATTTATCTTTCTAAAAATTTAAATAATTTCATTTTTAGTAATTCTTGAGGAATATATCCAAATGAATAGGTTGTCAAAAGATACATTGACATCCCAGAGATAATAATAACAAGTGAGATTAAAATATTGTCAAACTTATAAAAATTTAAAATATATATTATAATTTCCATAAAAAATAACATGCATAAAGATACTAGTATTATACTAAAAGCATATTTAATTATCCCAAAAATATTCATGTTATTATTTTTAAAAGAAAATTCTAATTTTAAAATTTTTTCATTTTTAACTAATAAGGTGATGTAGATTATAACTCCTACTATAGATGCTAAAGAGGTGGCCAATGCAATACCCATATGACCAAAAAAGCTCATAAGTATAATTGATAACGTTAAGTTTATAATTAATAATATTAGACTTAAATACATTGGCGTCTTAGTATCGCCTTTAGCTAAAAAAGCAGGTTGACATGACTTAAGCATTACAAATGCAGGGATTCCATATGCATACGCTATAAGTGCATGTGATGTTTGCGTTGTACTAAAGGCATTAAACTCACCCCGCTCAAACAAGACTTTTATAAATAAATCTGAAAAATTTACTAAAACAATAAAAGATGGTATTGAAAAAAATAGTCCTATTTTGATTGAGATAATCAACTCATTTGAGAATTGTTTTAAATCTTTTGTAGCATTCAATTTAGATAATGAAGTTAATAAAGTAGTTCCTAATGCTACACCAATTATTCCTAATGGTAATTGAGCAATTCTGTCAGCAAAATAAAGATAAGATACAGCACCAAAACCTAATAAACTTGCTAAAATTGTATCCATTAGAATATTTATTTGTAATATTCCACTACCAAAAGCTGCTGGTAAAAATTTTTTCCATATGTGTTTTATATGAACATTAATTTCTTCTTTTTCGTCTAATGATAATTTTTTATTTAAATTATCTATATGTTTCAAAACCCTTAAGCTTTTGATTATCAATGTTACAAAAATTATTTGTAAAACTCCTCCTATTACTGTTCCTAAAGCAAGTGGAAAAGATTTTATAGTCCAAAAATCATCTATAAAAAAACAACTTAAAATCAAGGAGAAATTTAAGATTATGGGCGTGGATGAAAAAACCCAAAATTTCCCTGAAACATTTGTTATTATTCCTAATAAGGCTACAAGTGAAACGAGAGGCATAAACAAAATTGTAATTCTTGTTAATAAAGTTATTTGTTCTAAAACAGTACTATTATTTATAAAACCTGGGGCAATTATATATGGAATTAATGGCATAATAATTTCCAAAATTGCTGTCAAAAGTAAAAGTATAATTACAATTTTTTTACTTATAATCTTAAAAAAATTGTATGCAAAAAAGTTTCCCTTTTCTTCTTTCAATTTAGAATACAAAGGTAATAAAGCAGAAGTAAGAGCTCCTTCTCCAGTTATCTTTCTAAATAAATTAGGTAACTTAAATGCAATGAGAAAAATATCTGAAAATATTCCTGTCCCTAAAAAAGCTGCAATAAATATATCTCTAAAAAAACCTGAAATACGACTTAAAAACGTTAGGATTGCTACTTGTGTAAAACCATTAACAAAAAATGAAGCTTTATCTTTCATCTATTATCTCATGATTTCTTTATTTTTAATCCCAACTCAGGATAGTCTAAATTTTCAGTTATACTTTTTTTGACTTTATCCATCGTTAAGTCGTCATCTACTTTTTGACCAAACACATTTTTAATATAAAAAATATCAACTACTCTATCACCATAGGAAGAAATATTTGCAGTTTTAATTTGAAGACCCAAACTAGCTATAATTTTTGTAATTATATATAGGACTCCTGGTGCATTTTTACATTTTATTTCCAAAATACTATAATCGTCACTTGAATTATTATCAAATATTACTCTAACAGGTACTCTTACAGCCCTAAACCTTGCAGGTATTTCATGCCATCGAACCTTTAGTGCTCTTTCAATATTATAATTTCCTTTTAAACCATCAGCTATTGTTTTAAGCAGCTTTTTTTTAGATCGATCTTCCAAAATTGGTTTTTTGTCTTTATTCTGTATAAAAAATGTATCTAATGCATAGCCATCTGACCTTGTAAGTATTTTTGCACTAACAATGTCATAACCTGATGAAGCAACCAGCCCTGATATTCTTGAAAATAATCCGTGGTGATCTGGCGCAATAACTAACAGCTCTGAAGCGTTTAGTCTTGTGTCATTAGTAATATCAATTTCAAATTTATTTAATGAATTTTTCATTTTTTTAAAAATTTCATAATGATTAATTACCGTTGATAAATTAAACATTCCCCAATAATTTTTATAAAATTTTTCACAATAAATATTAATTTCTTCTTCACTAATTTCTTTTTTTAATAAATAACGTTTAAGAAGATTTTTTGACTTTTTTTTCTGATCCAAGGACTTTGAAACTGATTGCTTAGATTTAAGTATTTCTAATGCTTTAACATATAATTCTTTTATTAAAGCACCTTTCCAATCATTCCAAACATCAGGACCCACACCTTTTATGTCTGCAAATGTTAGAGCTAAAAGTGCATTTAATTTATTAATAGATCCAACAGTTTTCACAAAATTGATTATTACTTTTTCATCATCTAACTCATATCTAAATGCCGTCTTACTCATTAATAGGTGATTTAAAACTAACCATTCTACCATTTTAGTTTCAATTTTATTCAAACCTAGCCTCGGTGAAACTGATAAGGCTATCAAGGCTCCATTTTCTGAATGATCCCCTTTTTTTCCTTTAGCAATGTCATGAAGTAACATTGCGACAAACAGCGATCTGCTAAATTTGATCTCTAATGTTTTATTATCTATTAATGTATTAAATTCTTTTAATTCGCCATTTCTTAACGCGTGAAGATTTGCAATTGTAAAGATTGTGTGCTCATCTACTGTATATGAATGATACATATCGAATTGCATTAAACCAACAATTTTCTGAAATTCTGGAATAAACTGACCAAGAATACTTGATTCGTTCATCAACCTTAAAGTTCTTGTTGGGTCTTTATTACTTGCCAGTATTTTTAAAAACATATTATTAGCCCCTAAATCTTCTCGAATTTTAGTGTTAACTAATCTTCTCAAGCTATTAATTTGTCTTAGAGTTTTAGGGTGTATATCTATATTTTTTTCATGAGAAATATAAAATAATTTAATTATATTTGTTGGCTTTTCGATAAATACATTCTTATGATTTGCATATAATCGTCCTAACTCCAAGGTAAATGGTTCTATATAATTTCTTTTTTTAAAACTCAAAAAGTTTAATCTTAAAGGTTTTTTTAATTCAGTTTCTATGGATGCACAAAATATTCTTGTTAAATTTCCGACCGTTTTTGTTGCGAGAAAATACCTTTTCATAAACCTTTCGACATTTTTATGTGTTAAGGTGTTTTTAAAATTCATTTTTTCCGCAATCTCTAACTGAGCGTCCATAGCCAACCTATCATCCTCTCTATTTGCCCTATAATGAAGATGACATCTAACAGAAATTAAAAATCTTTGAGCCTCTGCAAAAGAAGATGCTTCATCTTTAGCTAAAGCGCCTATATTTATTAATTTTGAAATACTATCAACTTGATATGCAAACTTTGATATCCAAATCAAGGTATGTAAATCTCTTAAGCCACCCTTGCCGTCTTTAACATTTGGCTCAACTACATACCTTGATTCACCAAATCTTTTATGTCTTAAATCAGATTCTCTTAACTTTGAGGACACAAAATCTAATGTTTTTGTGTTTTTTAAATAAACGTCAAATTTTTTATTCAAGTTTTCATATAATTGTTTATTTCCTTCAATAAACCGTTTTTCTAACAAAGCAGTAGCAATGGTAGTTTCTGATTTACTTTTCTTAATACAGTCACTTATTGTTCTCGTGGAATGACCAACTGTATAACCTAAATCCCAAAGTAAATAGAGGAGTGCCTGAATAACTTTTTCGATATTGTTGATATCAACTTTACTTTTTTTTTCAGGTAAGAGAAATAATAAATCTAAATCAGAGTGAGGAGCAAGTTCACCTCTTCCATATCCACCTACAGCAACAATTGAAAAATTGTACAGATTATGTTTGAATATAGAAAAGAATAAATTTTTAAAAATTACTTTTAACAAACTGTCAATTAAGATTACATTTAAACCTACATTTAGAGATCCATCAGAATTTTTTAAAAATATATTTTTAATTAGTTCTTTTTTCTCACTAATTTGTTCTTTTAAATTTAAAAATAATTGATTTTTAAAAGATTTAAATTCGCTACTTTTAATCGTAATATCCTCAATTTCATAATAATTTTTAGAGCGAAATTTAGCATACTTAATTGGCTCCATAGTTTGAAGCCATGTGGCATTTTGATTAACCATTTCATTTCGACTTAATTTTTTTATTGAATTTTTATGAAGATATTTTGATTGATATGATGAAAATTTATCTGTAAGTGTGTTTTTATTCATTATTAAGCCTTAATAACTTCAACTTATAAAAATAATCTAGAGACTCTTTTGGAGTTATGTTATCAAGATCAATTTTATCAAACTCTTCAAAAAAATCTTTGTAGTGATTATCAATGGGGGATTTATCTATGTTATTCGTTTTAATAGACTTTAATTTCGTATCTTGATTTTCAAAATTAGATAATAATTTATTCGCTTTGTTAATTACTTCTATAGGAAGGCCTGCTAATTGTGCTACATGAATACCATAAGACTTGTCAGCTTCACCTTTGAGGATTTTGTGCATAAAAAATACTTTGTTTTTCCATTCTTTTATTGACATTTTATGACATGATAAATGTTTTAATTTTTCTTTTAATATAGTTAATTCATGATAATGTGTTGCAAAAAGAGATCTTGGTTTAACTTTATTGTGAAGATACTCTAAAACTGACCAAGCTATTGCTACACCATCAAAAGTAGAAGTTCCTCTTCCAATTTCATCTAAAATTACAAGTGAATTTTTAGTAGAAGAATTCAAAATTAGTGATGTTTCTAGCATTTCTAGCATAAATGTTGATTGTCCTTTTGCCAAATCGTCTGATGCACCAACTCTTGAAAAAATTTTATCACACATTCCAATATTAGCAATTTTAGCTGGAACAAATAAACCCGCTTGCGCCATGATCACTATGAGAGCATTTTGTCTTAAATAAGTTGATTTTCCAGCCATATTAGGACCTGTAATTAGCCAAATGATGTCATTTTCATTTAAGATACAATTATTTGATACAAAGGAATTTTCTGAAGTTACCATTTGTTGTTCAACAACTGGGTGTCTTCCATCAATAATTTCCAATACCTTGTTTTCTGACATGTTTGGACAAACGTATTTTCTTTCTATTGATTGATTTACAACCATAATCGAAATGTCTATTTCAGCTATTGCTGTGCATATGTCTAATATTTTTTTTCCTTGTTTAATTATGCGACTTGAAAAATCCTTAAAAAGATTTATCTCGAGTTTTAAAGCTTTATCTGATGATTCTAAAATTTCTTCTTCGATTTCATTTAGTTCAATTGTTGTGAATCTAGCAGTTTGAGCGGTTGTTTGTCTATGAATGAAAAGATCCATACTTCTTAATGATTTATCATGCATAGCTCTTACTTCAATATGATAGCCTAACATTCTGTTGTGTTTGATTTTAAGAGAGTTCACTTTTGTTAATTCAGAGTATTTTTTTTGAAGTATAGAAATTGCTTTGTATTCATAATTTCTAGTGCTTCTCAGTTTATCTAAAGATTTATCATAACCGTCTCTAATAAAACCACCATCTCTAATAAATGAGGGTAGATCTGTTTTAAAAGCATTTTTAACTTCCAAAAATAATTCATAATTAAGGTCTATTTGGTCGAATAATTTTATTAGCATTGGGGGAGGCTTAGTATTTTTGATTTTTGTTTTCAAATTATCACGTATTTTTTCTACACTTAAAAGCCCATTAGCCAATATTATAAAATCCTTGGGATTAGCTCTAAGAAGAGATATTCTAGTTAAAGCTCTTTCTAAATCCGGTATTATTTTTAATTGGTTTTGATATATTTTTGTATTGATATTTTCTTTTATAAACCAATTTGATAAATCCTGCCTATTTGTAATTTCATCTTTTTTGTAAAAAGGTTGTATTAATCTTTGTTTTAATAATCTAGCACCACAAGCTGTTTGAGTTTGGTCTAATGCTGATATAAGACTTCCATCTATTGTACCTGAAAGATTGGATAATATTTCCAGAGATTTTTGAGTAAAGTAGTCAATTTCCAAATAACTATTTTTTGTTTCGCTTTTTATCATAGAAAGTATTGGAATTTTTCCACATTGGGTTTTATTTAAATACATCAATAAAACTCCAGCTGAAATAATTTCTCCCTTACTAAAATTTCCTATACCTTCTAAGGATATAATTGAGTAATATGAACAAATTTGATCAGAGCACGAATGAAAATGAAATAATGTAGATGGTTGCTTTTTAATTCTTGTGAGTAATTCCATGTTGAAAATACTTAGTTCTATATCATCCGAAATTAATATCTCAGAAAAATTCATTCTCATTAATAAATTATTAATTAGTTGTTTTTGATTGCGGTCATTCTTTTTTACGTTCAAGTCTTTAGTTTTAAAACTGCCGGTAGAAATATCTACCCAAGCAATAGAAAAATAATTCTCTAAAATTGTAACAACACCAAGAAAATTGTTAAATTTACTATCTAATAGATTTTCTTCAGTAAGAGTTCCTGGTGAGATAATTCTTACAACTTCTCTTTTTAATGGACCTTTTTTTGAGTTATATTTTGCTTCTTCGACTGTTTCTGTCTGTTCACATACCGCTACGTTGAAACCTTTTTTAATTAATTTAGGTAAATAATTATCTGCTGAATGAAAAGGAACACCACACATTGGTATATCTTTACCTTCAGATTTTCCCCTCTTTGTTAAAGTAATATCAAGAACTTCAGAAGCAATTATTGCGTCTTCAAAGAATAATTCATAAAAATCACCCATCCTATAAAATAATAATGAATCTTGATGTTGGTTTTTAATGGTCAGATATTGATCCATCATTGGTGTGTTTTTGTTATTCAAATCAGAAATAAACCTTTTATTTATATTAAACAAATGAAATTATAAATTAATATTTATTATATAAATATAATTAATTTAAGACCCTTTGAAAAAAATGAGTTATAATTTATTATCTTATTTACATTAAGTATTTGAGGAAACAATGTCTACAAACAAACAAAAAGAATCTATTAAGTCGAATTTAGAGAAGGAAGCATTAGAATATCATAAAAAGGGTCGTCCAGGTAAGTTAGAAATAACTCCTACAACACCTCTGTTTAGTTCTCATGATCTGTCATTAGCTTATTCGCCTGGTGTTGCCACCCCATGTCTTGAAATAGAAAAGAACCCTAACTCTGTTTATGACTATACATCTAAAGGAAATATTGTTGCAGTTATATCAAATGGAACCGCCGTATTAGGTTTAGGAAACATCGGAGCTCAAGCGTCAAAACCGGTAATGGAAGGTAAAGCAGTTCTATTTAAAAAATTTGCCGATATAGATGGTATTGATTTAGAAATAAACACCAATGAAATTAAAGAATTTGTTAATGCTGTTGCTTTGTTAGAACCAAGTTTTGGCGGAGTTAATTTAGAGGATATTAAAGCTCCAGATTGCTTTATCATTGAACAACAGCTTAGAGAAATTATGAATATTCCAGTCTTTCATGATGATCAACACGGAACTGCTATAGTTACAGCTGCTGGAATAATAAATTCCTTACATCTAACAAATAGAAAAATAGAAGATACAAAATTTGTAAGTAACGGAGCTGGGGCAGCTTCAATTGCGTGCGTTGAGTTACTTAAAGCAATGGGTGCAAAAAATGAAAATATTATTCTAGTAGATAGAAATGGGGTAATATTTAAGGGTAGACAAGAAAATATGAATCAGTGGAAGTCAGCTCATACTGTTCAAACAAAAGCTAGAACTTTAAAAGAAGCTATGAAGGGTGCAGATGTTTTTTTAGGGCTTTCCGTGCCTGGTTCAGTAGATGCTAAAATGATAAAAAGTATGGCAGAAAAACCAATTATATTTGCAATGGCAAATCCTGTTCCAGAAATCATGCCTGAAGTCGTAAAAGATATAAGGCCAGACGCTATTATTGCTACGGGACGTTCGGATTATCCTAATCAAGTAAACAATGTTTTGGGTTTCCCATACATTTTTAGAGGAGCTCTAGATGTTAGAGCAACTACTATTAATGAAGAAATGAAAATTGCTGCAGCTAATGCAATCGCTGAATTAGCACGAGAAGATGTACCTGATGAAGTTAATGCTGCGTATCATGGTATTTCATTACATTATGGTAAAGATTATGTAATCCCAGCACCATTTGACCCTAGACTAATTTCATCAGTTTCCTTGGCAGTGGCAAAAGCGGCTATGGATACAGGAGTTGCTAAAAAACCGATTAAAAATTTAACAGCTTACAAACGAGAATTAGAAAGTAGAACAAACCCTATTGCCTCAATTTTAGAACCTATAAAATCCAAAATTAAAGGTAAAAAACAAAGAGTTGTTTTTGCTGAAGGTGAAGAAGAAAAAACTATAAGAGCAGCTTTGTCTTTTTTTAATTCTGGATTTGGAGTCCCCATATTAATAGGTAGAGAACACATAGTTAGAGAAACTATGGATAAAGTCAACCTTGATGGTCTTAGTGAATTGACTATTCATAACGCTAGTTTGAGTAAAAATAACCAAAAATATATAGACAACTTATATAAACGCCTTCACCGACTAGGACACCTGAGAAGAGATTGTCAAAGACTAATAAATCAGGATCGAAATGTATTCGCAGCATCTATGGTGTCTGCTGGAGATGCTGACGCAATGATTACGGGAGTAACAAGACCATTTGGAAGATGTTTTAGCGATATAACTAAAGTCATTTCTTCAAAGGATAATGAAAGCTTTTTATCTATGTCAATGATGGTATCGAAAGAACGCACAGTATTTATTGGAGATGTAAATATACATGACACACCTAACGCAGAACAATTAGCAAATATTGCTTGTGGAATTGCCCAAACTGTTAAAAATTTAGGATATACCCCTAGAGTTGCATTGCTATCCTTTTCAAATTTTGGAAGCCTATCTAGGCCAAGTTCAAAAAATTTGAAAGAGGCTGTTGAAATATTAGGTGACCGAAAAGTTGACTTTGAGTTTGACGGTGAAATGACACCAGAAGTTGCCCTAGATTATGATTTAATTAAAACAAATTATCCTTTCTGCAGATTATCAGGTGCTGCAAATGTTTTAATTATGCCAAGCCTTTTATCAGCTAATATCTCTTTTAAATTACTACAAAAACTGGGTGGCGGTTCCATTTTAGGTCCTTTAATGATAGGTGGTATCAAACCTTTTCAAATAGTGCAAATGGGTTCATCAGTTTCAGATATTGTTAACTCAGCTTCAATAGCAGCCTATGACTCAGTATCTATTTATTAAAATTATGATCTAGAATAGTTTTTAAAGAAATTTCTGGTCTTGCTCCGTAATGAGTTATTATCTCTCCAGCTGCATGGGTACCTAAATGGCCACATTTAATTAATGAATAATTTTTTATAAGCCCATACAAAAAACCAGAAGCGAATAAATCCCCCGCTCCTGTAGTATCAGTTGGAGTAGCAATAGCTACTGGATCAATGTTGTGACTGCCATCCTCGTCAAAAACAATTGAACCTTTGCTTCCAAGAGTAATTGCCCCCATTTTGGTATCAGATCTGATATTTTTAACACTGTATTTTAAATTCGATTTGTACAAGTTTTTAATTTCTGTTTCATTTGCAAAAATTATATCTACATATTTTTTTATTAAATCAAGAAAATCTCTTCTGTGTCTATCAACGCAAAATAAGTCCGACAAGCTTAAAGCTATTTTTACATCATTTTCTATTGCTAATTTACAAGAATGATATATAGCCTTTTTAGCATCTTGTTGATCAAATAAATATCCTTCAATATAGAGTAATTTACTATTAATTATCAAATTTTCATTTAATGAATGCGTATCGAAAGCCGCACTCGCGCCCAAGAATGTATTCATAGTTCTTTCTGCATCGGGAGTTACCAAAATAATGCTCTTTGAAGTTTTTATAAAATTATTGGTTTTCTTATTTTGGAAAAAAACACCTGACTCATTAATATTTTTAATAAATAGTTCTCCGAACTTATCTTTTCCAACTTGACCTAAAAAACAAGCCTTTCCTCCAAATGAACTAAATCCAACCGCAGTGTTAGCAGCACTTCCTCCAGACACTATTATTGGATCATTAATATTCTTTAATAAATTATCAGCAGTTTCTGTATTAACTAATTGCATTGAACCTTTGGGAATTGATAATTCATCCAATAGTTGATCAGTAGTTTTTGCAATAATGTCAATTATTGCATTACCTAAAAAAGTAACATCAAATTTTATATGATTCATAATTTCCCTTTAACCAATTTTTAAATAGACTTAATAGAAAACAATATTTATGAATATCATTTATGAGAAAACATCGAAATAAAATAATTATTAATTTATGCTTTTTTGTTTTTTTAAGCTCATGTCACACGATTAGTCATAATAACATTGACGCTATTAAGTCTCATCTTTTAAAAGATAAGAAAACTCAAGTTTTGAACCCCAACACAAGCATAAGAAAAACTGATAATAAAAACTTAGAATTAAAAAATAGCTTGGATGATTTACCCATTAAAAAATTAAAAAAAACTTCCACAGTTCTTAAAAAAAATTTGAATAAAATGGCTAAAAAGAAAATGGAATCTAAAAAGAAAAAGTTTAATCTTGATAACATATTAAATTTACCTGAAAGGCAATTTTTAATTAAGTTTGGTCAAAGTGACTTTATAAAATATGAAGGAAAATTAAAGAATCATCAATATTATTATGAACGATGTTTCTTAGATGTTTTTTTTATAAAAAAAGAGGAAATATTTTATGTTGATCTCTTTGAACTAAGACCTACAAAGCTAAACGGATTCTTGAACAAAGAAAACTGTTTTAATGAGATTTATAAAACATTAAATAATAAATAAAATGGTTTAATACTATCCACCAAGATTTAAAACGTCTGTTAATGAATATAGACCTGGTTTAGCCCCTGAAGCCCAACTAGCAGCTCTGAGAGCGCCTAAAGCAAAAATGGACCTGTTATTAGCTTTATGTACTAGCTCAATTCTTTCACCATCATTAGAATATATGACAGAGTGCTCACCAACAACATCACCGCCTCTTAAAACCGCAAAACCTATTTCTTCTTTTTTTCGTTTTCCTATGATACCATCTCTTGGATTTGATTTTACATCAGATATTTTTTGACCTCTAGCATCTGCAGCTGATTTACCTAACATTAACGCAGTCCCTGAAGGAGCATCAACTTTATGTTTATGATGCATTTCTAATATTTCAATATCCCATTCTTTTCCTAATATTTTTGTTGCTTTATTAACTAAATTAGAAAGTAAAGTGATTCCTATTGAGAAATTTGCTGAATAAACTATTGGTATCTTCTTTGAATAATCATTCAATTTACTTTCATATTTAGGTGTTAATCCAGTAGTGCCTATTACAATAGGAATATTATGTTCGTGACACTTTTGAACATGAAACATTGTTGCTTCAGGAGCTGTAAAATCAATTAACACATCGGTATTTCCGAATAGTAATTGATTGTCACTTGTCAACATTTTAGAAATTGTTTTATTTCCAACTAAAAGACCTAAATCTAAACCTTCCTCTATGTCACCTGGTAAGCAAGTGGAATTATAAATTTTAAATTTTTTATTTTCAATTATGATTCTAAGCAATGTTCGACCCATTCGACCATTACCACCTGGAATAGATACAGAAATTTTTTCCATAAATCACCTCAATTAAAGTATTATTATTGAATAATAACTTATTATTAAATTACTCAATAATTTTTTTAAACCTTGCTGTTCTAGGACTAATTTTTTCTATACCCAGTTCTTTAATTTGTTTTATCAAATCTTCTTGTTTTCTAGACATGTGCACTGGGGTTTCAACATTAATTTGCACATATTGGTCACCTCTTGATCCACCTCTTAATCCTGGCATTCCTTTACCTTTCATTCTTAAACGGGTTCCACTTTGTGTCCCTGGGCTTAAATTCATTTTTGCTTTTGACCCATCTACACATGGGACTTGTATAGAATTACCTAATATTGCATCAATAAAAGAAACTGGAACCTCAATGAATGTATCTTTTCCATCTCTTTGAAATAAAGAGTGTTCCTTGATATCTATAAATATATATAAGTCACCCGCTGATGTACCTCTGGCGCCTGCTTCTCCTTCACCAGAAAGTCTAATTCTGGTACCATTGTCAACTCCAGCTGGAACGTTTACTGATAGCTTCTTACTTTTATTAACTCTACCTTGCCCTTTACATATGCGGCATGGATCACCAATAATTTCGCCTGCACCAGAGCAAGCAGCGCATGTTCTTTCAATAGTAAAAAATCCTTGTTGAGCCCTTATTTTTCCGTAACCACCACACTGATTACATTGTTTAGGTTTTGAGCCTTTATTTGCTCCCGAACCATTACATCCTTCACATTTTGATGGAACCGTTAGTGAGATTTCAACTTGGTCACCAGAGTAAGCTTGTTCCAGGGATACTGACAAATCATATCTTAAATCTGAACCTGAAGAGGCAGAACGTCTACTTTTTTCGCTACCCATTCCAAACATATCTTCAAAAATATCTGAAAAACCTCCGCTACCAAAACCGGAAAAGCCACTTGATGAACCAGACCCTGAACCATTTGAAAAGGCAGCATGACCATATTGATCATAAGCAGCTTTTTTCTGAGGATCCTTAAGAATTTCATAGGATTCAGTAATTTCTTTAAATTTTTCTTCTGCTTTTTTGTCACCCGGATTTCTATCAGGATGATATTTCATAGCTAATTTTCTATACGATGACTTGATTTCATTATCAGATGCAGATTTTGATAAACCTAGAATATCATAGTAATCACGAGCCATTTCTTTACCTTAAGTTTATCTTGCTAAAAAATTAATTATGAAGCATCTTTTTTTTCTTCATTATCTTTAACTTCTTCAAAATCAGCATCAACAACATCTTCTTTTTTTTCAGTCGAAGATTCATCTTCAATATTATCTTCACTAGTTTTATTGTCATTGGCTTTATATGCAGCCTCACCCATTTTCATCATAATAGAAGAAAGCGCAGATGTTTTTTCTTTAATCATTGCAGTATCATCACCTTCAAGTGATGTCTTTGTTTCTTGAATGGCTTGCTCTACTTCGGCTTTAACAGCTGGATCAGCTTTATCCCCAAGATCATTTAAAGACTTTTCAGCTCCATGTATCATAGATTCTGCTTGGTTCCTTGCATCAATTGCTTCTCTTTTTTCTTTATCTGCCTCTGCATTATCTTCAGCCTCTTTAACCATTCTTTCTATTTCAGTATCATCTAATCCACCAGAGGCTTGTATGGTGATATTGTGCGCTTTACCTGTAGCTTTGTCTTGAGCACTAACATTTACGATGCCATTAGCATCAATATCGAATGTAACTTCTATCTGAGGAACTCCTCTAGGTGCAGGTGCAATACCTTCAAGATTAAATTCACCTAAAGATTTGTTGTCAGAAGCTAGCTCTCTCTCACCTTGTGAAACTCTTATTGTAACAGCAGATTGATTGTCTTCAGCTGTTGAGAAAGTTTGAGATTTCTTTGAAGGAATAGTTGTATTCCTATCAATTAATCTAGTAAAAACACCTCCGAGCGTTTCTATACCAAGTGATAAAGGAGTAACATCCAGTAAAAGAACATCCTTTACATCTCCCATTAAAACGCCTCCCTGAATTGCTGCCCCCGATGCAACAACTTCGTCAGGATTGACACCTCTATGAGGTTCAGTTTTAAAGAAACTGGTTACAGCATTTATTATTTTTGGCATTCTTGTCATACCACCAACTAATATAACTTCATCAATCTCATTAGCCTTTACCCCAGCATCTTTTAGAGCAGCTTTACACGGATTTATACTTTTAGTAATTAGATCATCAACTAAACTTTCAAATTGTGATCTTGTCATTTTTACATTTAAATGTTTCGGCCCAGATGAATCTGCAGTTATAAATGGAAGATTAATATCAGTTTGCGCTGCGCTAGATAGTTCTATTTTTGCTTTTTCTGCAGCCTCTTTCATTCTTTGTAATGCAAGTTTATCACTTCTTAAATCAATTCCATTTTCTTTTTTGAATTGATCAGCAATATAATCTATTATTCTTTGATCAAAATCTTCACCACCTAAAAAAGTGTCACCGTTAGTTGACTTAACTTCAAATACTCCGTCACCAACCTCTAATATAGAAACGTCGAAGGTACCACCACCAAGATCATAAACCGCAATAGTTCCACTCTCTTTTTTATCTAGACCATAAGCAAGAGCTGCTGCTGTTGGTTCATTGATAATTCTTAGGACTTCAAGACCAGCAATTTTTCCTGCATCTTTTGTAGCTTGCCTTTGAGCGTCATTAAAATAAGCTGGAACCGTAATTACAGCTTTATCTACAGTTTCACCAAGAAAAGCTTCTGCATCTTCTTTAAGTTTCCGAAGAATAAAGCTTGATACTTCAGAAGGAGCATACTCTTGACCGTTAGCTTCTACCCAAGCATCTCCATTTTTAGCAGGAACAATTTTGTAAGGAACTAATTCCGAAAATTTTTTGGAATACTCGTCGTTATGTCTTCGGCCAATTAACCTCTTTATTGCAAAAAGAGTACTTTCAGGGTTTGTTACAGCCTGTCTTTTAGCAGGTTGACCCACCAGTCTTTCATCATCTGTGATCCCAACCATAGAAGGGGTCGTTCTAGCACCTTCGCTATTTTCAATAATTTTTGGAGTTTTGCCATCCATAACAGAAACACATGAATTGGTAGTACCTAAATCAATTCCAATAACTTTAGCCATAAGTTTGCTCCATTGTATTTTTCATTAGTATGTATTTGTAAAATATTAATATCATCAAATTTATATGGGTTAAGTTGTTGAATTTACAAGATTATAAAAAAATAAATTATCAACGTTAATCTATTTCTTTTTTTTGTTTATCTTTTTTTGTTTCATCAGGTTTCTTGGATATTCCTACCATAGCTGGTCTTACTAATCTGTCATGTAAAGTGTAACCCTTTTGGGAAACCTCAACAACTATTCCAGGTTCTTTATCATTTGTAGGTGTTTCAAACATAGCTTGATGGAAATTATAATCAAATTTTTCACCTAAGGGATAGATTTGTTTTAGATTATGTTTTTCAAAAGTATTTAAAATTTCTTTTTCTATTATTTCTAAACCTAAAATTAAATTTTTTATTGGTTCTGATAATTTATCTTTATCATTTGAGACTGAATCTATTGCTCTTTGAAGATTGTCGATTGAGGAAACTAAATCTCTTACAAAAACAATATGGCTATATTTTTTTGCGTGCTCAATCTCTTTTTCTGTTCGTTTTCTGAGATTTTCGCCATCTGCTAAAGACCTCATAACTTGATCTTTTAATTCGTTTATTTTAGCTTCCTGTTGTATGCATTTTTCTTCAATTGATAAGTCTTCTACATCGGGATTTATTTCATTAACGTTAGTCTTATCATCAGCATCATCAGCAGTTTCTTCACTTTTCAAAATTTTTTCTTCATCTAATAATTTTTCTTTGATAGGTTTTTGAGCTTTTCCTTCTGATTTAGACAATTTAGATCTCCTTGGATATTATATTCGATTGAAATAGTTAATATTTAATATTTTTGCAAGGGGCAACATGTTATTAAAATTATATTTAAAAAAATTTTATTTTTAATATATAAATCATTTATTATTAAATTACGAAAGTGATCATTTAATGAAAAATAGACCTTCAAATAGAAATTTTAATGAATTAAGAAAAATAGTTCTGATGAATAATATATCGCCTTATGCGGAAGGTTCATGTCTTGCGAAATTTGGGAATACTCATGTATTATGTACTGCATCTGTAGATACAAAAGTTCCAAATTGGTTGAGAAACACTGGGCAAGGTTGGATAACTGCTGAATATGGAATGTTGCCAAGATCTACACATTTAAGGATGGATCGAGAAGTAACAAGAGGTAAAGCTTCTGGTAGGACTTATGAAATACAAAGATTAATTGGTAGATCATTGAGATCTGTTGTTAACTTAAAAAAGCTTGGTGAATTACAGATTAAGATTGATTGTGATGTTATTCAAGCAGACGGAGGAACTAGAACTGCTTCTATATCAGGAGCTTGGGTAGCACTATATGATTCTGTTAAGTTTTTATTAAAAAATGGTAAAATTGAAGAAAATCCTATATTTGATCAAGTTGCAGCAATATCATGTGGAATATGGGATAATAGTGAAATACTAGATCTTGACTATGAAGAAGACTCTTCTGCTGAAGCGGATGGTAATTTTGTTCTAACTGCGTCAAATGGAATGGTTGAAATACAAACCACCGCAGAAAAAAAACCAATTAATATGAAACAATTTTTAAATTTGTTAGATTTAGCAAATATTGGTACAAAGACAATTTTCAATATTCAAAAAAAGGCACTTGGTATAAACTAGAAAAATTATGAAAAAACGTATATTTAATGAAACGAAATTAGTAATTGCCAGTCACAATAAAGGTAAAATTAGAGAAATTACTCAACTACTGAAGCCTTTAAATATAGAAATATTGTCTGCTTATGATCTTGGAGTCGACGAGCCAATTGAAAACGGAAACACCTTCGAGGAAAATGCTCTTATTAAATCGTCTTTTGTGTCAAAAAAAACTAATCTGCCATCTTTATCCGACGATAGTGGTATTTGCTTTTTGGATCTCGGCGGCGAGCCAGGTATTTATTCTGCAAGGTGGGCAGGGCAAAATAAAGATTTTAAATTAGCTATGTCAAAGATTTATGAAAATTTAAAAAATATACAAAATCCAACTTATAGTTGTTATTTTACTTGCTCTTTGTCATTATGTTGGCCTGATGGTCACCATGTTACGGTATCAGGGTCTGTTTATGGAAAATTTGCTTGGCCACCAAAAGGAAAAAAAGGATTTGGTTATGATCCTGTTTTTATTCCTCTAGGAAAAAAACAAACATTTGGACAAATGTCACCTGAATACAAACATCGTATTAGTCACAGACATAAGGCCTTCAAGAAATTAAATAAGTTATGTTTCCCAAATCTAATTATGTAAAAAATCAAAATTTGAATTCCCTTAGTCTTTATGTTCATTGGCCTTATTGTGAATCTAAATGTCCATATTGTGATTTTAATTCTCATTTGACAGAAACTATAAACAACAAAGATTGGATAACGTCATATATCAATCAATTAAACGAGATGAAAAAATTTTTAGATCTTTATAATATAGAATTTAAAAATTTAGACACAATTTTTTTTGGAGGCGGTACACCATCTTTAATGCCATTAGAAATTCTAGATAACGTAATTAACACTGCTGCTGAAATATTTAGTTTCAGTAAAAACATAGAAATTTCGCTAGAGGCAAATCCAAGCTCATTTGATATAAATAAATTTAAAAGAATGAGGCAAATCGGTGTTAATAGAATATCATTAGGAGTTCAATCATTAAAAAATAAAAATCTAAAATTCCTTGGCAGAAAACATTCATATCTAGAATGTGAAAAGGCAATAGAAGCTGCATTAATTAATTTCAACAACGTTTCAATTGATTTAATTTATGCACTCTATAATCAAACAATAAAAGATTGGTTATCCGAATTAAAAACAGTTTTAAATAAATTCGATTTACAACATATATCGTTATATCAACTTACAATTGAAGAAGGTACAAAATTTTTTTCTGATTTCAAAAAAGGGAAAATAAAAATTATTGATAATGATACTGCGTTTGAATTATTTAATATTACAAATTCTGTCTTAAGTGACTACGGTTATAAAAGATATGAAGTTTCAAACTTTGCAAAAAAAGGTTTTGAAAGTAAACATAATTTAAATTATTGGACCTCAGAAAATTGGATTGGAATTGGCCCAGGAGCATATGGTAGATTATGGCATAAAAATCAAAATAGTAAAAGAATAGAAATCAAAAATTTTAGAAATCCAAAAACTTGGCTTTACAAAAATGCTCAATCAGCGAACTTTGAAGATATCAAAGTCCTAGATAATCATCAAACCGATATTGACACATTGTTAATGGGTCTTCGTTTAGATAAAGGTATTAAAATAAATAAACTTAACAATAGAAACTTAGTTAATAATGAAAAGTTTTTGGACTTAGAAAAAAAGGGTTTTATTGTCAAAAGAAATGGAAATATAAAAATCAAAAAGAACCATATAGCTAAATTAAACAGTATAGTTGATTACTTATTATACTAGATTTAGTTGCTACATTTTTCAACCTTAATTAATTTACCAAATTTTTCTACTTGAACAATTGAAATAGGCTTTTTAACAAACCCATTTTTTTCAAATTCAAAACCAGTCACTACGCTTTTTAAATCATTTAAATAAACTTGCAGCGCTTTTTCTTGTTTCAAATAATTAATACTTATAAGGCCTGCATCAAAAGCAGCATTTGAAAAATAATTATCATCTTCATTCCATGTATTCTGCCAAATTAATTGAAAATCTTTTTGATTTCTATTTATAATTTTTGGAAACCAAGATTTTTCTAGTGAAGGTTCATTTTTAATTTCATCAATGTTAAATTTGTCAGTTCCTAGTATTTGAATTTTTTTTGAATCTACGTCATAATAAGCCAACATTGGAGCAATTTCTAGAATAAATTCTTTACTTCCACCTATAAAAATAGAATCAAACTTACTATGCAGAGAACTCTCATCATTATAATTTAAAAACTTCCTCAAAATAGAATATAATTTTGACTTGTTGTTTAATTGAGAATTCGATAACAAGAGTTTTTCAAAATAATTGTCATTCTTTGTTTTGATGAGACCAACCGATCTATCTATTACAATTTTACCATACAAATTGTTAGGTGCTATCAGACCAAATCTCTTATGGCCATATAACAAAGCGCATGATATTACGCTATCTACTTGTTCTTCCGGTGAAAAACCTAGAGACCAAACATTATTTTCTACAAGAGCAATATCATTAGAAAATGTAAACATTGGGATTGACTTTTCTTTTATAAAAGGTTTCACCTTTAAAAGAGAGGATCTTGTAAATGGACCAATTACAATTTGAGGACTCGTTTTTTCTAACAAGTCATTAAAGTTATATACCTCATCTTCTTTACCTGTATCAAAATAGATTACCCTTACATTGTTTGATCCAAAATTTAAAATACTAAGATCTAGCGCTTTTCTAATCTTAATTCCAAAGTTTGAATATGGACCTGTGAAAGGGAGTAAGACTAAAATATTTTTTTGATCTTTATTATTTTTATTTTTATTATAATCAATTTCTTCAAAAACTTCACCATCATTGCTAATATCTAATTCATTTTTTTTGAGACTCAAGTTTTGTTTGAACATTTTAAAAACAGCTGTTAAAGCTTGATCGTTTTTTTTGAAAACTTTTTTTTTCTTTATTCCTCTTCCGTGAAGAAGCCTTTCATTTCTAAATTCAAAAACAACATCATTTGTGATTGGTTTTTGAATACTCTTAATTTTCGATATATTTATTTCTTCTTTAACTACTTTTTCTGTGGTTATTTTCATTTTCGAGGGAAATGATTGTTTGTTTTGTATAGCATCAATTTTTTTTTCATTTATTGTAATCAACTTTTTTGTATTCTGATTACATGAATTTATTATGAACAACATACAAAAAAGTAATATAATATCATAAATCGGTTTATAATGTGTCATATATACTCACTATTTCAAATTGTATAAGGGTAATATATTGCAAAATTTAAGTAAAGAATATGCAAGATTTTATAACAAAAAATTAACAACTCAAAGTGGGTGTCTATATATTATTTCAACACCAATTGGAAATTTTGACGACATAAGCTTAAGAGCGATTAAAATTATGAATTTTGTTGATTTTTTGCTATGTGAGGACACCAGAAAATCAAAGAAATTACTCTCATATTTAAAAATAAAAAATAAAAAACTTATATCATATAACGACAATAATGCTGAAAAAAAAAGACCGTATGTAATAAAACAACTTTTGCAAAACATGAATATTGGATTAATTAGTGACGCTGGAACTCCTCTAATTTCTGATCCTGGATATAAAATTATTCAAGATTGTTATCTAAATAATATAAAAGTCACTCATGCTCCAGGAGCAACCTCGGTAATAAATGCATTAATCTTGTCAGGTCTTCCAACAAACCAATTCTTTTTTGGTGGTTTTTTATCTTCCAAAAAAAGTGCTAGAGAAAAACAACTTTTAGATACTAAATATTTTGATATGACTGGAATATGGTTTGATACTTGTTTGAGAGTAAGAGATTCATTAAGTATTATGTATAAATTATTTGGGAATAGAAAAGTTGTAATTACTAGAGAATTAACTAAAATACATGAAGATATTATCTCAAGTGATTTAAAAAATATTAACTTTGCAATACAAAATAAAATTGAAAATGGAAAACCTCTAAAAGGTGAAATAACAATAGTGATTGCTGGTTACGTTGAGAACATTGAAATAAGTTTAGAAGAATTAAGAACAAAAATTAAAGATAAGTTAAAGAAATATTCTGTAAAAGATATTGTTAAAATTTTAAATAGTGAAATAGGATTGTCAAAAAAAATAATCTACAATGAAACAATAATTTTAAAGAATAAAATAGATAAATCATAAATAAGTTATGACTTTTCATCATTTATATTTTAAACTAATAATATAGATTAGGATTCTATAATGTTAAAATTACTTCTCACCATTTTTTTATTTTTTGCATTGCAATCCTGTGCACCACTTGTAAGCACCGTTGGAATGGTTTCGTTAGGAGCAACATCTAAAGAAAAGGGACTAGGGATTACCGTACGAGATAACCTAATTAAAGCAACCATTTCTAATTATATCTATAAATTTAATCCTGATTTGATAGCTGACACCACTATTTTTGTAAATAATGGATCGGTTTTATTTACTGGAAAAGTTAAAAAACCAAACGATAAAATCGAGCTAACTAAGATTGCTTGGAAAGTGAAAGGGGTGGTTGAAGTGAATAACGAAATACAAATTACTGACACTTCAACTCTTAAAAATATCGCCAGAGACATCGCTTCTGTTGCTGAAATAAGGGCTCGTATTATGTCTGATCAAAATATAAATAGTCTTAATTTTTCTGTCGATGTAGTTAATGATAAAGTTTACTTGAGTGGCGTTGCTTCTAACAAAGAAGAACTTCGACTAGTAAAAGCACATGCATCTAGTGCAAGATACATAAAAGAAGTTTATAATTTTATAATATTAGCTAAAGATCCTAGATGACCAACAAACTAAAAATTGCTTTTTTGATGGATCCATTAGAAAACCTTGACTTAAAAGGTGATACTACTTTTGGTCTTGCTTTTGAAGCCCAAAGAAGAAAACATGCAATTTATCATTTTAACCCCGATGACTTAATTTATAAATCCAACAAAGTATTAGCTAATATTTGTAAGTTTGAAGTTTCTTCTTACAACCATACAAATACTTTTAATTACCAAAAAAAGGAAATTAAATTATTATCAAACTTCGATATTATAATGATGAGGCAAGATCCACCTTTTGATATGTCCTATATTACGGCAACTCATATTCTAGAAAAAATCTCAAATCAAACATTAATTGTCAACAACCCATTTGAAGTAAGAAATGCTCCAGAGAAAATTTTTGTTACAAATTTCTCACATCTGATGCCTAAAACTCTAATAACTAGAGATTTGAATGAGATTAAATTGTTTAGAAACGAATTTAAAGATATCATAATTAAACCTTTATACGGAAATGGAGGACAAGGTGTTTTTCATGTAAAACCAGATGATGAAAATTTTTTCTCTATAATAGAAATGTTTTTCAAACAAAACAAAGAACCTCTGATAGTTCAAGAGTATTTAAAAGAAGTAAGAAATGGCGATAAAAGGATAATTTTATTAAACGGAGAAATAGTTGGTGCGATAAACAGAATACCGCAAAAAGGTGAAAGCAGATCAAATATGCATGTTGGAGGAAAACCGGAAAAAACTACACTAACAAATAGTGATAAATTCATTTGTAATGAAATTTCCGCTGCTCTAAAAAAAAGGGGGCTTTTTTTTGTTGGAATTGATGTAATTGGAGAATATTTAACTGAAATTAATGTTACTTCACCAACTGGTATTAGAGAAATAGAATTAAACGAATCTATTAAAATTAAAGAAATGTTTTGGGATTTTATTGAACAAAAAATAAATTCCTAATTGATCATTCTACCAAGATTTTGTCCACCTAGTAAATGAACATGAAAATGAGGAACGTCCTGGTTCCCGTCTTTTCCAGAATTGGTTATTAATCTAAAACCATTGTTAGAAATATCATATTTATCTATTAATTCATTTACTAATTTCCAAAAATCAATTTTTTCGCGTGACTTTGCTGCAGAATTAAAGTCATAAAAATCAACATATTTGTTTTTTGGTATAACTAATATATGTATTTTTGCTTGAGGATTAATATCCATAAATGATAATGCAAATTCATTTTCTAGCACTTTTGAACAATTGATTTCATTTCTTAATATTTTTGCAAATACATTATTGTCGTCATAACTTCTATTCATTTAATTTTCCCCTTTTTTGTTTTTCTTCAAATCCAGATTGAATTTTTCTTTTAGACAACTCATCCCAAATTTCATGGGGACTGATCCCAACTGAGACCCAAGCGACTAGGAGATGATAGATTAAATCTGCAGATTCATTTACAATCCCTTTTTTGTTTTTTTTTATAAAATCTATAATTAATTCTGAAGACTCTTCACCCAATTTTTTTGCTAAAAATTCAGGATTATTTATTAATGTGGAGGTATATGACAACTTTTGGTCTGTATTTTTTTTATTATTTAAATATATAAATAAATCTTGAATGAATTCATCTCTCATTTTAAAACCCACAATCTCTTACATGAATACCATTTTTAAACATTTCTTTTTTTACTGATGAAATTGAATGAATTCCAAAATGAAATATTGAAGCTGCTAAAACTGCTGAAGCTCCAGATTTTAAGATTACTTCAACCATATCTTTCGGGGAACCTGCACCACCAGAAGCAATAACTGGAATTGAAACATTTTCTGAAATCAATCTAGTTAACTTTAAATTATAACCAGACTTTGTACCGTCAGCACTCATAGAAGTTAATAAAATCTCACCTGCACCATATTTCTCTCCTTTTATTGCCCAATCTAAAGCATCTAAATTAGTTTTTTTTCTACCTCCATGAGTTGTAACTTCATAACCACTTTTCATTTTAAAATTTTCAATTGCGTCAATTGCCAACACAACGCATTGATTACCAAATTTATCAGAAGATAATTGGATTAAGTCAGGGTTGTAGACAGCAGACGAATTAATTGAAACTTTATCAGCTCCACAACTTAATAAATCTTTAAAATCTTTTATATCGTTTACACCTCCACCCACTGTAAGGGGCACAAAACATGACTCTGCTGTTTTTGATATAACATTAAACATAACCCTTCTTTTTTCATTTGTTGCAGAGATATCTAAAAAGCAAATTTCGTCAGCTCCTAGATTACTATATAATTTTGCTTGTTCAACAGGATCGCCTGCATCTATGAGATTAACAAAGTTAACACCTTTAACTGTTCTACCATTATGAACATCTAAACATGTAATTACTCTTGTTGAAAGCATTTACTTGTCCCCACTTATCGCATCTAAAGCATCAGAAAATGAAAATTTTTTTTCATATAACGCTCTACCAATTATCGCACCTTTAATACCAGAAGAAGAGCTTTTTTTTAAATCACAGATTTCTTTTATTGAAGAAATACCTCCAGACGCAATCACCGGATGAGGAGTAGATTTTGCAAAATTTAATGTTTGATTTATATCTATGCCAGACAAACTTCCATCTCTTGATATGTCAGTATAAATTGTTGAACTCACAACTGAAGTATTAAATTTTTTTATAAAATCTATTGCATTAATGTTTGATTGTTTAGTCCATCCGTGTAAAGAAATCATTCCTTTTCTAACATCTGCACCTAGGATAATTTTTTTTTCATATCTTTCATCTAATTGGTCAATAAAGTTAGGATTTTGAGCAATTAAAGTTCCTAGAATTACTTTATCGACAGAATTTTGTAACCAAAAATCAATATTTTCACGTGTCCTTATCCCCCCACCTATTTGGACTTTAACTGTATTTTGTAAGTTTTTTAAAATTTTAGCAATTATCACTTTATTGACATTTTCTCCTTGTACAGCACCGTCTAGATCAACTATATGTAACCATTTTGCACCTTGATCTATAAACCATTTTGCTTGATCTAAAGGATTTTTATTATAAATTGTTTCCTTTTCCATATTCCCAAATAATAGCCTTACACATTTCCCATTTTTAATATCAATTGCAGGATACAAGATAAATTTTTTCTTCATTTTTCTAATTCTTTATAATAATAATGACCTGATATATATTCTCCATTCACAAAAGCTGACTTCGGATTAGTTCCACATCTAACAAAACCTGCTTGTTCATATAGTTGTATTGCTCTGTGTTGAGTTTCTCTAACTTCTAATGTTATTACTTTGTATCCATCAAGTTTTGCTTTTTCTTCAGCTATTTGAAAAACTGCTTTAGCTAAACCAAATCCCCTAGCCCATGGTGCAAAGAAAAATGTGCTCAACAGACAAGAATGAGCTTGCGCTTCATTGTTTTTTGTTGGTCTTATAAGTTGAACAGAACCTGCTATAACGCTGTCTAGCCTACCAACTACAAGTGACCTTTCTGGTATTAAAAGCACTCCCTTCCAATAATTTTGAAGTGTTCTCATTGAGGGAGGCAAGATCCAACCGAATCCTCCCCCCGCTAAAATAGCCTCTTCTGTGGCATCACAGAGTTCTTGTAAATCTATTTTATCTAATTTTTTACAAAGTTCAGCTTTAACATTGTATTTTTTTTTATCTTTTTTTATTTTTACCATTATATTTCAACATAAGTCTATAGTTTCCAAGAAAGCCAATTTGATAAAAATTTTTGTCCTGAATTGCTACTTTTTTCAGGATGAAATTGAACACCAACAAAATTATCTTTACCAATTACTGCCGGAATTGTATGACCATATTTTGTGCTGGCTAATATTTCTTTTCTATCTTCTGTTTTTATATAATAAGAATGTACAAAATAAAATTGCTCTTGCTGATTTATATTTTTCATTAAAGGATGATCTCTTTGGTCAATTTCTAAATTATTCCAACCAATGTGAGGTATTTTATATCCTCTTCCTAAGTAATCAACACCCTTACAATTAATTCTTTCAACAGTCCCCTTTAACCAACCAAAACCGAATGTTAACGATTTCTCCAAACTTTTATCTACCATTAGTTGCATACCTACACATATTCCCAAAAATGGTTTAGATTTATTAATCACTTGTTCATATAATGTTTCGATTAAACCAACTGTTTTCAATAAACCCTGTTTACAATCAGGAAACGCACCAACTCCTGGCAATAATATAAAATCCGAGTTTTTTATATGATGTAAATCGTTAGTTACATTGATACTATAGTGCCAATTATTATTTAAAAGTGCGTTTTTTAGGGCATTTTCTACTGATTTCAAATTCCCAGACCCATAATTAATTATAACTATTTTCATTTTTTAAACACCAGAAAGTATTCCTTTAGTAGAAGGAATATTTTCTGAATTTTTATTATCAACGCTGATAGCTTCTTTAATAGATATAGCAAGTGATTTAAAGCATGATTCTACAATATGATGGGTGTTGTTTCCATAGATGTTTTCAATATGAATTGTAAATTTACTTGACTGAGAAAATGATTGGAAAAATTCCTTAAATATTTCTGTTTCAATATTTTTTATAACAGTACTAGGTAAAAATACATTCCAGATTAACCATGGTCTACCAGATAGGTCAACACAACAACGTGTTAAACACTCATCCATTGGAAGATAATTAAAACTATATCGTTTAATACCCCTTTTATCACCTAAAGCTTCACTTAGAGCATAGCCTAAAGCCCAACCCACGTCTTCCATAGTATGATGAAAGTCAACTTGTATATCTCCTACACATTTTAAATCAATATCTACTAAACTATGTTTCGACAATTGCTCTAACATATGATCAAAGAAGGGGATGCCAGTAACTATATTGTTAGTACCGTTGCCGTCTAAGTCTACATGAACTTCAATTTTTGTTTCATTCGTATTTCTTTTTACAAATGATACTCTTTTTTTATGTTTTTTTTTCATAATTAGGCCTGAAAAAATATCAATGATTTTACAAATATTTGTTTTTATTTTTTATTCTTATTAACAAAGCTCCAGTTCCACCCAAACTACGTGGCGCATCTTCGTAACTTATAATAAATTTTTTTATTTCATGGTTTTTTAGCCAAAGAGGTATTTCTTTTTTTAGTACCCCATTATTGTTAACACCTTTACCTGTAATTATTAAAACATTTCTAAAATTGTTATTGTACGCATTAATGATAAAATTTTCTAATTTTAGTTTTCCTGTCTTCAGAATATATCCATGTAAATCTATAATTCCGTCTAGTCTTGTTTTTCCTTTTTTTAATAATTTGTATGTGTTTTTTTGTTTAGTATTTTTGATAGACGTTTCTCTAATGATATTTGATCTAAATGCAAAGTTTTCAAAATTTGATGTATATTCTTCCCAGACTTCTTTGTCTTTTTTAGAAATACCAATCATATTATGAGCTTTTTGTTTCTACTAGAGTCCAATTTGGAGTATTAAAATTAATATTCTTCTCAAAGGTCCAAACATCTTTTACAAGAATTTCTTCATTAATATTTCCATCAATTATTTCATCATTTTTGTCTAGAAGAGCTTTAATTTGATAAGTTTCAAATAAAACGCTAATTTTGATGGTATTTTTCGTTATCTTATGTGAAAGAATTTCATTTTTAGATATAGACTTTAAATCTAGCATTAACGTTTCATTATCTTTTTCCCTATCATGAATTGCTGAATTAAAACTTTTAAGAACTGAAGGTTTTATAAAATCTTTAATATTTTCTAAATTTCCCTTTGAAAAACCTTCAAGAACCATTTGAAAAAACTTTCTAGAACCTGAAAGAAAATCCTCCATATTAAATGAAGGATCTGTTTCCTGAATTTTGACATAATCGATATTTTTATCTTTTGAATTGATTATATTTTTTTCATTTCTTAATTGAATTATTTTAGAAGATTTTTTTTGTCGATCTTGTTCTTTTATATTAGATTCATCAAAATCCGTTTTTGTTCCTAAAACGTTTTTAAGTCGATATACTAAAAATATTGCTATTATACCAAAAATAATTATGTCAAAATAAGGAAAACTGTTCTGCATGTTATCTAAACCACCAATATTTAAATTAAATAAATTATTATTATACAAAAAAAAATAAAAATTAATATGTATTATTCAATATTTAAGTTATAAATTTATTAATACTCCAATTAGAGGATTAAATGAAAAATGTAAATCAAAATCAATTTCCTCACTTAAAAATAATTAAACATTATATTAAGGATCTTTCTTTTGAGAATCCCCAGAGCGTTTTGGCTAAAAAATCTGAAATACGCAATAGTTCCGTAGAAGTTGACCTAAATCTTTTGTATAATTCATATGATGACCAGTTTTTTGGTGTTACACTTAGATACAATTGTAAAAGTTCAATCAAGACAAAAAAGTCAAATCTATTTTTACTTGAAATAGATTATCTTGGTATTTTTTCAGTGAATAACAAAAATCAATTTAAAGAAGATGTTTTAACAAAAGAAGGAGCTAGATTAATTTTTCCATTTGCTAGGTCTATTATTGCCAACATCTCACAGAATGGAGGTGGAATGCCAATCATGCTAGATAATATCAGTTTTGATTTAGAAAGAATTAATCCTTAATTTTATTCCAAATACTATCTTGAATTTTACTTATTGATTTTAAATGTAACTCATTATCATGATTACTTATATTTACTCTTTTTTTTGGAATAATATTCTTGTTTCCATATAAAATATCGAGATTAAGATTAATATTTTGTTGTTTGTAATCTAAATTATTTTGGCTATCATCAAATTTTAACTTTGTTTGTTTTCCTCCAATTAGTTCAATATATACTTGGGATAATAACTTAGCATCTTTAAGAGCTCCATGTTGTTCTCTATCTGTGATATCAATTTTGTATTTACGACATAGAGCATCAAGACTAACAGATTGTCCAATAAATTTTCTTTTAGCTATTCCAACTGTATCAATAATTTGGTCTTCTCTTAAAAGATTAAGATTACATCTTTGTAACTCTGAATTTATAAACCCGAGATCAAATGATGCATTATGAATAATAATTTTGCTGCACGAGAGAAATTCTAATAACTCATCAGCTATATCACTAAACCTTGGTTTATCTGATAAAAATTCTCTAGATAAACCATGTACCTTTTGTGCAGACACATCAGAGTCTCTGTCAGGATTTAAATAATAATGAAAATTAATCCCTGAAGGAATATGATTTATTAATTCAACTATGCCAATTTCAACAATTCTATCTCCATTTTCGTAATCTAATCCTGTTGTTTCTGTATCTAAAACTAATTCTCTCATTTTTATTAATTTCTTTGTTTAATTATGATTTTTATCAAGTAATATACAACTATTACGAATGTTACTATTTTACCATAAGATGTAGATATTAAATATGGTTTCCTACTTATTTTTTCTTTTTCTGAAAGTTGATTTTGTTTAATTAAATAGAACTTTTTTTCCGTCATATTTTTTCTTGAAAGAACTCTACATTTTTGTTTTTTTTCAGACGTTATTGCTAAAAAAACAAAATTACATAATTGATCTGTATTTGTTTCGTATAGAAGTGGCACATCAAGAGCTACAAATTTTTCTTTGCCAATATGTTTTTTGATAAAATCTTCTCTATCTACTTTTATTATAGGATGAATTATTTTTTCCAAAGCATTTTTTTCAGTTGATGAAGAAAATATTATATTGCCTAGTATAGTTTTGTTTATTTTTTTTTCTTTTTTATGTGTTATGATTACTTGAGGCCACTTTTTCATTATTTTTTTTTTGATTAAGATATTGTTTTCAATATGTTTTTTTACATATTCGTCAGAATCGAAGATAGGAATATTAAATTTTTTTAGCATATTTGCTATCGTTGATTTTCCCATTCCAATTGAACCTGTTATCCCTATAATAATCATTTTTCCTGGACATTCGCTGTGAATAATTTGTGTATAGATTAATATAACTCAACTATTGGAAAAATTTAAAATTTATTATACAAAATTATCAAGTTTTTAATAACATCTGGATAAAACAAGTTTTAAAATTAAAGAATTGTGCATAAGTCTATTATTATCTATAAACTCTGAATGCTTTTTATTTAATTAAATGTTAATAAATTATTAATAAAGTTTTTTTAACGTTATTAAGTTGACAACAACAACAAATAAAAAATTAAAGTAAATAAATTGTGAATAATCTTATACTAGATCTTTTTTATAAAAATGAAATTTCTGAAATACCTATTTGGTTTTTAAGACAATCAGGTAGGCATATACCAGAATATTTTTTAATTAGGAATAGAGCAAGAGACTTTATAGATTTTTGCTCTAGTACTAATCTAATAGTTGAAGCTACAAAATTACCTCTAAAATATTATAATTTAGATGCAGCAATTGTCTTTTCTGATATTTTAATGATTCCTTGGATTATGAAAAGAGATGTAAAATTTGAAAAATCAATCGGCCCCATATTAAATCCTTTAATACCAAATGATAGTAAAATAATAAAAGACGTAAATGTCGTAAAAAAATTAGAACCACTTAAACAAGCTTTAAAAATTCTAAGAAAAGATCTTCCTTCACAAATAAGTTTAATAGGATTTTCAGGAGCTCCATGGACAATTGCTTGTTACATGATTGAAGGAAGAAGTAGTAAAGATTTTGTTAACACAAGAAAGGCTCTTTGGAATTCAAACAAGTGGTTTATGGAGCTTATTGAAACACTTACGATGTATATTATAGATAAATTAGAAATGCAAGCAAAAGCAGGTGCTGATATTCTTATGATATTTGATTCTTGGTCACACATGATTCCCAACAATTTTTTCAAAGAAATGGCAATTAATCCAACTAAAAAAATTATTAATGTATTAAGATCAAAAAATATAAATGTTCCAATAATAGGACTACCTTTTAAAGCTGGTACATCTTTGGTTGATTATTCTTATGAAAGTGAAGTGGATTGTATTGCCTTAGACTGGACAGTTAATATTGATTGGGCAATAAAAAATTTGAATCCTTCAGTAGCTATACAAGGAAATCTAGATCCAGTTTCTTTGATTCCTGAAAACAGTGAACATCTTGAAAAAAACGTAAACCTAATCTTAAATTCCACTAGACAAAGAAGATTCATATTTAATGTTGGTCATGGTATTACCCCTGAGTGTAAGATGGAAAACGTAAAAAGGGTAGTCGAAATTGTTAAGACATTCAAAAAATGAGTTAATATATGTATTATGATATTATAAAATCATTACATTTAATATTTGTTATTTCTTGGATGGTTGGATTGCTATATTTACCAAGGTTATTTGTTTATCATAGTAATACAAAATATAACTCAAAAATGGATAAAACTTTTTTGGTTATGGAAAGTCGATTATTAAAAATTATTATGAATCCTTCAATAATTGTTACATACGTTTTTGGATTATTGTTATTATTTGATAGTGATTATTTATTATATGAAATATATTTCATAATAAAAATAGTATTTATTATTTTATTAAGTTTGTTTCATTTGTATTTATCAATTCTTTACAAAGGTTTTAAAAAGGGGTATAGATATAAGAGTCCAAATTTTTATAGAAAAATAAACGAAATTCCCACGGTTTTGATGATATCCATAATTTTACTTATAGTAATTAAACCAGATCTCAATTAACAATTTATATTTCAGTTCATAGAGAAAAATATGCACTTAAAAGAATTAAAAGCTAAAAATCCTTCAGATCTATTAATATATGCAGAAAGCTTAGACATTGAAAATGCTAGCACTTTACGCAAACAAGATATGATGTTTGCCTGTTTAAAGAAGTTAGCAGATAATGATATTGCTATATATGGTGAAGGTGTATTAGAAGTACTTTCAGATGGCTTTGGTTTTTTAAGATCACCTGAATCTAATTATTTAGCAGGACCCGACGACATTTATATTTCACCTAGCCAGGTTAGAAAATTTGGTTTAAGAACAGGGGACACTGTCGAAGGCCAAATTAGGGCCCCTAAAGATGGAGAAAGATATTTTGCATTATTAAAAGTTGAAACCATCAATTTCGAATCACCTGAGTCTGTTAGACATAGGATAAACTTTGATAATTTAACACCCTTATATCCACAGACTAAAATTAATTTTGAAACAGAATTTGATCCAAATAATAAGGATATAACAACTAGAGTAGTAGAGATGGTAGCCCCAATGGGAAAGGGTCAACGTGGTTTAATTGTTGCGCCCCCCAGAACAGGGAAAACAATGATGCTTCAGTCAGTGGCACAGGCAATTTCAAAAAACCACCCAGAAATTTATCTAATTGTTTTACTGATTGACGAAAGACCGGAAGAAGTTACTGATATGCAAAGATCAGTTAACGGAGAAGTTATTAGCTCTACTTTTGATGAACCTGCATCTAGACATGTTCAAGTAACAGATATGGTAATTGAAAAAGCAAAACGTTTAGTTGAGCATAAAAGGGATGTTGTCATACTATTAGATTCTATAACTAGATTAGCCAGAGCATATAACACCGTTATTCCATCAAGTGGTAAAGTATTAACAGGCGGAGTGGATGCAAATGCGCTGCAGAGACCTAAAAGATTTTTTGGCGCAGCAAGAAACATTGAAGACGGAGGTTCGCTAACAATAATTGCCACTGCTCTTGTTGAAACCGGGTCTCGAATGGATGAAGTAATTTTTGAAGAATTCAAAGGAACAGGTAACAGCGAAGTTATTTTAGATAGAAAATTATCTGATAAAAGAACTTTCCCAGCAATAGATGTTACGAAGTCAGGAACAAGAAAAGAAGAATTGTTAGTTGAAAAAGATA
Organism: alpha proteobacterium SCGC AAA015-N04; assembly: GCA_000383115.1. Taxonomy (GTDB): domain Bacteria; phylum Pseudomonadota; class Alphaproteobacteria; order Puniceispirillales; family Marisalimonadaceae; genus Marisalimonas. The sequence continues at coordinate 62,527 of KB910533.1, forward strand.
CTTTATCTAGGATGTGGGTATTAAGAAGAATACTTATGCAGATGGGACCGGTTGATGCCATGGATTTCCTTGCTGACAAACTGAAACAAAGCAAATCCAATGAAGATTTTTTTAGAGCAATGAATAAATAAACTATGTTTCACGTGAAACATAATAAATGATAAAAGTAAAATACATTGGACACTATATATTCTTCAGCTTCAAGTGCGCCAAAGAGCGCTATTAAAATTATTAGAATTTCAGGCCCTGAAAGTAAAAACATTTCAAGCATCTTTTTTTTTAAGCCCACCAAACCTAGATTGGCAACATTGAGAAGCTTGCTTGATAGCTCACAAAATATTATAGATAAGGCCATTATAATTTTCTTCCCGGGGCCTTCAACATCAACGGGGGAAGATATAATTGAAATCCATTTCCATGGAAGTATTATAATTGAGAGAAAAATCTTAAATGTTTTAGCCAATCAAAAAAAATTTCGACTAGCCGAGCCAGGTGAATATACCAAAAGAGCGTTCTTAAATGGTCTGCTAGACTTGACACAAGCAGAAGGTTTAAACGATTTAATTAATTCTGAAACAAACAGTCAGTTCAATTTAGCAATGTCTCAATTTCAAGGTAAGCTCTACGAAAAAATTACTTCATGGAGGGGGGAGATCATTTTTTTGCTATCTAAACTTGAGGCTTTAATAGATTTTTCTGACGAAGAGTTATCTAATGATGTTGAAAAGATTTTTTTTAATAGATTAAAATTTTTAATTAACGATCTGAAAATTTCGATAGAGTCAAAGCCCTACGCAGAAAGAATAATATCTGGTTTTGTCGTTACCCTCATTGGAAAAACAAATGTTGGTAAGAGTTCATTAATAAATTTTTTAACAAAAAGAAACTATTCAATTGTAACTAATGAACCAGGTACAACAAGAGACATCTTAGAAGTATCCCTTGATTTAAAGGGATACCCAGTAATTTTTAATGATACCGCAGGAATAAGATATACGAAATCTTTGGTTGAGCAAATCGGAATAAAAAAAGCATTAGAAAGAGCAGAAAGTTCTGATTTGATATTGATTCTCTCTGATAATGACAAATTTGATTTTCCTGAGTTAAGTTCTAAGGCTAAAAAAATTTTAGTCCATACTAAATCAGATTTAGGAAAATTGGATAGAAAAGATATTCATGAAATATCTGTTAAAGATGGAGTTGGCATTCTTGAATTAATTGATAAAATGGTCACGCATTTTCATTCTCTAAAACCTAAAGAAAATGTTTTATTAACAAAACAAAGACATGTTCAAGCAGTTAATAAGACTTTAGAGGCCCTCTTAAGGATTTCGAATGTTGACCTTAATTTGTATCCAGAATTAGTTGCAGAAGAATTGAGAGTAGCTGCAACAGCCATTGGTTCAATAACTAATGTTGTTGACGTAGACGAGATTTTAGACGATATATTTAGTAGTTTTTGTATAGGAAAGTAATTTTGAAGAAAAATGAATAATTATGACGTAATTGTGGTCGGAGGTGGTCATGCAGGGATAGAAGCCGCCTCTTCTGCATCAAGAATTGGTGCAAAAACAATTCTAATAACAATGGACTTAAATAAAATAGCGGAAATGTCATGTAATCCAGCTATTGGTGGATTAGGCAAAGGTCATTTAGTTAGAGAAATAGATGCACTGGATGGTTTAATGGGAAAGGCAATAGATGAATCTGGCATTCAATTTAGAATGTTAAATAAATCAAGAGGCCCAGCTGTACATGGACCAAGATCACAAGCTGATAGAAAGCTCTATAAAAAAGCAATAAATAATTTATTATTATCGCAAAAAAACTTAACAATCGTTCAAGCTACAATAAAGGAAGTTTGTGTTAGTGATTGTGAAGTTCAAGGTGTAATTTTAGAAAATAATGTATTATACCGATCAAAGTCTGTAATTTTAACAACAGGTACTTTTTTAGGAGGTATTATCCATATTGGTGATCAAAGGATTTCAGCCGGCAGAATGGGTGACAAATCTTCAGACCATCTCTCAAAAAATATACGCCAATTAGGACTACCAATTGGAAGGTTAAAAACAGGAACCCCGCCAAGAATTGAAAAAAAGAGTATTTTATGGGATCAAGTTGAACTTCAAGAGGCAGATGAAGATCCAATACCGTTTTCTTATTTACATGACAAAATTAGTATCAAACAAATACAATGTGGTATTACTAGAACAAACAAAAACACACATAAAATAATTTCAGAAAATCTAAGTTTGTCTCCTGTCTACTCCGGCTCAATTGAAGGTTCAGGTCCTAGATATTGTCCAAGCATAGAAGACAAAGTAAAAAGGTTTAGCGACAAAGATTCACATCAAGTTTTTCTAGAACCAGAGGGTTTAGATAGTCTTCTGGTCTATCCAAATGGTATTTCAACTAGTCTTCCAAAGAGAATCCAAGAAGAATTTTTAAAAACTATTTCGGGGTTAGAAAATGCAAAAATTATGCAATATGGATATGCTATAGAATATGATTATATTGACCCAAGAGCTTTAAAAAACACTTTAGAGCTTAAATCTACTAAGGGTCTATTTTTTGCTGGTCAAATAAATGGAACTACTGGATATGAAGAAGCGGCGGCACAGGGTTTAATTGCAGGTATCAACGCCGCGCAGAGTATTAATTTAAAACCTGAATGGTTTACATTAGACAGATCAGAAGCTTATATTGGTGTTATGATTGACGACTTAATTTCAAAAGGCGCACCTGAACCTTATAGAATGTTTACATCAAGAGCAGAGTATAGATTGTTGTTGAGGTCTGATAACGCAGATCAACGACTAACAAGTAAAGGTATAAAATTTGGGGTTGTTTGCAAAGAAAGAAGAGACCATTGGACAAAAAAAAAGAAACAGCTAGAAAAGGCAAATCTCTTAATAAAAACTTTAATGGCGAAACCCAGCTTGTTAAAAAAATATAACTTACCAAGCACAAGAAATGGAGAGGTAAGATCAGCTAAAAACCTTTTATCATCTGGTGAATATTTGATTAAAGATTTATTTCCAATATGGCCTGAATTAAAAAAAATAGAAAAATATTTGCACACCCAATTAGAAACTGATTGTATATATAGCGTATACCTGAAAAGGCAACAAGAGGACATAAAAACTTACAAAAAAGAGAACAAAATCAATATACCTTCAAATTTTGATTTCAACAGTGTACGAGGATTATCAAATGAAACAAAAGACATTTTAAACCGCATAAAACCTAGCACAGTTGCACAAGCTTCAAAATTACCAGGATTTACTCCTTCAGCTACTCTTTTACTTTTGAGACATTTAAGAAAAAATATTTCAGGAAACACCTCTTATGGACATTGATTCTTATGAGAATTTTTGTTCACATCAATATGTTTCACGTGAAACGTTTCAAAAGTTTGTAATTTTTTCCAATACTCTAATTAAATGGCAAAGATCTATAAATTTGGTTAGTGAGTCTAGTATTAAAAACTTATGGACTAGACATATTCTTGACTCTGCTCAGTTGTATAAATTTACAAAAAATATTAAAGGAAATATTATAGATTTTGGATCCGGAGCAGGGTTGCCAGGGTTGATTTTAGCAATGATGGGTAATAAAAATATTATTGCTATTGATTCAGATTTCAAAAAATGCAGTTTTATAAGAGAAGTTTCAATAGTTTCAAATACAAGAATAAAAATTGTTAATAATCGTATAGAAGATACAGACTTTTTAAAGCCAGAGCTAATTATATCAAGAGCTCTCGCTCCATTAAATAAATTAATATATCATGTAGAAAATCACATGAAAAAAGATCTGAAAAATAGCCATAAATTTCCTAACTTATTGTTTTTAAAAGGAAAAACATATAAAAGTGAAATGTTACATTTAAAAAAAAAAAGATATTTTGACTGCCAGCTATACAAATCTTTGACTAATGATTATGGTAAAATTTTATATATAAAAAAAGTCAAAAGTATTAGAAAGTAAGTATGAAAAAAAATCTAAATAATGTGATTGCCATTGCCAATCAAAAAGGTGGTGTTGGAAAAACGACAACTGTAATTAACTTAGCTACAGCTATGGCAGCATGTGACAGAAAAACATTAATAATTGACTCTGATCCTCAAGGAAATGCTAGCACAGGTTTTGGCATAAAATATGACGATAGAAAAAATGATTTGTATTCAGCTTTATGTGGTTATTCAAAGGTAACCGAGACAATTAAACAAACAATGATTCCCAAGCTTGATATTATATCAACATCTCCAAATCTATCTGCTTTAGAGCAAGAACTAGTTAATGTTAAAAATAGAGAATACTTAATTTCTGATTTAGTAAAAGAAATTATTGATAAATATGACTATATATTAATAGATTGTCCACCCTCATTAGGTTTAATAACTTTAAATGCATTATGCGCTGTAAAAAATTTAATTATACCTTTGCAAACAGAATATTACGCATTAGAAGGGTTAACACAATTAATAAAAACTTTTGAATCAGTAAAACAAAATTTTAACAAAAGTATTACTCTCCAAGGGATACTTTTGACCATGTACGATAAAAGAAATAAAATTTCTGAGATGGTTTCTAATGATGTTAGAAATCATTTTGGTAATAAAGTTTTTAAAACAATTATCCCAAGGAATGTAAGAGTATCAGAGGCTCCTAGTTATGGTCAGCCAGTCCTAATGTACGATATATCTTGTCCTGGTTCTCAAGCATATGCTTCTTTGGCTGGTGAAATAATAAATCAAGAGAAAGTTTCAGTATGAAAAAGAAAAATTCAAAAATTGTTGGTTTAGGTAGTGGTTTATCTAGTTTATTAGGTGCTGATTTTGATAAAACAAAAGCATTTTCAGAAAACAAAAATTTCCAAAATTTAAGGATGATACCTATTGAATTCATAAAACCAGGTCCTTGGCAACCTAGAAAAATATTTGATAAAGAAGAAATCGAAAAACTCGCAAACTCTATAAAAGAACAAGGTATAATTCAGCCGATTATAATTAGGTCAGTGGCTAACAAAGAAAATGAATACTACATAATTGCAGGAGAAAGACGATGGAGAGCATCTCAAATAGCTAAAATACATGAAATACCATCTATATTAAGAGATGATGTTGAGGAAGACAAAATAGCAGAATTATCATTAGTTGAAAATATTCAGAGATCTGAATTAAATCCAATAGAAGAAGCAGAAGGATATTTATCATTAATTAATAAATATGGTTATAAACAAGAAAAAATTGCTAAAGTTGTTGGGAGGTCGAGATCCCATATATCAAATATGATCAGGCTTCTGTCATTGTCGGATCTTGCAAAAGGCTTTTTAATAAGAGGAGAACTAACTATAGGCCAACTAAGACCTCTTGTGGGAAACAGTAATTCAGATCATATTTTAGAAACAATTAGAAAAAATAATTTGACTTCACGACAAGTTGAAAAATTAATTAAAAAAACAAGTATTGTTTGTGACAATACAAAGATAATAAAAACGGTTGATATAAAAAATTTGGAGAAAGAGTTGAAGGAGTATATAGGTTTAGATTTAGATATTAATTTTAATGATATTACCAAGGCAGGTTCTATAAAAATCAAATGTAAAAACTTATCTGAATTTAATTATATAATTAAAAAACTTAAATCCTAGATGCATTTTTAGCTATAACAGAAGTAGAGAGGATAAAATGAGACATTATTATTTTATCGTCTAATAAATTTGATTTACATTTTACTTCAATTTCAATCAACCTTTTTAAAATTAAGTTTACCTGATTTAAATTCCAAATTTTACATTGAAAATTCAAATGTGGTTTATCCTTAAAAAATATTGTTGGTTTTATTTTATTTATTGCGTCATGTAAAATTTCGCCATCTTTTACTTTAATTAAGATTGTTTCAATCAAAGAAAAATGTTTTACGAATGACTTTATTAAAAAATTATTTGAATATGAATTTTCATAGCTTTTTTCATAAAGATCAAGAGCTTCCTTAACTTTGCCGCTTGCTGAGAGCATAATAACTTGATTTAAGTTGTTATCTATATTATTAGCAATAACATTAAAAATTTCCTTTTCATTTATAATTTTATTGTTAAGAAGAAAATTCTTCAATTTTTCAAATTCCATTAAATTAATAGCTGTATTCGAACTAAATTTTGTGCTTAGAGTTCTTATAAAATCTTTTGAAACATTTACCCCAAAATCTGAAAACAATTTTGACAAATTGTTTTGAACCACAACATCACTTTCTTCGTAACAAGGTATTAAAAGTCCATTATTTAAATTTTCAATGGTTTTTACTAGTATGTTTTTTTGACCCAAGATTATTCGCTTTTATCATAATAATGTAATAATCATTTTTTTCCTCTATCGATTCTAAAAGAATATCTTGAATGTTTTTATCTATTTTAATATTATTCAGGTTTAATAAAATTATCCTTTTATCAGAAAACATACTTATTGTTGAAATATTTTCTTTCAACACATAAGGGTTTTCTTTTAAAAAATTTCCATCAATTTTTGATATACTAAAAGGATCGTTGATATTTACTTTAAAAATATCTAGCGTCTTTTCATATAAAAGATCAACTAAACCAAAATTAATGCCATAAAACAAAAAAATGCTATGTTTATCTTTATTACTTTTTAAATAAAACTCTAAATTTTCAGATTTAATCTTCAATTTTTTTTAAAATCAATATTAAACGCATATTAAGTTTTTTTGCTGAACTAACACATAGTCTTTCTTTAATATGTCTAAGACTTTTATCTTTTGAATAAATGGAACTAGATGATGAACTTAAGGCTGGGAATGTTATGATGGAGCCTGTGTCTATCGTCTTATGTTTTTTATCTGATTTTAACTCAGTTAGAGTATAATTCAATTTGGCCTTTGTAGATTTAAGACTCTTTTGTCCATTATCAGATAAAGTATCACTAGAAATAAATGTGATCTCTGTTTTTAATATAAAATTCCTTTTAGAAGAAAATTTATATAAAAAACCTCTTTTTATATGTTGTTTCAGAAGTAAATTATATCTATTACTTTGAGTTTCTACGGTTAAATTACCTTTAAAATTTGAATTTGATTGATAATTAACAGAGCTACAACTATTTATAAATAGCAAAAGAATAATAAATATTTTTTGTTTTATTAACTTCATAAGCATTCTAATTTAAATTACAAAATTGACAATTTTATTCGGGATTATTATAACTTTTTTTGGGGTGCCGTTCAAAAACTTTAAGATTTTTTTCTCATTAAGTGCGATTTTTTCTAATTCATTGTTATCTAAGTCTAAAGGTACATTTATAACAGCTCTTGTTTTACCATTAATTTGAATAGGTAAATCTAAATTACTTTTTTTCATAAAAATTTCATTAGTAATTGGCCATTTTTGATCACATATCAAATTATAATTTTCTAAAAACTCCCATAATTCTTCTGCAATATGTGGAACCATAGGATTAATTAAAATCAAAAGTTTTTTTGTTGCGTATAATACAACTATTTTATCTTCATGACATGAGATTTTATAAGAGGAAACCGAATTAAATAACGTTCTAATCGATGCGATGGCGTTGTTAAAATGAAAATTTTCAATTGCCTCAGTAACGCTACTGATAGTGCTATTTAAAACTTGTAATAGACCTCTACTATTATTTGATAAATTTATTGGTAATTGTTCTTCTATTTTTTTTGTCTCTAAACTTAAAACAAATCGCCAGAGTTTGTTTAGAAATTTCCAAGAACCTTCAATACCAGAATCTGACCATTCCATATCTCTTTCAGGAGGAGAGTCAGAAAGCATGAAAAAACGAGCGGTGTCTGCTCCATAGTTATCTATTATAAGTTGCGGGTCTACAACATTTTTTTTGGATTTACTCATTTTTTCTGTTCTACCAACAACCACAGGTGCGTTTGTTTTAAAGTGGTAAAAATTATTATTTTTTTTTACAACTTCATCTGGGAAAAGCCACTCATTATCATTTGTTGAAAATGTCTGATGACATACCATTCCTTGAGTTTTTAGAGTAGTAAAGGGTTCATTGATATTAATCATTTTTACTTTTTTAAGTGCACGCATAAAAAAACGTGAATATAGAAGATGCAAAACAGCATGCTCCACTCCACCAATATATTGATCTATAGGCATCCAATAATTTATAGCTTCTTTTGAAAAAGGTTCTCTTTCATTTAAATCAGTAAATCTTGCAAAATACCAACTAGACTCAAAGAAAGTGTCAAAAGTATCTGTCTCTCGAATAGCTTCTTTATTACATTTTGGACACTTAGTAAATTTCCATGTTGGATGTGTCTCTAGAGGATTTCCACTTTCCTTAAAATTGATATTTTCAGGTAATTTGACAGGTAATTCTCCTTCTGGAACAGGAACTTCTCCACAACTTTTGCAAAATATTATTGGAATAGGACATCCCCAATAACGTTGTCGAGAAACACCCCAATCTCTAATTCTAAAACTAGTTGTATTATTACCAATATTGAGTTCTTTGATTTTTTTTATACACACATCTATGGCATCTTTGGTATTTAGCCCATCTAAAAAATCAGAGTTTATATGAGTTCCATCACCTGTATAAGGCAATATTTCTTTAAAATTTGGATCATTGCTTTTTAATACTGGTATTATTTGTAAATTATATTTTTTTGCAAAATCGTAATCCCTTTGATCATGTGCAGGACATCCAAATATGGCACCTGTTCCATAATCCATAAGAATAAAATTCGCTATAAATATCTTCAAATGAATACTTTTTTTAAATGGATGTGATACAGTTAGTGTAGTGTCATAACCAAATTTCTCTGCTTTTTCCATATCAACCTCTGATGTTGATTGGCTTTCACAAAATTTTATAAATTCTTTTGCCTTATTGTCTGTTTTAGCAATTTTAAGTGATAATGGATGTTGTGAAGATAAAGCTATAAACGTGGCACCAAAAATTGTGTCGGGTCTTGTCGTAAAAATTTGTATATTTTCTTTATGATTATCAATTTTAAAATTAATAGTTGCTCCGACACTTTTTCCAATCCAATTTCGCTGCATAGTTTTTACACGTTCTGGCCATCCTTTTAGATTATTTATTTCTTTTAGCAACTCATCGGCAAAATCAGAAATTTTTAAAAACCAACCTTTCATTCTCTTTTTTTCTACTAAAGCACCGGACCTTCAGCCCTTTCCATCTATTACTTGTTCATTGGCTAATACAGAGTTTTCAATTGGATCCCAATTAACCCAGGTTTCTTTTTTATATGCAATTCCAAATTTATAAAACTTTAAGAACATTTTTTGTTCAAACTTATAGTAATCTGGATTGCATGTTGCAAATTCCCTACTCCAATCGTATGATAATCCCATTTGTTTAAGCTGAGATTTCATGCTTTTTATATTTGTATATGTCCATGTGGAAGGATGAGTCTTATTTTTTATCGCAGCATTTTCAGCAGGAAGTCCAAAAGCGTCCCAACCCATTGGGTGTAATACATTAAACCCTTTTGCTCTTTTATATCTAGCAATGAGATCCCCCAAAGTATAATTTCTTACATGACCCATGTGAATTGCGCCGGATGGGTAAGGAAACATCTCCAACACATAAAATTTTGGTTTATCATAATCAATTTTTGCTTTAAATATATTTAACTGAGACCATTTATTTTGCCATTTTTTTTCAATAATGGATGGATTATATTTCATTTTTACTTAAGTGCATTAATTCTAAGGTTTCTTGCTTCATTTAGTATACTATTTTCAATTTGTCTTGCTAATTTATTATTGGTATACGTATCAGACCAAGAGTTATTGACAAGTTTTTGAATATGAACTTTAACTGATATCCCATCTGAACGTAATTCACTAGATTTGATATAAGCCATTATCTTTATTCTTTGATTTTTAATGTTTTTATCCAAGTACCAATCGGTAATTATAGTTCCACCTAGCGCATCAGTAGAAATCAAAGGCGCTATGGATAATATATTTAAAGAAGCCCTCCACAAAAAACCATTTACATTTATACTACTATCGCCTTGTGCTTGAGGATTTAAAACTTCATCAAGTGACATTCCTTTGTCTGAATCTTTAGAAAAAATACCTGGATTTGGAGTTTCACCAGTAATAGGATTTGTTCTGACTGTGTTGTCAAATGAACATGAAGACAATAATAAAGAAAAAATTAACACAATCGAGCTTTTAATCATATAGAATTTTCCTTAAATTTTTTTATATTACTTTTTGATAATACACCAATAACTTCAAAATAAAAATAAGTAATAAAAAAAGGCGGCTAAAGCCGCCTTTTTTAACTTAATTTTACAATTTAGAATGTAGCTTTAATTGTAAGTTTTGAGTTTGTACCTTCATCAGCTGTTGTAGAGCTAGATGAACCTGTAGTATACTCATACTCATCAATATTGATGTACGCTGTTAGACCAGAAGCAATGGTGTACTGAAGCTCAACACCCATTCTCTCATACTCTTCACCGTTATCTTTATCATCTTCTGAATTGACTGTGTAAGCACCTACTGTCATACCGTTAGCCATTTTGTATGATGCTGAAAAACCATATGTCTCTCTATCCTCATCATTGGCTTCATATGCACCCTGAGATGCTATGAATGATAAATCACCTGAAACAACTTTTATACCGATGTTTGAACTATCAATATCTTTTGTTGCATTTTCTCGTGAGTTCATTGCGGCACCAATAGTTACAGCTGCACCACCAGCTTCTGCTGTATATCGTGCACCATAACCAGTTGAGTCAGCGTTACCTTCTTCACCAGCATCTGTGAAAGATACACCAGCTGTTAAGTTGCCAATCGGTGGTATGTGATAGATAACCTTGTTAGCATCTAAATCACCTAAATTTAAATCTGATGTAGTATCAACAGTTGCAGAAACTTGTGTTGGAGCTTCGTCCTCTGCGATTATATCTGATTCAGCTATACCATAGTTATCACCAACGCCGTCATTTTGACCAAGAGTAACTTTACCAAAACCACCTGAAATAGTTATAGAAGCTTCATCAATTGTAGTGTCACCACCGTCTGAAAGCATTTCGGTGGTTAAGCTAATGTCTAATCCTGAATCTGTTTTATTTGAGAACTTAAAAGTGATCTCAGAATCTGAATTATATGTTGTTCCATCAAGAGATGTGACTTCTGAACTTCTTGAGTTGTATTTCCACTCATAATATCCAGCAATAGAAACATCTGCTAATGCAGCATTAGCTGAAAGTGTAGCAGCTGCAGCTAGTGCAGTTGTACCTAAAAGTAATTTACGCATTGCGTATCCCCTTCATTTTATGGTTTTCGAAATGAAAACGATTAATTATGCATCCACCATGGATACATTTATTTAATTATTTATATTAAAACTTAGATAAACTCCAGCATCAATGATAAAAATATCACTTTTTAATTTTTGTTGTTGTATTTATGCAACATAATTTGATAAATATTTTACGATAACATCAAATTCTGTTAAAATTTTAATTATTTGGAGTACATAATTGAATAAAATAAGTTTAAATAGACAATCAATTATAAAAAAAATTAATGATTTAAATGAAAAAAGTACTAATAAAGAATCATTTACGACTAAGTTGGTAGCTGTTTCAAAAAATCAAGCCGAGTACAAAATTGATCAAGCAATTAAAAGTGGACAAAGGATTTTTGGAGAAAATAGAGTTCAAGAAGCGCAAATTAGATGGGAAGGAAAGCGAAAGTATCATAAAGATTTAGAATTAAGATTAATTGGGCCATTACAAACAAATAAAGTTAAACAAGCACTTAATTTATTTGATATCATAGAAACAATTGACCGAGAAAAGTTAGCTAAACAAATTTATAAAAATTTTCACGATTCAGTTAGAACAAAATCATTTTATATACAAATTAATACAGGAAATGAAATTCAAAAAAGTGGTATATCTACATCAGAAGCAGATTCATTTATTAAATTTTGTAAAAATGATCTTAAATTACCCATTATAGGACTAATGTGTATTCCGCCACAAAATGAAGAAGTCGCTATGCATTTTTGTTTATTGAAAAAAATTGCGAATAATCACAATTTATTCGAGTTATCGATGGGTATGAGTGAGGATTTTGAAGAAGCAATTAAGTTTGGTGCAACTTCAGTAAGAATTGGATCGAAATTTTTTGGAAGAAGAGAAGATTAATTTATAAAAAATGTCCTGACTTTTTTGATTTGGTTTCAAGATATTTTTCATTGTGTTTGTTTGGGTCAACTTTGATAGAAACTCTTTCATATATATTTACTCCTAAATTTGATAGGTGCTCAACTTTTTTGGGGTTGTTAGTAATTAATTTAATGCTTTTAATATTTATTTTTTTAAGTATTTGCTTTGCAGGATAATATAATCTTTCATCGTCATTAAACCCAAGGGCTATGTTTGCGTCAACTGTATCCATTCCTTTCTCCTGAAGAGAATAAGCTCTTAATTTATTTAACAAACCAATATCTCGGCCTTCTTGAGCTAAGTAAATTAATACACCTTCATCAGCAACTGACATCATTTTAATTGCTTCTTTTAATTGTTGTCCACAATCACATTTTAAACTATCAAGAATATCTCCAGTTATACACTGACTATGTACCCTTGTTAGAGGAATATGATTGTGATCTTTTGAGTTTAAAACATCTCTAGTTTTTCCAAAAATTAAACAAAAGTGTTCATCGCCTCCATCTTTTGGACGAAAAATTATGATTTCACAATTATCAGTTTGTGCTATTGGGACTTTTGCTTTAACTGACATCGTTAAACTGTCAGCATTAACAGTTTCATATAATTTTATATCAACTACATCTATATGTAATAAGTTATTTTTAAAGGCCCATTCATTTATATTTTCAATTGGAATATTGGATGTTATTGCTACAAGTCCTGCTGGCAATAAGCGGGCCTGTCTTAAAATTAATAGACAATAGCTTGAAATACTATCTTCATTTTCCAATACAACACCGTCCATAGTTGGTTTTTCTTTCCCATATAAAGGCATACATAATGATAAAATATCACTAATAGACCAGTGTTTTTTTATCATAATTGAGCATGGCTTTTTATGTGTCTTTATACCAATGGCTTCAGATCTATTACTTGATAGAACAATATTTGGTCTTGATAAAGATAGTTGTGACATTTCGTGAATTGTTTCAGGCTCAATTAATTCGGCTGCAACAAGAATTAATGATGTTCCTTTTGTTATGTCAGATATAACAAGTTTGCCACCTCTTCTCAATTCAGATATGGCTCTTTCTATTTTTATGATTAGATTTTTATTGTTAATATTCATTGTAACCAAATAAATGTTTTACTATTATATCTAAAGTAAGGTTGTAAATTAATGAAAAAAAATTTTTCTATATTAATATATGAAAATGATAATTTTTTAAACTCTATTCTTAAAGAACAATTTTCTTTATTAAAATACCATAATACAGTTTTTGTAAGTGATAAAATAAAATTATTATCTGTTTTAAGCAAAAAAAAATTTGAGGCATTTATTTTAAACTTAGATGATTTTGAAGATGATATTTTAACAATTATTCAAAATTTTGAGCTATATAATAAACATAAAAAAATCATAGGTTATTATAGCAAAACAGATAAGAATTCAATTCTAGTCGAAAAAAAAATTTATTTATTACAGAAACCTTTTAAATTAAACAAGTTATTTTCCCAATTGGATAATTTAAAAAATAGAAACAAAACAAATAAGTATCTGATGAAACATTTAGAGTTTATTCCAATTAGAAAAGTTATTGTAAATTTAGATACAAAAAACAAAGAGCATTTAACTGAAAAAGAAACTGCCCTATTAAATTATTTATTTAATAAGAGAAATACCGAATTAACTAAAAATGATTTGCTGTCAAATATTTGGGGGGTAAAAAAAGATATTAATACCCATACACTAGAAACTCATGTGTATAGGTTGAAACGTAAACTACATAAATTAGAACCAAACTTATCTTTTTCATTAACTAACCAAAATGGTTTTTATAGTATAAGAGATCATATTTAGTAACATTTATTAAACTTAGAGGAGTTTTAATTGAACATAAATATTTTTACAAAAGAGTTTCGTGAAAATTTTTTCTCAAATCATTTTGGAAAAAATTATTGCCATAAACCTAGTTTAATAAAAAATCTAGAAAGAATAATGAATCTTGAAATATTAGATAAGATGCTTTCAATAACAAATATTTGGAATAATAAGAATTTTTTGATGGTTCTAGATCAACAAAGATTAAACTTTAAGGAATATAGTAATATTAATTTGGATGTCACTGGAAATAATTATCGACCTAGTCCAGAAAAAGTCCAAAATTTAGTTTCAAAAGGCGCTTCAATAATCTTAAATGATATTGAAAAACATAATCCACAGTTGTTGAATATAGCAAATGAGCTACAACATTTTACACAAGGTAGATGTCAAGGAAACTTGTATTTCTCTATGGCAAGTCATAAGGCTTTTGGTCCACATTTTGATCTGCATGATGTATTTGCTATACATTTTGAAGGAGAAAAAGTATGGAACATATATGAGAATATTGAAAAAAATCCTATTAACCATCCTGTTTTTACAATTGATTCAAATGAAAGAATTAAAAGAGCTGGAAAATTAATTGAACAAGTTACATTGAAACCAGGAGATTTATTGTATATACCTCGTGGTCAATATCATGATGCATTAGCTTCAAAAAATGGTGCAATACATATAGCATTTGGATTAACTTATTTCAAACCTATAGATCTAATGGGTGTTTTGTGGGAAAGATTTATATTAAATGATTTTATGCGTAAAGATATCAAGTTAAACTCAAGTAAAATAGAATTAAAAGAAGAATTAACAAGGTTTTCAAAAGAAATAGAATCTATAATTAATTCAGAAGACGCTCTAAAAATTTTAGAAAATAATTTGAAAAATTGGCCATATGAAATTCAAGAATATACAGTTAAAGATTTAGTATCAAAAGGAATAGAGTACCAGGTAAGTAGTTTTGTTAGATTAGAAAAAAAAGATCAAAATATATACTTATCAAGTGATAAAAATAGAGTTTTAGTGCCAGATGAATACTCCAATATTACTGAATATATAATGAAAAAAAATTCTATTACATTTAAAGAGTTGAAGTCTGAGTTTAAAAATATTAATGAAAATGTTATACAAAAATGTTTAGACAACTTACAATCAATGAAAGTAATAAATTAGTACATTTTTTATTTTTCTCATGAGAAACTTTATATTTATTAAAGTCAAATGAAGTATAATATTTTTCAAATTATAAATTGGCTGGGGCGGTAGGATTCGAACCTACGATACACGAGATCAAAACCCGATGCCTTACCACTTGGCTACGCCCCAATATTTTATTGAAATACAATATCTAAAATTTATTTTCAAGTTTTTTAGAACATATAATCCGGTTCATAGTGTAGTCTTTTTTTTGACCATACCAAAAGAAATAATTTGAACATTTTATGTCGTCATATTTATCTAAAATCGATATTATTTCTTTTTTACTTTTAAAGATACCAAAACATGTTGACCCACTTCCAGTCATTCCATACGCGACTATATTTGGCAATTTTTTTAAAAGTTCCAAAATAGAGGATATTTGTGGAGCAAAGTTAATAGAGGATAGTAGGAGTGAGTTATAAATTTTAATATTTTTAAAGTAGTTAGTTTCATTATTTGTTTTTTTTGATGAAGTATTGGCATAAAAATCAAATACTTTTTTTGTTGATAACTGTATATTTGGATTTATTAATAAAAAATAATAATTATTTGCAAAACTCGCTCGAGAAAATTTCTCACCATATCCTTTGAGTGTTAAATCTTTACTTTCTAAACAAATAGGAACATCCGAACCTATTTGAATAGCAATTTTTTTTATATCTTTAATTGAGATTTTTTTATAATTTATATTGTTATATAATTTTCTTAAAAGAAGTAATATTGCAGCTGCGTCTGCCGAACCTCCTCCAAGTCCGGCACCTATTGGTATTTTTTTTTCTAAATAAACACTAAAATGTTGATCCCAGTTATAAGTATTTCTGAATTTATTTATTGTTTTTAAAATTAGGTTATTAGAAGAATTTATAATTAAAGATTTATTTTTTTGGTTTTGATTAAAGATATCCTTATTATTAAATTTAATACTTATTTGGTCAGTTAATTCTAGAAAACAAACATCACTATTTATATAGTGAAAACCGTTTGAGCCTCTATTGATTACAAATAGATTTAAATTAAGTTTGGCAGGGGCTACAATAGAATAATATTTATTCATATTTTTTTATTTTTTTCTTAATTTTATTAACTATATTTATATCTTTTTCTAGCTTTATGGCTTTTTTCCATTGATAAACAGCTTCAGTAGTTCTATTGAGTTTTAAATAGCAATCACCTAAATGATCAATCACTTCTGAACTTTTAGGTAATAAAACGACAGATTTTTCTAGATAAAATACGGATCTTTCAAAGTTATTTCTTTTATATTCAACCCACCCAATTGTGTCCAAAAAATATCCATTATTAGGTTCAATTGATAGAGCTTTTTTGATTAATCTTAAAGAAAAATTTAATTCTTCGTTTCTTAGAGCTAAACTATAAGAAAGATAATTTAAAGCGTATGTATTTTCTGGATTTTTTTCTATGAGGTTTAATAATATTTCTTTTGCTTTATTCCATTGATCTGTCTTATCAAGAGATGCAGCATATAAAAATAATATACGATCAGTTTTTCCATGAATACTTATTATGGTATCATAAATATTTATTGTTTGTTGATAATTTTTTTTGGATTTATGAAAACTCGCTTCTTCAATTAATATAAACTTGTTGTCAGGCCAAATATTTTTAGTAAAATCTAAAAGTTTTTTATATTCTGAATTGTTCTTTTCCTTTAAAATCGAGAATTTTTTCAAGTTACTTGCTAAATAAAAATATGATTTTTTAGAAATTAAATTTAATTTTTTTAGAGCAATTTCATTAGATTTCTCATTATGGTATATTTCAGCTATTCCTAATTTAGCAATGTCCATGTTTGGACAAATAAAAACAATCATCTCTAATAGCACTTTTAAATAAGATGATGAAATTTCAGCACTAATTTTTTTTTCTATAACTGTGTTATAAATTTTAAAAGCAATAATTTTTCTTAAGTCCGGAGTTTTATGGAAAAAATTATCAAGGGAAGAAAAATTTTTTAATATAAAACCTTTATCAAATTGATTACTTAATCTATCTTCTATTATTAAGTTAAATTTCTTCATATTTTTTTGTCTATAGTAATAACCTGCTAAAAAAAACAGTTCTAAATTAGTTAAATCCTTATTTTTGTAGTGATGGTCTGCTATAGAATTTAAGTCATTAATATTATAAAAATTTTCTAAAATGAAAAATTTGTAAATTGAATTTTTTGCTAAATTATAATTAACTTTAAACTCATTTTTATCGTCTCGATTTGACGTCCAGAAATTTAATAATGGTTTTAGTTGTCCAAAATTTTGAAAGTTGTCTAATTCATTTAAGACCTTAATTGTTTTAGTAACATCATTTTTTTTAATTGATATGGCTAATTTTGGAAGATAAAAAATTGGTTTTGTTTTAAATTCTGGATTTAAAAATTCTGACATAGTGTCTGCGTATTTAAAATTTCCACTTACCAGATTTGATATAAATTTAAGTTTTAAGAGATTTGGGTCATTAATTTCTTCATTTAATATTTTACTGGCAGTTATAACATCTCCTTTTGAAATTGAATAATTAGCTGTTAAATATACAGCGCTGTAAGAAGATGCTTCAGAATTATTATTAATTTTTCGAATTTTGGAGTTATTTATACTAATATTACAACCATATAAGATTATTATTATAAAGGAGATAATAATTTTAATCATAAATTTTATACCAAAAAATAAAGCTTTAATTTGTAATTAAGACAAACTAATTTAAATTATATTACATTCTAATTAATTTTATAGGAAAGTTTTTTTGAAACAATCTGAAATTAAAAATCAAATTCGAGCATCAAGTACACTGAATTTCTATAATGAAATTGGGATTGATATTTATATTGATGAATGTAAAAAAAATTATAATTTAAAAAAATCTAATGAAATTTCCAAAGAAGAAAATTTAGATATAAAATTATTACCTGATCAGGTGAAATTAAATGATGTTTTAACCAAAGTGCAAAATGTTTTTGATTTAGAGAATATATTTAAAAATTATGATGGTTGCAATTTAAAAAAAACAGCAACAAATTTTATTGGTTTTCAAGGAGATGTAAATTCAAAAATTCTGGTAATTGACGGACCGCCAGATGCTGAAGAAGATAAAGAAGGAAAATCATTTATTTTGGAAAAAGGGGAACTTTTTGACAGAATTCTGTGTTCTATTGAATTAAAAAAAGAAGATGTATTTATAGTTAATGGAATTCCATGGCGTCCACCTGGTAATAGATATCCCACAGAGAAAGAAATAGAGCTTTGTAAACCTTTTATATTTAAATTAATAAATATTTTAAAGCCTAAAATAATTTTATGTTTAGGGGAGATTGCAGCAAAGCAAATTTTAGATTTTTCAGATAGTATTGTAAGCGTAAGAGGTAAGTGGTATTCTTTGAAAAATAAATTCGATCCTATTTCTAATAATATTACAGATAATATTAATATATTACCAACCTTTAGTATATCATACCTAATAAAAAGACCTGATATGAAAAGAAAGTTTTGGGAAGATATGAAAATGCTCAGATCTAAAATTAAAGAAATAAAGAATAGTGAAAATGTTTTTTAAAAGTACATTATTTTTTGTAATTATAGTCATAAAATTATTTGTTTTTATCGAATTTTCGTTTGCAGACCTATATAGACATAAAAATATTCTATCTGATCACGATACTAAAATTTATAAAGAAATTTTTAATATCCAAAAAAAATTAATTAAGAATAAAAAATCAAAAGAATGGAAAACTGTTGATTCATTGATATTAAAATTAGATAATAAAATTTTATTAGGTACTGTTTATGCAGATAGGTTTCTTCATCCAACAGGTTGGAGAAGTTCTTACCGAGATTTAAAAAAATGGCTTGATAAATATAATGACCATCCTGACGCTAATCGAATAATAAGGATTGCACTTAAAAGAAAACCAGTTAATGCAAAAAGTCCAAAAAAACCAACAAAAGGGTTTTTGAATGGTTATGGAACATATAAATCTAACTCGCTTAAACCTAGATTTCCTCTAGATAATAAAAAATATTCCAAATTATCATATATTACATCTGTTAAGTTCAGAAGAGCAATTAATAGAAAAAAAGTAAACTATGCTGAAAACTTGGTAAATAGCGAAAAAACCAAAAAATATTTAACTAGAAATGAATTATCTCAGCTAAGGGCTGAGTTATCACATGCGTTTTTTATATTTAATAAAGATTTTGAAGCAATAAGACAAGCACGACTATCTATTAGTTTATCAAAAAAACCAAATCCTTTAGCTTTATGGGCAGGTGGTTTAGCAGCGTGGAGAGGCGAAAACATTCAGCTTTCAAAATTTTTTTTTAATAGACTTGCAGAAGACAGTATAGGACCAGAGGGAATTATAGCTGGTGGAGGTTATTGGTCAGCAAGAGTTTCCTTCCTTTTAGGTGAAAGTAAAAATGTCAATTATTTTTTAAAAAAAGCTGCAAGTAAAGAGCGAACATTTTATGGATCACTTGCTATGGCTTCTTTGGGTTATAAATATGAGCCAAACTTCAAGCTTCCTCAATTTAACTCAACTTTAATTAAAAAAATTAAAAATCATAAGGGAGGTATGAGAGCTTTAGCTTTAATAGAAGTAAAAGAATATCATAAAGCAGCTAGAGAATTTCGTAAAATTATTCCTAAATTTGAAATAATTGATTATCCTCAATTATTATCTTTCACCTCTGAAAATAATATGCCTGGTTTAACCTTTAGGTTGGCTGCAATTTTAAGAAATGATCATGGAAAAATTATGTTAGGTGGCTTATATCCTATTCCTAAATGGCAAATGAAAACCTCAAATCTAAAAGATAAAGCCCTTATTTATGCTGTAGTAAGACAGGAATCTGGGTTTAATCCAAGAGCCAAAAGTCCATCTAAAGCAATGGGTTTAATGCAAATTATACCCTCTACCGCTGCTTTTATTATGAAAAATCGAGAATATAGATTAAGAAGACCTAAAAACCATTTATTATACAACGCGGATCATAATATTTATATTGGATCAAAATATATAAGATTTCTTTTGGACCTTCCAATCATTAATCAAGATTTAATGTGGATGTTAGCAAGTTACAATGCTGGGCCTGGAAATTTTAAGAAATGGATAAAAAATAAAGATTATAAATTAACAGATTCATTGTTAATGCTTGAAAGTTTACCAGCAAGAGAGACACGTAATTACATCAAATTAGTTTTGACTAATCTCTGGATTTATAAAATAAGATTAAATCAGGATAATAATATTTTAAATACTTTAGCGTCTGGCAAAACAATTGACTTTAAAGTATTTTTTAAAAATAAAAAAGGAAGTTGATAATTATGAATAATGCTCAAGAATTTTTGCCAATTAATATTTCAGTTGTTACAATTTCAGACACTAGAAATTTGGAAAATGATAAATCAGGAGATGTGTTGATTGAAAGAGCAACAAAAGCAGGTCATAAAATAATTCTACGAGAAATTGTAAAAGACGATTTTAATGACATATCTGATTTATTTACTAGATTAGTGCAAAATAAAAATATTGATGTCATTATATCAACTGGAGGAACTGGCTTGACTGGGAGAGATATAACACCTGAAGTGATGAAAACTCTTTTTGAAAAATCAATTGATGGGTTTGGAGAATTGTTTCGTTATTTGTCATACTCGAAAATTGGAACCTCAGCATTACAATCAAGAGCTTTGGCTGGTGTTACAAAAGGTAAATATATTTTTTGTTTGCCCGGATCACCCTCAGCATGCAAAGATGGTTGGGATGAAATATTAGCTCATCAATTAGATGTACGTCATAAGCCATGTAATTTTGTTGAAATAATGCCTAGACTTCAAGAACACAAAATATCACGAATTAAAAGCTGATGGTTAACTTTGATATTGAAAAAAATTGTCATGACAATAATGTTATTATGATTGGCGTCGATGAGGTAGGAAGAGGATCATGGGCTGGCCCAATCGTATCTACAGCTTGTTGGATTGATTTTAAACACTACAGATCAATACACATAGATGTAAATGACAGTAAAAAGTTAAAAAAAAAAAAAGAAAAGAAATTATAAATTCATTAAATAATTCTGTTAAATACTCAACTTCAGTAGCGACTTCAAATGAAATTGATAAGTTTGGCTTAACTAAAGCTAACACCTTAGCTATAAAAAGATCTTTAGTTTGTTTATTGAAATGTTTAAATAATAAAGAAAAAAAATTACACATCTATTTAGATGGTAAATTCAAACCAAATTTTTTTGATTATGAAACAAAATTAAAAAAAATTAACCAAATTAAATTTAAATATGATTTACTGATGCCGATCATAAAAGGAGATAATAAATCTAAAACAATTGCATTAGCTAGCATAATTGCAAAAGAGACAAGAGATTGTATAATGGCTAATTATTCATTTGTTTATCCAACATATCAATTTGATAAAAATTTTGGGTACGGTACTAACTTTCATAAATGTGCAATTTTAGATTACGGTGTGTCTGATATTCACAGAAAATCATTTAAACCAATCTCTACTATATGTAGTAAGTAACTAATATAATTTTCCACATGTTGTATAAAAAAATTTTTCTTAACTAAGTCATTGACTTAAATGCATATTTGTCATTTTATCCACAGTATATGAACAAATAATAAAGCTGTTAAAGACTATATTATGAAAATTGAAAATTGTAAAAATAGAGTTTTAGTTGGTGATTGTATTGAAATTATGAGTAAATTACCTTCTGAATCTGTTGATTTAATCTTTGCAGATCCTCCTTACAATTTGCAACTTAACGGAGAACTACAAAGACCAGATGAATCAAACGTTGATGGAGTTAAAGAAAGTTGGGACAAGTTTGATACTTTTTTTGAATACGATAAATATACTAATTGTTGGATGCAGGCAGCGCGTAGGATACTAAAACCTAACGGTACCATATGGGTCATGGGCACTTATCATAATATATTTAGACTTGGTTATCTTATGCAAAATTTAGGATTTTGGTTATTAAACGATATTGTGTGGAGAAAAGTCAATCCAATGCCAAATTTTAGAGGTAGAAGATTTACAAATGCTCATGAGACGTTAATCTGGGCCTCTAAATCATCTAATTCTAAATATACTTATAATTATGAAGCTATGAAATCATTAAATGGCGATTTACAAATGAGATCTGATTGGCTGATACCAATTTGTACCGGACAAGAAAGACTCAAAGATAAAACAGGAAAAAAATTTCACCCTACTCAAAAGCCTGAAAATTTACTTAGTAGAGTTGTAATGTCAAGTAGCAATATTGAAGATTTGGTATTAGATCCTTTTTTTGGAACTGGAACAACAGGGGCAGTAGCAAAAAAACTTAGAAGAAACTTTATAGGTATTGAACAAAACGCAAAATATGCCCTAGAGGCTGAAAAAAGGATTAATTTAATCTCTGAAATTAATTCTACAGATCTCATTCAAACACCCAGAAAAATATTAGAACCACGCATTCCATTTGGGTTTTTACTAGAGCAAGGTTTAATTAATCCTGGTGAATTGTTACATGATTATCGTAATCGTTGGACAGCAAGAATAAGAGCCGATGGAAGTTTAATTTCAAAGGACAAAAAAGGATCAATTCATGCAGTTGGTGCACATCTTCAAGGGCTTCAAGCTTGTAATGGATGGACTTTTTGGCATATCAAGAGGTCAGGTAAATTTATACCAATTGATAACTTACGACATATAGCAAGATCAGCTAATAATGTTTAGACTTTAGCTCTAATCTACTTTTATGAAGAATGGGTTCAGTATAACCTGATGGACTCGTTTCACCTTTTAAAACCAAATCAAGGGACGCTTTGAATGCAACGGAATTGTCAAAATCATTAGACATTGAAACATAGCTTTTGTCATTTTTATTTTGGTTATCTACGATCTTTGCCATTTTTTTCATTGTTTCAATGAGTTGAGTTTTTGAAAAAATACCGTGTTTAAGCCAATTGCAAAGGTGTTGACTTGAAATTCTGCAAGTTGCACGATCTTCCATTAAACCAATATTATTAATATCTGGAACCTTAGAGCATCCAACACCTTGATCAACCCATCTTACTACATACCCAAGAATACCTTGTGCGTTATTGTCCATTTCTTTTTGTATTTCTTCTTGAGACCAGTTGTGACCTTTTGAAACTGGGACAGAAAGTATATCGTTTAAGTAATTGTTATTATCATTAGACTTATCCTTTTGGATATCAAAGACATTTATCTCGTGATAATGCAAAGCATGAAGCGTAGCTGCTGTTGGACTAGGTACCCAAGCGGTATTTGCACCGCTTTTTGGATGATTAATTTTTTGTTGCAACATTTCATGCATAAGATCAGGCATTGCCCACATCCCTTTACCTATTTGAGCCTTACCAGAAAGTCCACATTCAAGCCCAATTTTCACATTATTATTTTCATATGCTGAAATCCATTTAGCATTTTTTATTTCACCTTTTGGTATAATTGGACCCAATTCCATTGCAGTGTGTATCTCATCGCCTGTTCTATCTAAGAAACCAGTATTAATAAATACAGTTCTTTCACTTGCCATTCTGATACATTCTTTTAAATTAACAGTTGTCCTTCTTTCTTCATCCATAATACCAATCTTGAGAGTATTTCTATCTAGTTGAAGAGCATCTTCTACGGCACCAAAGATATCACATGCGAATCTGACTTCCTCTGGTCCGTGCATTTTTGGTTTAACTATATATACGGATCCAGTTCTAGAATTCATTTTATGGATCTTAATATCATGAATTGCAATTAATGCCGTAATCATTGCATCCATAATACCTTCTGGAATTTCTTCCCCATTTTTTAACAAAATAGCTGGGTTAGTCATGAGGTGTCCAACATTACGGATTAACATAACAGATCTACCCGGAAGTTTATATTCTCCAGAAGAGGTAATGTACGTTTTATCCGGATTTAATTTTCTTGTTATTGTCTTACCATTTTTTTCAAAAGTATCTTCAAGGTTACCTTTCATAAGACCTAACCAGTTTCTGTAGGCTAATACTTTATCCTCTGCGTCTACTGTTGCTACTGAATCTTCGCAGTCTTGTATTGTGGTTAAAGCTGACTCAATTATAATATCGTTAACACCAGCATTATCTCCAGCACCAATGTTACCTTCTTTATTTACTAATATTTCTATATGAAGATTATTATTTTTAAGAAGAATACAACTTGGATTTCTAGGATCTCCTTGATATCCAATATATTGGCTTTTTATTTTTAAATATGAATTAGTACCATTTAAGCTTTCAACTAAAAGGGAATTATCATCAATTTTATATGAATTTACATCTTTATGTGAACAATTTTGTAATGGAAAATTTTTATCTAAAAACTCTTTCGCATATGATATTACTTTATTTCCTCTTGTAGGATTATAAGACGTAGACCTTTCAGCGTTGTCACTCTCAGAAATAGCGTCAGTTCCATATAATGCGTCATATAAACTTCCCCATCTTGCATTTGCAGCGTTAAGTGCATATCTCGCATTAGTTACCGGGACGACTAACTGAGGTCCAGCTTTAAGAGCTAATTCATCATCTACATTTTTTGTCTTGATTTTAAAGTTTTCACCTTTGGGTACAATATAGTTAATCTTCTTTAGGAAGTTTATATATTCTTTATGATCAATATCTTTACTAGAGTTTTCTAGATAGAATTTGTCTATTTTACTCTTTATTTTATTTCTAATTTGAAGTAATTCTTTATTTCTAGGAACAAATTGATTTAAGATTGTTTCTAATTTTTCCCAAAACATATCAGAAGAAATTTTTGTATCAGTAAGCGCCTCATTTTCAATAAAATTAGCAAGAGTTTCTGATACTTGTAAATTACCACGTCTTAATCGTTTAGTCATTTTTATCCCCAATGTGAGTATTATTCAAAAAATTAATATCATTTTTTAGAAATTATCTAAAGTTAATCCTTCATTTTTGAGAAAATTTTTAACTTCAAAATATAATTCTTTCTTATCTTTTTCAGATTTACCTTCAAACCTAACTACCAGTGCTTCTTCAGTGTTACTTGCGCGTATTAACCACCAACCATGATTATTTTTAACTCTTAAGCCGTCTATTGTAATTACATCATTGGAATTATATTTTTCAAATACTTTTTTAGATATATTATCTATAGTTAAAAATTTAATTTCATCAGAACAAAAAACTTTAATTTCAGGTGAAACAAATGTTTCAGGCAAAGTTGATATAAATTTATCTAATTCAAAATTATTTGCCGTTAAGGTAAGTAATCTTATAGCTGCATAAAGTGCATCATCATAACCAAAATAGGTGTCACCAAAAAAAATGTGACCAGACATTTCACCTGCTAATGGGGATTTTATTTCTTTAATTCTTTTTTTGATGTTTGAATGTCCTGTTTTTCCAATTTCTGCTTTAAAACCTAGAGATATAATATTTTCATATGCAACATAACTAGACTTAATATCTAAAATTATTGTTTGAATAATTTTACCATTTGTAGCTATTGAATTTGCAAGAAATGCAGTCAATAAATCACCAGGAATTGGCCTTCCTTGCTTGTCAACAACACCAATTCTGTCGCCATCTCCATCAAATGCTATTCCAAGTTCAGCATCAACCTCTTTCATCTTATTTCTTAAAATTTTTAGAGTAGACTCATCAGTAGGATCAGGATGATGATTTGGAAAATTGCCATCAACTTTAGAATATAAGATAACGTGTTTTCCAGGAATTTTTGTGGTTATCATCTCAAGTGAAGGACCGGATGCGCCATTACCACAATCCCAAACAATAGTTTTATCATCAAGTTGTCGTTTAATATTTTGGAGAGGTTTAATAATTTCATCAACATAATGAGTATTTATTGCTACAGATTTAGAAAAACCATTATAGGTTCTTGAATAACCTTTGCTTGCAAAATGTCCTAGTTTTTGAATATCTTCTCCAAAGAAAGAGTTTTGATTTAAAACTATTTTAAAACCATTATAATCCTTTGGATTATGACTTCCAGTGACTTGTATTGCTCCATCTGCCTTATAATAGTTACTTGCAAAATATAGCATTGGCGTTGGTCCCAGTCCAATTCTATAAATTTCGCAACCAGAATTTTCAAGTCCTTCAGTCAGTTTTTCTTCTAATAATGGGCTAGATAACCTTCCATCCATTCCAACAACAATTAATGGATGTTTTTTTTTTGGATTTTTTTCTCTGACTATAATGCCAAAGAAAAAACCGAGCATAAAGGCATCTTTTTCTGTTAAGGTTTTTTCATAAATACCCCTAATGTCGTATGATCGAAGAATTGTGTTGTTAAAAGTATGCTTAAACATCAATCATCACTAACTATCTCACTTTTTAGCCAATTTTTAAGATTCTGTTTCATCTCTGGCCTTTCAATAGAAAAACGAATGTTTGCTTGTATAAATCCTAATTTAGAACCACAATCAAATCGTTCTTCTGAAAATTTATATCCCACACAATTTGACGCACCTATTCTACTTGCTATAGCATCAGTAAGTTGAATTTCATTACTAGCACCCCTATTTTGTTGTTCCAAGACATCAAAAACGGCTGGTTCTATTATGTATCTACCGACAACAGCCATATTGCTAGGAGCATTTTCAGTGGTTGGTTTTTCAACAAGGCCTAAAATTTCAGTAATATTATTATTATTTGAGTTTCCAGGAGATATTACTCCATATGAAGAAACATCTTTTTTGTCTACATCCATCACAGCAAGCATATTGCCAGAATTATAATTAGCAATCATTTCCTTAATTGTGTTACCACCATAAATTAAGTCATCAGCAAGAATTATAGCCACTGGCTCATCTCCAATTAAATGTCTAGCACACCAAACAGCATGACCTAGACCAGCTGGTTCTTGTTGTCTTACATAAGCAAATGACCCAGGGATTTTGAGCATTTCTTGAGCAGTTTTAAGGGTTTGTCTTTTTCCTTTTGAAAGTAAATTATTTTCTAGTTCAAAAGAATGATCAAAATGATTTTCTATGGCAGATTTTCCTCGACTGGTAACAAAAATAAATTGTTCAATACCTGCATTAGCTGCTTCTTCAACTGCATATTGTATAAGGGGTTTGTCAACGATTGGAAGCATTTCTTTAGGCATTGACTTGGTAGCAGGAAGAAATCTTGTACCTAATCCACCCACTGGAAATATTGCTTTTTTAATTTTCATTCACAAATCCTATAAACTGGTATAGAAATTGATATGGTTATTATTTTTTTATTTTCAATCAGTTAAAAACTTTACGTTTCTCAAATACAAGAGGATATGTCATGAAAATTACAATGTTAGGTACTGGCTATGTTGGATTAGTGTCTGGAACTTGTTTTTCTGAATTTGGTTTTGATGTATGTTGTGTAGACAAAGATAAAGACAAAATTACAAACTTAAAAAAGAATGTCATACCTATTTATGAACCGGGTCTTGAGAATTTAGTAAAAAAAAACAAAGATGCTAATCGGCTCACTTTTAGTAGTGATGTAAAAAAAAAATATAGCGAACGCAGACATTGTTTTTATTGCAGTGGGAACACCTGCAAGACGTGGTGATGGTCATGCTGATTTATCATATGTTTATAAAGCTGCAGAAGAAATAGCAAAGAATTTAGTTGGCTATACAGTTGTTGTCACTAAGTCCACGGTACCAGTTGGAACAGGAAATGAAATTAAAAAAATTATTTGTAAAACAAATCCCAAAGCTAAATTTGATGTGGTTTCAAATCCAGAATTTTTAAGAGAAGGTAATGCTATTGAGGATTTTATGAGACCAGATAGAGTAGTTGTTGGTTGCGAAACTGAAAAAGCTAAAGAAGTAATTTCAAAAATATATAAACCTTTGTATCTAATTGAAACACCAATTTTATTTACTGACTTAAAAACAGCCGAGTTGATTAAATATGCTAGTAATGCATTCTTAGCTGTTAAAATTTCTTATATTAATCAGATGGCAGATTTGTGTGAAAAAGTTGGGGCGGATGTTCATGATGTTTCACGAGGAATCGGTCTTGACAAAAGAATTGGTAGTAAATTCTTACATCCTGGACCAGGTTATGGTGGATCTTGTTTTCCAAAAGACACTCAAGCTCTTGTAAAAACTGCTAATTATTATAACTCTAATATTTCTATTGTAGAAAATGTGATCAATTACAATTCTCAAAGAAAAATTGATATGGCAGAAAAAATAGTCTCTGCCTTAGGAAAAAATTATGTGAATAAGAAAATATCTATTCTAGGGCTAGCATTCAAACCAGAAACTGACGATATGAGAGAGAGTCCGTGTCTTGATATTATCCCTAAACTTCAAGAAAAAAATTTACAAATTTCTGCATATGATCCAGTAGCCATGGATGAAGCAAAAAAATTATTACAAAATGTCCAATTTACTGAAACTATTAAAGATTGCATTAACAATAGTGATGTACTTGTAATTTTAACTGAGTGGAATGAATTCAGAAGTTTGTCACCGGAAAGATTAAAAAAATATATGAAAGGAAATATTATAATGGATTTAAGAAACGCCCTTAACCCAGAAAGTTTTCGTGAGAGTGGATTCAATCTTATTCAAATAGGGAGACCAATTCCTAGCCAGTAATATTTGTCCCAAGTGATTTGGGTCTTTTCATGCCCTCAATTAAATTAACCATTTCAATCTTTCCCGTAACGTTACCTTTTGAGTTTTCAATTGTAACTGGCTTTGAGGGTGCATCTGACATTATTTGAAGTATATCCTCTAAAACCATATCTTCTTTGACAGTGGCACCAGAGCTTTTTGTATTTGTTGGTGTCATAATTGACTTTGCTTGAATGACCCTTGCTCTATTAATATCTTTTATAAAATCAGATACGTATTCATCTGTAGGGTTCATTATTATTTCTTGAGGATCGCTGTCTTGAACCATGCTTCCATCGCGAAGAATTGCTATTCTATCTCCAATTTTAAGAGCTTCATCAAGATCATGTGTAATAAATATTATAGTTTTATGTAATTCACTCTGAAGATCTAAAAGTATATTTTGCATTTCTGAACGAATTAATGGATCTAAAGCAGAAAAAGCTTCATCCATTAGGAGAATTTCTGCATCTGTTGACAGCGCTCTTGCAAGTCCTACTCTTTGTTGCATGCCACCTGACAGTTGTCCTGGATAATATGTTTCGTAACCATCTAAGCCAACTCTTTTAATCCATTTTTGAGCTTTTTCTGACCATTCTTCTTTAGAAATATTTTGAATTGCAAGCCCATAACCAACATTTTGTAAAACTGTTTTATGTGGAAATAGAGCAAACTTTTGAAAAACCATAGACATATTATTTTGTCTAAATTGAATTAGCTCTTTTTGAGTTAAATTAAGAATGTTTGTGCCGTTAAATAATATTTCACCACTTGTTGGCTCTATTAATCTATTGAGATGTCTTATAAGAGTTGATTTGCCTGAACCAGAAAGCCCCATTACAACTTGTATTTTTCCTCTGTTAATATCTAGGTTTATATTATTTAATCCGAGAACACAGTTTGACTTCTCAAGGAGTTCGTCTTTACCCATTCCGTTTTTAACTAAATCGAGTGCGCTTTTATCACCATCTCCAAAAATCTTATAAAGATGGTTTACTTTGATTAATATATCTTCTGAATTCATTATATTAATCCTTACCGTTGTTCCTATATTTTTGCATTCTCAGACCGAATTTTTGTGTAACTCTGTCAAAAATAATTGCCAGTATAACTATAGCAAGACCATTCATTAATCCCAAAGCTAAATACTGATTTGAAATTGCTCTTAAAACTGGAAGGCCAAGACCTTTAACTCCAATCATAGATGCTATTACCACCATTGCTAAGGCCATCATTATTGTTTGATTTACACCAGCAAATATAGTTGGTAAGGCCAATGGCATTTGAACTCCCAATAATTTCTGCCAATAATTTGCTCCAAAAGAATCAGCAGCTTCTAACACGTCTTTATCTACTAACCTAATGCCTAAATTGGTTAAACGAACAATTGGTGGAATAGCATAAATACATACTGCAATTAATCCAGGAACCTTGCCAATACCTAAAAGCATCACAACCGGTATTAAATACACAAAACTAGGAATTGTTTGCATAACGTCTAAAATAGGAACTATTGCAGCTTGAACTTTATTACTTCTCGCCATAGCAATACCCAGTGGTATACCAATTGCTATACATAGGAATGTGGCAACAAGTATAATGGCTAATGTTGACATTGTGTCTTCCCACATACCGAAATACCCAATCAACATAAAACTCAAAAAAGTTCCAACAACTATTAATATGGATCTTGAGCCTATCCAAGCAAGTAAGAGAATACTAAATATTATAATAGGCCAAGGGGTATTAATAAAAAGCTTCTCAAACCATACTAAGAACATCAGTAATGGTTCAAAAAATTCTTCAATGCCTTGGCCATAAGTTCTTGAAAAATCAGTGAATGCAAAATCTACAGTTTTCTTAAACTCTCTTAGATCAGATCTGCTCATGTCAGGGAAATTAAAAAACCAATCCATTTTGCATTCCTAAGGTAAAAAAATAATCACTACCTCCATTTAAAGGTAGTGATTAAAAAATTTAGTTTTAATTAAAGACCAGCTTTAACTTTTTTCGCTACGTCTGCAGAAACCCATTTTTCCCAAACGCTTCCGTGCTTTTCTAAAAACTCGAAAGCTGCATCTTTTCCAGATGCTTTTTGTTCAGTCATAAACACAAGCATTCCATTCATTATTTCGCCTGGATAAACTCTGTTTGTAATGTAATTCATAGCGACACCGGCATTCTTTTTAAAGTTTGCTGACACTACACTATTAACTTCAGACTTAACCCAAGAAGATTTTTGTGGATTTGCACATTCCTTCTCTGGCTTCACTATGCAGTTATCCCAGTTATCTTTGCCACCAAAAGGTACACCAAAGTCTAACTTGTGCATTTTATATTTTCCAATCATAGATGTTGGTGACCAGTAATAACCAAACCAATTTTCACCTCTCTCAACAGCCTTCGCCATTGAACCATCTAAACCAGCTGCACTTCCTGGATCAACAAGAACCCATCCTTTTTTCTCCATTTCAAAAGCTCTAAAAAGGTTAGCATTAGCTAATTGGCAACCCCAACCTGCGGGACACCCAACAAAAGCTCCCTTAGATTTGTCTTCAGAATATGGAAAAAGATCAGGTCTATTTAAAACATCTAAAGCTGTTTTAAGCTCTGGGTGTTTTTTAATGGTGTGAGGAGGAAGCCACCAACCTTCACCTAAACCAGTAATTGGACCTTTGTTAGCAACAATTAATCTATTTTCACCAACAGCTTTGTTTAATGGAACTGCGACTGCATTAGCCCAAAGCTCTG
The DNA here is from genome assembly GCA_000383115.1 of alpha proteobacterium SCGC AAA015-N04. GTDB lineage: Bacteria > Pseudomonadota > Alphaproteobacteria > Puniceispirillales > Marisalimonadaceae > Marisalimonas. The sequence goes on from KB910533.1 coordinate 94,251, forward strand.
GAGCAACATCAGGTGATCCTTTCTCGTTCATCGAGGTAAAAGTAGGCATTGTAGCGCCTGAAACCAGTTCAACTTCACATCCATAACCTTTTTCTAATATTATCTTATCTACATTAGCCATTAATTCAGCAGATGCCCAATTCATTTCTGCAATAGTGACTTTTCCACATGCAGCATTTCCTATTGTAGCCCAACTAAGGCCTACGGCTACGGTTGCTGCCATAGTGAATGCAGCTCCGAATACCCTTCTCATTTTATTCTCCTGTTTCCGCTTGTAATAGTTACAAACCTTGATTGATTAAAATTAAAGTAAGTTGAATTAAAAATTCAAGAATCATAATAACAATAAAATCCTATAAAAAGCAAATTTCACTATTAAAAAAATTAGAGTAAAATTTATTAGCCAAGATTATTAGAGTAAAAATTTGTTTTGATTTATTATTTATTTATTTATAATTAAAAAAATTAATTTATTATTAATGTAATATGTTTGTCGATTCTACACCGTTTATAATTGCGTTAGTTGTTACATTTGTTTTTATGATATGTGTTGCCATTTGGAATAGCATAAATGCACCACCTCCTCCACAAAAGGCTCCTCCTATAGAGCCCGGGCCATCCAGAACAAGAGAAATTTTAGCACGATTTAGCGAATTTTATAATAATCTAGATCCTCAGGGCGAAATGATATTTGACTCTGGTATTTTACCAGATCCAAAACAACATATCATTCATGCGCTGTATGTTGGATTTGACGAAAGTGAGAATGAAGATGAGAGATCTGCTATTGAAAGAGGCCTTAGAGCCATAGTAATATTTCAAGAAAGAGTTGGAGAAATGCCTATAAAGAGAGACGTTACAGAAACAGATAAAATACTAGAAGAAATTAATATAAAAAGAGAAGATGAAGATTTTAATAAAAATGTTAATTTATTAGATGAAGAAGAATTCAATAAATTTTCAACTTTGAGAGATCAAGAACTAGAAGTGCATTTTTCACACTTAAAAATAGAAACCACTGAAGAATAGGAAATTTGTATGTCCATATTTAAGATTGATGATAATAATGAACTTTACTATGAATATGTAGAACCAAAGGATGGAGGTTATACTTGCGTTTTTGTTAATGCTTTGACTGGTGATTTGTCTACATGGAATGGTTCTATTGGTAAGAATTTAATGAAAAATAATGATGGTTACTTAGTTTACAACTTTAGAGGACAGTCACAGAGCAAATTTGATCGTAATCTAGAATTAAATGATGATGTTATAATTAATGATTTAATTAATTTGGTAAATTTTATAAAGCCTGAAAATAAAGTATTTATTGGTTTGTCTATAGGAGGCTTATATGCTGCTAAGTCTTTGTTAAAGGGTATACAAGCAAAAGGTTTGGTTTTAATAAATACTCTAAGAAAACCAAGCGAAAGACTAAATTGGATAAACAATGCAATGGCTAATGCAGTAAGATTTGGTGGAACTTCCCTTATTCTAGACATGGTATTGCCGATGTTAGCATCACCCAAGTTTCTATCCACAATGAAAAACAACGCTCTTAAATACGAGAATTATCTGGGGTTAGATGATTACGATGGTATAACGAAACTAATGCATGGTGGATATACAACAAATTGGGATTTTGATTGGGCAAAACTCGAACTACCTGTATTAATAATGTCAGGTCACTATGATAAAGTTTTCAGAATTGAAGAAGATATAAATGACCTAATTAAAAGTGTAAAAAATGTTAGAAGAATTGAGGTTCCAGAATGTGGTCACTTAATACCTGTTGAAGATCCAGAATTATTTTCATATCATCTAAATGGTTTTTTGCAGTCATTAAAAACGTAGGGTCATCTTTTTAGAATTACCGTAATGTCTTCGTTAAGCATATAATGTTTTATAATGATGGGTTTGCAAAAATTTTCCTCGCACATTTTTTTTATCCAGGATAATTCGGTGTAATAAAGATATTTATGTATTGTTCGTTTTTCTCTAATCAAACAGTTAAAGATCATCCCTTTTTTTGCAAAATTCCAATTTAATTTGAGATTTTTAATAATATAGTTCTCCCACAAATTTATGTTATTTGTTGGTGCTAAATTATATGTCCCTGACATGACCACATAATCTATGTTTTTGAAAGGAAATGAGCCTATAGCAAATTTAACATTTTCAAAATCTTTATTTTCATTACAAAACCGAATTAATTTCTTATTAATATCAAACCCTTGATATTGAATTCTCCCATTTAAGTTTCTCTCTATAATTATTTCGTATAATCTTCCATAACCACAACCAATATCCGCAATTGAGAATTTGCCATTTTTTGAATTGTTTAATATTTTATTTAAAATTATATTTAATCTAAGATCTTGTGATAATTTACTGTTCCAAAATACTCCTTTAGGGGTATTATTATAATTATTAAAGCGATTATCATAAATGTTAGATATTTTCTTGTTTAAAAATTTATAAATAAGTGATTTTATTAAGGTCATTTAATTATTTTAAGTTAGAAAATAGTCAATTCAAACTTAAAAAGGTTAATATATGAAAAGAATATTACTGTTGGGTAGTGGTGAATTAGGTAAAGAACTAACAATTAGTCTTAAAAGAATTGGTTGTTACGTGACAGCTTGTGATGCATATGAAAATGCTCCTGCTATGCAGGTTAGTGATAAAAATGAAGTGTTTAATATGCTTGATCAAGATAAACTAAATCAAGTTATTGATAAACATAAACCCGATTTTATTGTACCTGAGGTTGAAGCTATTGATACAAATGTATTGCTTAAAGCTGAAAAAAGGGGTTTTAATGTAATACCCTCCGCAAAAGCTGTAAATTTAACTATGAATAGAGATAAAATAAGAGATAGAGCAAAGCTTTTAGGATTAAAAACTGCTAATTATGCATATGCAGAAACTGAAGAGGAATTAATTTTTGAGGCCAATAAAATTGGCACAAAGGTAGCTGTTAAACCGGTTATGAGTTCATCTGGCAAGGGCCAGAGTTATGCAAACTCAAAGAATGAATTGAAGGTGTCCTGGAAATATGCTCTAGAAGGCATGAGAGGAAACAGGAAACGTGTAATAGTTGAGGAGTTCATTGATTTTCAATATGAAATAACTCTTTTAACAATTTTAGAAAAATCTGGGAAAGTAACATTTTGTAATCCAATTGGACATTTTCAAAAAAGGGGTGATTATCAGTATAGCTGGCAGCCTGCTGATTGTTCTAAAGACGTTATCAAAAAAGCACAAAAAGCCGCCAAAAAAATGGTTTTAGATCTTGGTGGATCAGGTATATTTGGGGTTGAGTTTTTCATTGACAAAAAGGATGATGTAATTTTCAGCGAATTAAGCCCTCGACCACATGATACCGGTATGGTAACTATGTTTACCCAAAATTATAGTCAGTTTGATATACATGCTAGGGTTTTGCTGGGAATGCCTTTGCCAGAAATTAAAATATTACAACCTGGTGCTAGTCATGTCATTTTGGCAGGAATAAATGCCTCTGGAGACTATTTGATTGAAGGTATAGAAAAAGCGTTAGAAGACAAAAATGTAGATTATAGAATTTTCGGCAAACCAACTTTAAAATCATATCGACGAATGGGTGTTATCTTAGCACCAACTTTAGAAGAAGCCAAAAAGGCGGCAAAGAAAATTACTGTAAAGTCAATATAACTAGTATACCTAAATCTATAGCTCATTAATTATTTAAATTCTGAGATTACAGTTGCTATATCTTTTTCTTGTTTATAACCCATCAAATGAACTCCACTTACACCGCGTATTGATTTGTATTTTTCAACTAATTCGATACATATTTTTATACCTTCCAAACTTTCATTATTAGATTGTTCAATCCTATCAATTATATTTTCGGGTATATTAATACCAAATAGATTTTTATTCATCCATCGGGCACTTTTAGCAGATTTTATTACCCCTAATCCAATGATAAAATATGCTTTGTTAGTGATTTCTAGCTTATTTAATTTAAACATATAATTTTTTAATAAATTTTCATCAAAAGCGTATTGAGTTTGAAAAAACTCAACACCGGCATCTATCTTTTTTCTTAAATTTAACCCATCAAAATCATCTGTAATTTTAAATGGGGTGTCAGCCCCACCAATAAAAAATTCTGGTGCATCATCAATCTTTCTTCCAGAAGGATACATCCCATTAATTTTTATTTCGTGAGCAGTTTTTAATAGACCAATTGTATCTAGATCTCTTACTTCCTTGGTATCTGGTTGATCTCCACTTCTTACCTCGTCACCATACAAACAAAGAATATTTGGAATATCCAATGCCCATCCACCAAGTAGGTCACCTTGAATTGCAAGTCTATTTCTATCTCTTGTAGTAAATTGTAAAATAGGCTCAATACCTTCTCTAGCAAGAATTGCAGCTGTAGCTAGCGCTGACATATGAGATTTTGCACCCGCTCCATCTGTTACATTTATTGCGTCAGCCAAACATTCTAAACATTTTACTCTTTCAGTAATAATATTTTTATTTCCAGAATCTGGTGGAGATGTTTCGGCAGTAAAAACAAATTTATTGTCTTTGAGTAATTTTCTTAATTTACTTTTCATAAAAAATATCCAATGTATTGTTTAAATATTGTTTAATTGGGGTATGAACAAATGTCTAATGATTTTTTAATTAGCACATCTAATAGGATTAAAAGGACTCCTTTTACTTCCCGAAATGAAAAGGCAGGTGTTAAAAAATATAGTGTGTATAACAACACTCTTCTTCCCACAGTTTTTAAATCATTAAAAAATGACTATTTTCATTTAATAAAAAATGTCCAGTTATGGGATGTTTGTGCACAAAGAGTGATTGAAGTTAAAGGCAGAAAATCTTTGTCATTAATGCAACATCTTTTCTGTAGAGATTTCTCCACCATTTCTCCTGGTAAAGCATATTATGCACCAATAGTTAATTTTGAAGGGGGTTTGTTAAATGATCCAGTTGTTTTTTGCATTGCTATGAATCATTTCTTAATTTCTTTATCTGACTCAGATTTATTTAATTGGATTTCAGCAATAAATAATTCAAAAGAATTTTATTCTCAAGTAAGAGAAACGGATATACTAACAATTGCTATTCAAGGACCAAAATCTGAAAATTTAACCGCATCAATTTTTGGTGAGAAAATTAAATCTTTAAAAAATTTCAACTTTATCAAAATTATATTTAATAAAGAAGAAATCATAATATCAAAAACAGGATACAGCAAACAATCTGGTTATGAAATTTTGTTAACCAATGCCAACAATGGAAGAATTTTGTGGGATCTAATAATTGAAAAAGGTAAAGAGTTTAACATTAGAGTCGGGTGTCCAAATATGATTGAGAGGGTAGAGAATAATCTTCTTAGTTATGGAAATGAAATGACAAATAAAGATACGCCATATGATTGTGGTTTAGAGAGTTTTTGTAATCTTGATAAGGATAATGATTTCATTGGAAAATATGCGCTATTAAAACATAAACAGTTTGGGTCTAAAAAAAATATATATAAAATTCAATTCAATTTAAAAAGTGAAGATAAATCTGTTTTTTATAATAATCTTCCTGTTTTTAAAAAAGATTTAGAAATTGCAAGAGCAACTTCGATTGTTTGGTCGCCTAAATATGCTAAATATGTTGGTTTTCTAATTGCACCAAAAAGCATCATGAATAATCTAAATGATTATTACGTTCTAGATAAAGTAAATTTTGAATTATCAAACATGACTTGAGAACGATAATATAATTTTTGGGATGAGAGAAGAATTAATCAATCCTTTATTATGCTTCAGTCACACATAATGGTTGTTTATTCAATGAAACAATTTCAAAACACTTATCAAAGTGCTCATTCGTATATTCTAAAATAACTGTTTTAGAACTGACAGATGAGTAAATCATAGGTAGACATATTATAACTCTAATATCACATATAATTAACGCTTAATTCATTACTCAGTTTATAAGTCAGAATAGTATATGAGTTATTAGTTGTAGATTCCTAAGTAGATGGGGTTAATTAATTATTCCCATTACCTCAAATGTCTTTTGAATATAGTCAACTAATTCAGCTTTCTTTTCTATTATTTCAAATTCATAGTCTATATTTTCTGTGAATTCAAAAATTCTTTTTTCATCATCTTTATCAAATTTGAATTTAATTTTTTTTGCTATTTCTATGATTCTTTTATTAACTAAATTATTTATTCTTTTTAGATCACCCTTACTTAGATTTTTTTCATTTTTAAAATTTTTAATAGCATTAAATAATCTGTCCTGTTTAGCTATTTCATATTTTTTACTAGATTTGTAACCATCTACTTTATTTCCAAAATTATTATTTTTATCATAATCATCGTCTGAATAGCTGTTGTTATCGTCATATGAGTATGATTGTTCATTATATGTGTCTTTAACAGATGGAGTTTCTTCAGTTTTACTAACAGGCGTATTATCTTTATTTAAGCTATTATTACTTTCCATAGTTTTATTGACTAAAGCATGTGTTTCAGCGTCCGCACTCTTATTATCTGATTTTTTTGTCTTATTCACAGAAACACTAACACTAACTTTTCCTGAATTCTTGCTATAAGAAAACGCTTTGTGTGGAATAAGTAATGTTGCAATTATGAGTAAAAATATTTTAAACAAAATTTTCATTATTTATGTGCTGCCAACAGTTAATTGAGTATTTATAGATATGTATAATAAGTTGGGTTGAATTTAAAAGAAAGAGAAGCGTTTATTTGCATTCTAATTAATTTTTTGCATATTAAATTTTCATATTAGCGATACATTTTTAGTATATACTGCTTTTAAATTATATGTAGGTAAATTTACTTAATCAACAGTTTTAAGATTTGGGTTTAAGTTTATATCAACCTCTTCAATTGAATTTCCTCTTCTGATTTCATCATAATAGACAATTTGAGTTGGCATTTTACCATTAGGATCTTTTAATATTTTATCTTTAAATCTACTTATAAAACTTCTATAAATACCATACTTAAAATAGATTTTTTCAGGTTTAAATCTAATTGGAGATTGTAGTATTTCAACCTTCTTCTTACCATTAACCCATGCATCAATTCTTTTATTTTTAAAGTCTAAACAAAATGATATATCTGTCCAAACATTTCTCATGTCACTAATTTTTGCTAAACTATGATCAATTCTTTTGGCAATTACTTTTTTAGGATCACCTGATAATTTGTGCCAACCCAAATAAACGACATTGTATTTTGCTCCAATTTGAATAATAGGAGGAAATGATTTTAGTCCTCCTGCTGTTCCTTTAGGTCCCCCCTGTTGATGAACTTGACCTATATCGGTATTGGTTGGATTAAGTGATCTAAAATTTTTATCTAGTTTAATACTATATCCATAACATTGCTTTCCTATTAGTTTTTGTCTGGGTTTACTATGAAATTCAAAACGTTCTCTATTCATTTTACAATCATTCCATCTTCCACTTCTGTCGGGAAAACAATCACCGTCTCTTAACTCAAATCTTTGAAAAGCTTTGCCAGCTCTTGCATTAGAAGCATCTTTTATATATGAAAACGAGTGTTTTTTGACTGGACCGTTAGGGAAACTATGTTTTTTGAATCCGGTGTGAGCGGGTGGTTTAATTACAATACTATACTTTTCTAAAGAAACACTACTACAATTAAATGAGCAAGCCTTTAAGGTTCCCAAATTTTGGAGGTACAAAACAATTGAACATAAAATTGCAAATCTAAGCATGTTATTCCTTAAAGCTTAATTACATATATTTTATTAAATATAGTCATAATATTGAATAATAGTTATTAGTAATTAATTATACAACATATGTTCATCAAATTAATTCAGCCAATCATTCTTATAAATGAACATGCATAATCGGTGTTTTGTTAGAATCTCTTTTGGTTGTTTAATATATTTATATGGAAAATTAGGAGTTTTAAATGTTTGGAATAGGAATAATTAAAGGAACTATTATAGGAATGGGTATAGGAATTATGGCAGGCTTGGCTTTAAAAGAGGTTTGCAGAATGAAAAAGAAAAAAAATCAAATTAGTAAAAATGAAAGTGATATTGTTGATACAGAAAATAATTAATACAAAATACTAAACAATGGATTTAACGATATACAAATGGAAATGTAGAATACTTTTGTTATGTACTAATTGTTATAGAGATAGTAACTATAAAAATTCTAAAGAACTTTATCAAATACACATAAAAGAATTTCATAAAAGACATGTCAAATTAATGTCTTTTAGACAAAAGGGTCTTAGGTTTTCTATAAAACTAATAGGTTATGATGGTAAAGTAGTAAATGAATATCCAACTTTAGAACCCCATAACATTTTTGATCTTATAGACTCTACGCAAATTAGTAACGATAAATACAAGGATAAGTTAAAGCCTCTTAATTTATCTTTATATTCAGATTATAAGCCTGAGACAACTTTAAAAGGACTTGGCTTCAAGAATAAAGAAAAAGCTACTTATACAATAGACGCAATCAAACACAGAGACAAAAAATACCAACTAAATGTTGTATCTACTATGCTTGGTAGAGCAAAAAAACATCCAAACAGAACAGCTGATATGGATGAAGCCATATTAGTTTTTAACAAATGGATGCTGGATTACAAAAAAAGTAAGTTTATAGTCTAAGTGTTAGACCATATGATTTCTTTAAGTTGGAGCGGGCGAAGAGATTCGAACTCTCGACATTCTCGTTGGCAACGAGATGCTCTACCACTGAGCTACGCCCGCACACAATCATTTGGAATATAACATTCTCTAAAATACTATCAAGAAAAATAAATTATAACGTTCAATCACTAATAACGCATTCATAAAAATTTTGAGTAATAAAAGCTATATCATTTTCACTCAAATATGGATGCATTGGTAATGATAAAACATTTTTTGATAAGTAATAAGTATTATCTAAACCAGCAAATGAAACAGGAAATTTTTTGTAGGGCTTTTGAAAATTAAGTGGAATAGGATAATATACTGCAGTAGGAATGTCTCTTAGTTTTAATTTCTCTTGTAAACGATCTCTATTTATGTGTTCAGGCAGGACAATGGTATACTGAGCCCAGCTACTTGTTGTATTCTTTCCTAATACAGGCAGTTTAATATCTAAACTCAACTCTTTAAAGTTTTTACTGTAACTTTCGGCAACCAACTGCCTTTTCTTAAGTTCAGAAGGAAATATATCTAATTTTTCTAATAAGACAGCAGCTTGTATTGTTGACATACGTGCATTCATTCCAATTCTTTCATATTCATATTTATTTCTACCCATACCATGGACGTGAGCTGAACTGGCTATTTCATAAATATTTTCATCATCAGTGAAAAGCGCCCCACCATCTCCATAGCATCCCAGAGGTTTAGCAGGAAAAAAAGAAGTTGAAGTTACTTCACATAAACTTCCTGTATGGATATCATTGTATTGAGAGCCAAAAGATTGCGCAGCATCATCAAGTACCCATAAATTGTGTCCTTTGGCAAAATCATTAATAGGGTTCATGTTTGCAGGTTGACCAAATAAACCAACTGACATTATACCTTTTACATTAATACCTTTGTTGTTAGCCGTTTCTAAAGTTGCATCTAGTTTTGATATATCTAAGTTAAAAGTATCAATATCAACATCTATAAATATTGGTATAGCTCCAAGTAATGGCATTACTTCTGCAGAGGAAGCAAATGTAAATGCAGGTACAATAACACCATCTCCTGGATTTAAATTTAAGCCAAGAAGGGCAAGTAATAATGAATCTGTACCACTTGAACAACATAATACGTGTTTGGTATTAGTAAATGATTTTAACTTTTCCTCAAGTTCTTGGACTTCTGGTCCTAGAATATATTGACCATGATCTAATACGTTTTTAATACGTTCGTCAATTTTTGAACGAATGAGTTTTTGTTGTGCTTTTAAATCTACAAAAGGTATCATTTTTTTCCTAGTTTTTTATCAATCATTTCCATTACAGTTTGAACTTTTATTGCCTCATTGTGATCTGTTAAAGGACTTTTTCTTGATTGTATAGAGTTTATGAATTCTTTTAACTCTTTTTTTAAGGGCTCATTCTTATTGACGTATATTTTTTCCGTTGGATAATAACTTATTGAGTTATCTTCTTTAATAATTGAAGGGTTAAAATATAATTTATGTGCCCAATCTTTAGTATCGTCAAAAACTAAAGATCCATTTGTACCAACAATTGAAAATTTATGTTCTTTATAAGGGCACATCCAGTCACAATTTATTAGTGCTGTTGTTCTATTATTAAAAGTTAATTTTAAACTTATAGCATCTGGTCCAACATTGGAGTTGTGATGCACTGATAGAATTTCTAATTTTTTAGGTAAATTTTTAGTAATAGAAAGTACCATCGAAATATCATGTGAAGCTAAATCATAAATAACCGACTCAGATGAACGAATTCTACCTAAAGCCAGACGATTTGCTCTAATATTTTTTATTATACCTATTTTGTTTTCATTAATGAGTTCCTTCATTTTTATAAAGGCATTGTGATAATTCAAAAGATGACCAACCATTAAAATTTTATTTTTTTTAAGAGTTAACTCAGAAAGTAACTGTGCATCTTTTAGAGAAAGACAAAAAGGTTTTTCAATGAAAACATCTTTATTGGAATTAAGAGCCATTTGCGCTAATTCTTTATGTGTGTTTGCTGGGCTTGATATTACAACTGCATTAATCTCATTATCAGAAAAAATTTCATTTAGAGATAAAATAGGTACCTTAAAGTTGTTTGAAATTGTTTTTATCAACTGATTGTTGGTATCATACACACAGGCCAAGGATTCTAAATCAAATAAATTTCGGGCTATGTTTGAACCCCAATTACCACAACCAATCAATGCAATTTTTATTTTACTATTCATATTGATACACGTTTTAAATAATCAAACATTAATCCAATATACCTACTTTAATAATTGGTCAATTGTAGTATTTTGTAATAAATTGTTTGAAATATAAATTTGTTTTATTTTATTGAGTATTTTTGATAAAGGAGTTTTGTAAAATTATGGAGCCTATTAAATATAATAATATAAAAGATGTAAACGCTGATAGTTTTATGAGTGATGTAATTGAAGCATCAAAAGATATTCCAGTAATTGTTGATTTTTGGGCACCTTGGTGTGAGCCTTGTAAGCAATTAGGTCCAGTATTAGAGGAAGTGGTAAATAACAAAAAAGGGAATGTAATTTTAGCTAAAATTGATATTGATCAAAATCAAGAAATCGCAGCTCAACTAAGAATTCAATCTATTCCGACAGTTTATACTTTTTACCGTAGGATGACCATGACAAATTCTAGCTACATCCTCAGATGACGCACCAAATCCCATTGCAATAGATAACTCGTGTATTACAGTTCCTGCCTCGTGGCCAATCATGTGAGCACCTAGTATCTTATCTGTAGATTTATCTGATAGGATCTTTACCATGCCATCCGTATGTCTAATAGCTTTAGCTCTACTATTGGCCATTAGAGGAAATGTTCCTTTGTTGTAAGCAATACCTCCTGCTTTCAATTCTTCTTCTGTTTTGCCAATAACAGCCAGTTCAGGTGAAGTATATATGATACCTGGTACAAGATTGTAATCAACGTGGCCAGCTTCCCCATTCATTATCTCTACAGCCGCGACACCGTCTTCTTCTGCTTTGTGAGCTAACATTGGTCCCTTAATTACATCACCAATTGCATAAATGTTTGATACTGAGGTTTGAAAATTTTCATTTGTTTCTATAAATCCATGCTTGTCTATTTTCAAATTTAATTTTTCTAAACCCAATCCATTAGTATTTGGTTTTCTTCCAACGGATACCAGCGCTACATCTGCATCTAATTCATTATGTGTATTGTTATTAATATCTTTAACGGAGAGCAATACTTTGTCATTTATGATTTTTGCTTTTTCAACCGAATGAGCTAATTTAAATTTAACACCTTGTTTTTGAAGTATTTTCATAAAATTATTGGCTATTTCGTCATCTATTCCTGGTAAAATTCTAGGAAGATATTCTACTACCTCGACTTCCGCTCCAAGTCTTCTCCAGACAGTGCCCATTTCAAGTCCAATTATTCCAGCACCAATGACTATCATCTTCTCTGGAACCTTATCCAATTCTAAAGCGCCGGTTGACGTTACAATTTTCTTTTCGTCGACATTAATATTTGGAAGATTTGTAGATTCAGATCCTGTAGCAATAATTATTTTATCTGCATTAATTACATCAGTTTTTTCACTATTCATAATTTCAATTTCGTTAGGAGATAAAATTTTTGCAGCACCAATATATTTAGTAACTTTATTTTTTTTAAACAGGAAATCTATTCCTTTTGTTAGCTCGTCTACAATACCCAATTTCTTTTTGAGTAATTTTGGCAGGTCAAGGCTTACCTCCTTGTATTTGATACCCCATTCATCATTACCATTAGATTTGACTGAATTTTCATATTGTTCTGAAGCATGTAATAATGCTTTAGATGGTATACATCCAACATTCAAACAGGTTCCACCTAGAGTTTTTCGTTTTTCAATACAGGCTACTCTCATACCTTTTTGAGCAGCGACAATAGCAGCAACATAACCTCCAGGGCCTGCGCCAATTACAACAAGATCAAATTTTTTATCAGACATTAAACACCTTCAACTTAAAAACTATGCGCCTACTACAAGACGTCTAGGATCTTCTATTATTTCTTTTATCCTAACTAAAAAAGATACGGCTTCACGACCATCAATTATTCTATGATCATATGAAAGCGCTAGATACATCATTGGTCTTATCTCAACATTATCATTTATTGCAACTGGTCTTTTTTGGATTTTATGCATTCCTAAAATACCAGATTGAGGTGGATTTAATANTTAAATATAATAATATAAAAGATGTAAACGCTGATAGTTTTATGAGTGATGTAATTGAAGCATCAAAAGATATTCCAGTAATTGTTGATTTTTGGGCACCTTGGTGTGAGCCTTGTAAGCAATTAGGTCCAGTATTAGAGGAAGTGGTAAATAACAAAAAAGGGAATGTAATTTTAGCTAAAATTGATATTGATCAAAATCAAGAAATCGCAGCTCAACTAAGAATTCAATCTATTCCGACAGTTTATACTTTTTATCAAGGTAAGGTTGTAGATGGATTTCAAGGTGTAAAGACTAGAAGTGAAATCCTAGAGTATGTAAAAAAATCATCCAATCTAATTGGTCCAGGAGAAGAGATTGAAACACTGCTTTCAACTTTAAAATTAAAAGTTGATGAAAGAAATTGGAAAGAAGTAAAAGAATTAGCTCAAGAAGTTTTAATTTTGGATACGGAAAATCTTGACGCTATTTCTGCTTTGCTTAGGTCATTAATAGGTGAAAATAAGTTTTTAGAGGCAAAAGATATAGTTAACACATTGAGGCCTGAAATTAAAAACTCTAAATCTGTTTTAGAGATTTTATCTTCCCTCAAAATTGCTGAAAATGCATTTAATGCTAGCTCTGATATAGAAATTTATGATAAGAAATTTAAAGAAGATCCTGAAGACCTTGATAACTTGTTTCAAATGGCAGTAGCATTATACGGGAATGGAGAAATTTCAAATTCTTTTGATCTACTTTTAAAATCAATAAAGATAGATAGAGATTGGAATGATCAAGCTGCAAGAAAACAATTATTAGAATTTTTTAATTCGACTGGTTTGGAATCTAAAGAAACTATTGTAGCAAGGAGAAAGCTTGCTTCTTTATTGTTTTCATAATAATTAAAAAATACAATTGAATGGAGAAAAAAATTTTAGATAACTTTCCACAACAAATTCCCCTTTTTCCTCTTGAGGGAGTAGTTATGTTTCCTAATACATATCTACCATTAAATATTTTCGAACCCAGATATTTAAAGATGATTAACAAGGCTATTTCTTCGGATGACAGGTTAATCGGAATCATTCAACCAAAAACATTGGGTTTAAAAAACTCAAAAACAAGTATGTATGATATAGGTTGTGCTGGTAAAATTGTAAAATTTGAGGAAATTAAATACAATAGATATTTAATTACTCTTAAGGGAATTAGTAGGTTTAATATTATAAAGCAAAAAGTTAATAAGCAAAACTTTAGAATTGCTGATGTAGATTGGAAACCTTTTACTCAGGATCTTATTAAGGTTAATCATAATGATAATTTTTTTCATTTGAAAGTTGCACTCAAGAAATATTTAAAATTAAATAATATAAACTTTAATATGGAAATAATCGACAAATGTGAGGATTTGAATTTAGCAGATCAAATTACAATGATATGCCCAATAACTTCTAAAGAAAAGCAATTACTTTTAGAGACTTTATTATTATCAAAAAGAAATCACTTATTGCTTTCAATGTTAGAGAGCTACAACAAAGAGGCAAATTTGTCAGATATTATTAAACATTAAATAATAATAGAAATTTAAAGTTTTAATTGTAATAAAATATCGAAAAATAATAACTAATTGAATTTAGGATATATAAAATGAATGCTTTTCCTTTATCCATAGAGAAAATAGATGAAGGTAAGAACTTATTAATAAAATTCGACGATAATAGCCAATATAGTATATCTGCAGAATTATTACGAGTAGAAAGCCCATCTGAGAGGTTCAAGGCCATGGTGGGCCCAAGATAATTGTTAAAAATAAAAGTAATGTTTCAATAAGTAAGTTAGAGCCAGTTGGAAATTATGAAATAAGGATTATTTTTTCTGATTATCACCATACTGGAATTTTTAATTGGGATTTACTCTATGATTTTGGAAAAAATCATCAAAAATATCTAGAAAAGTACTATAAGTCACTATGACTATGTTGCTGCTATTTTTTTGAAAATATTTTTGATATTACTCTTATTAAGTGCTGTCATACCTTTTGTTAATAATGTTTCTGAAATATAAGAATCTATTGTAAAGCCATAAAAGAGAAAATCAGTCATAGCTGTCATAGCAGTTGTTTTGGGTAATCTTTGTTTTTTATAATTATTTAAGATTGAAGTGTCGCCTAAGTCATTGCCGAATTTTAAACTTCTCTCTATAGAAGTTAGTGTTGAAACACAATCTTGTATAGCAAGATTTAATCCTTGGCCTGCTAAAGGATGTATCGCATGCGCAGCATCACCAATTAAAATTGTCCTCTCTGAAGTTGGATCTAAAATAAACTTTAAATCTAGAGGCCATGTTGAGATATTGCTTTTGACTCCAGAAATTTTGTTTAAAGGCTCAAATTTTAATTTTATATTAAAGAAAAAATCGTTTAATTCATTACATAAATAAATCTCTGGGTGGTTATTCTTAAAAATTCTCTTACATCTATTTTTCTCAACACTAAAAACAAAGTTGATAATATTTTTATTATCATAAGGTAACAATCCAACAGGTCCTAATTTTGTAAATGCTTGTATAGCTGTTAAATTGTGATTTTCTGAAACTTTCAAAAATCCAGATATGGCTGTATGGTTAGTTTGCCTTGAAATTGTTTTTATTGACAGTAATTCTCTTATTCGAGAGTTTTTTCCGTCAGCTGATATAACTAAGTGAGTTTTAATGGATTGCTTATTTTTAAGATACAATGTCCTTTCAAATTCATCACAAGTAGTATTTGTAACTAAGCTATCACTTTGTTTAATATCACTTAATTCTTTTATAATTGAATCTAGAATAATATTGTTTCTTATAATAGTTCCTAATGGTGATTTACCGTCGCTACTCCAAATTAGTGGGGAAGTATTTTTTTTACCAAAAACTTTAATTTCTTTTACTTCGCTATAATCAGCTTTTTTTAATTTATTTAATATGTTTAAACGACTCAAAAGTTTAAAGCTTGAGTGATTATAAAAAGTCGTTCTGAGATCATTTGAAGCAGTATTTTTAGGTCTGATCCACATAATTTCTTTTGTATCAAACAAATTTGAATTTTTTAATAATAGTACCATTATTGCTCCAGTAATGCCTCCACCAACAACGGTTATTTTATAAAAATGTTCTTTAGAAGATATATCTGAATTAATTAATGGTTTCATATCCTTGATCTTTGAGTTTTATGATGTATTTTTTATTATAGTATAAATTTTTAAAAAGTTTAATAGATCAAATTTAAGGGATAAAATGGTTAATCCGGAATATAACATTTTAGATGAATGGATGTTTGGTAAGTTAAACAACCTTTTAGAAAATTTAGATTCAAATTCAGACTATTTTGAAATTAAACTTTCATTAGGTGAGCCATCTATCTGTTTTCCTGAATTTGTGAAAAATGAATTAGCGCTTAATTATGAAAAATGGGGAAATTATCCTCCGACTGCAGCAATTTCAAGATTCAGTAACAGTATTATTAGATATATTCAAAGAAGACATCCAGGAGCAGAGACCATTGTAGATGCCAATAAAAATATTTTACCTGTACCTGGAACACGTGAACCCCTACATCTGTTAGGACTATTAGCAAAAAATCTCAAATGTGGTAAAACTAGAGCAATTGTAACAAACCCTTTTTATCATGCATGGCAAGCAGGCAGTATATCTAGTGGATCTGAAATTTACTGGGTGAATGCACTTCCAGAAAATGACTATATGCCCAATTTAGACGATATTCCTGTTGAAATACTGAGGTCTTCAATAATAATGTATATTTGTTCACCATCTAACCCTCATGGGGGTGTGGCTAACATTGATTATCTTAAAAGAGCTATTGTATTGGCTAGAAAATTTAATTTTATTTTGGCATTTGATGAGTGCTACAATGATATTTTTAGAACTAATAAACCCAAACCTATCGGAGGACTAGATGCTGCTCTGCAGATAGGCAAAAATCTTAACAACATTATTATTTTTAATTCATTATCAAAAAGAAGTAGTGTTCCTGGTATACGAGCAGGATTTATAGTTGGCGATGAAAGAATAATAAATGGTTATAAACTTTTGGTGTCGAATGGTGCATCACCTGTGCCTATTCCAATTCAAAATGTTGCAGCTTCGTTATATAATGATGATAATCATAATTTAGAAGCTTGCATCCACTATGATAAAAATTTTGAAATAGTAGATAAATATCTTAGGCCATTTTATAAAAATTTCAAAACTCCAGATGCTGGGTTTTTTTTATGGTTAAAAGTAAAAGATGATCAAGAGGCAGCTAAAGTTTTATGGAATAAATTCTCACTCAGGGTAATGCCTGGAAGCTTTATGGCAAAAGAGATAAAAGGTTTTAATCCTGGCAAAGGTTTTTTAAGAATATCTATTGTAGAAGAGAACAAAGTTGTTGAAGAAGCAATGAAAAGAATTTGCCTATTTTTGCAGTCTAATTGAACAAATTATTTAGGTTTTTTCAATGACAAATAAAGAAGACGAAATAAAGTTAACATTTTTTAAAAAATCGTTATTTAAAATTTCGTCATTTGTTTTAATATTGATATCCATATTATTTTTTATGTCTCTTATATCTTTTAATCCTAATGATCCAAGTTGGGGTTTTTTTTCTAATGAAAAACCGACAAATATTTTTGGACACAATGGAGCTTGGCTTTCTAGTTTTGTTATAAAAGAATTTGGTATCCTTACAGGAATTTTATTGTGTTTTTTATTATTTTTCTGGGGATTAAAACTATTCAACAACTCAAATTTTAATTTTTTTAAATTAAAATTATTATCTATACCTTTGATCATAATTTTTAGTTCATTAGGGGGTATATTTTTAGAAAATTTTCTCTACGAATATTTAAAACTAAACTTATCATTTTTTAGACAGGATGGTTTTTCTGAATGGGTCTATTTAAAGTTCTTAGACAAAATTACTCACTCCCTCAGTATGACTGATTTTAGTGCAGGCGTTATTATTTCAATTATATCACTATTTCTCACATTTCTCACATTTTTTTGGACATCTTCATTGGGGGTGCAAGAAATAAAGTTTATTAAAATTTTATTTAGACCTTTTATTTTGCCCTTAATATGGATAATTGGAATGTTATATAACCTATTTTTTGTCTCTCAAAATTTTAATGAAGTAGAAACTGTAGATAAACAAAATTTGGGCTTAAAAGAATTTTTTAAACATTATTTCTTCAAACTAAAACCAAAAAATAATTTTGTTGAAAGAAAAGTACCAAAACTTAGAAAAAGTCCAATTTTAATAAAAAATAGCAAAACTGACAATAATACTAAGAATTTACTCAATAAAAATAATTCTTATCAAGAAACACTTCCGTTAGGTTCTGAAAGTGGTTTTATCTTGCCTTCTATCAAATTACTGAAAAACCTAACAGAAGAGATAAAACCACCTAGCAAAGAAACACTCGATTCAAATGCAAAAGTTCTTGAAGGGGTATTGTCTGATTATTCAATTAATGGACGTATTGAATCAGTTCGATATGGACCAGTAGTTACAAGATATGACTTGCAGCCAGCACCAGGGTTGCGAAGTCAAAGGGTTATTTCTTTGGCAGATGATATTGCAAGATCAATGTCGGTTGAAGCTGTTAGGGTTGCAATGGTGTCAGGACAAAATGTAATTGGTATTGAGTTACCAAATAAGTTCAGAGAAACTGTTGGACTAAGAAATATTTTGGAACATGAAGAATTTCAAAATTCTAATTTTAGTCTTCCTGTTTGTTTGGGTAAAAATATAGCAGGTTATCCTATTGTAGTTGATTTAGCCAAAATGCCCCATCTTCTAGTTGCTGGAACAACTGGTTCTGGTAAATCAGTTGGAATAAATGCAATGATTTTGTCATTGTTGTACAAGCATACACCTGAGACGTGCCGATTAATTATGATAGATCCAAAAATGTTAGAACTGTCTGTTTATGACGGTATTCCTCATTTGTTAACTCCAGTAGTAACAGACCCTAATAAGGCAATTGTTGCTTTGAAGTGGGCTGTTAGAGAAATGGAAATACGATATATGTCCATGAGTAAACTTGGAGTTAGAAATATTGATAGTTATAATGATAGATTAATAGAGGCTAGAAAAAAAGGGGAGGTATTAACCAAAAGTATCCAAGTAGGATTTGATCCAGATACAGGACAAGCAATATTTGAAGAACAACACATTGATCTTACACCTATACCGTTCATAGTAGTAATTATTGACGAAGTTGCTGATTTAATGCTCGTAGCAGGAAAGGATATTGAAGCGGCAGTTCAAAGGTTAGCTCAAATGGCAAGAGCTGCGGGAATACATGTTATTATGGCTACACAAAGACCGTCTGTTGATGTCATCACTGGCACGATTAAAGCTAATTTCCCAACAAGAATATCGTTTCAAGTTACTAGTAAAATAGATAGTAGGACTATTTTAGGAGAACAAGGTGCAGAACAACTTTTAGGTAGAGGAGATATGTTATATATGGCAGGAGGAGGTAAAGTAACTAGAGTACATGGTCCGTTTGTAGAGGATAATGAAGTTGAAAAAGTAACAAGGTTTCTGTCAAATCAATCAACACCAGATTATGACGAAACCATCATAGAAGAACCAAACAATTTAACTAATGATGGAAGCTTTGGACTAATAGGAAGCAAAAATGAAAGTGATGATTTATACGATCAAGCAGTGGCTTTAATAGCAAGGGAGAGGAGAGCAAGCACATCTTTCATTCAAAGACATTTTAAAATAGGTTATAATCGTGCTGCTACAATTATAGAGAAAATGGAAGAGAATAATATTATCTCTAAACCTGGAAGAGCAGGAAAAAGAGATGTTTTAATTGAGGACCATTAATTGAATTTTATTAAAAGTATATCAAATATTTATAAATACGTATTTATAACATTTTTTTTAACCATAATTTATTCTTATCCATCCAATTCAAGTGAACAAAATTTTTTGGCTCAACAATTAATAGAAAAGTTTTTTAAAAATTTACAAACTCTTGAAGCAGATTTTATTCAAGTTAGTCCATCTGGTATGATAAGTAATGGAAAATTGTTTTTAGAATTACCTGGAAAATTAAGAATCGACTATAAAAAACCAAATAACCTATTGATAACATGTAAAGGTTTTTGGATTGTAATTCAAAATAGGAAATTAAAAGTAACCAATAATCTTCCTCTAGATCAAACTCCTTTATTTATTTTACTTAACAAAAAGATCCAATTTGATAATCAAAGCTTAGATTTTAATTTAAAAAAAAATACTGGTGTAATTAAATTGAGAATAAAACTATCTGGTAAGGAAGATTCAGGTGAACTATTTTTAGAATTCATAGAAAACCCATTTGATTTAAAAAAATGGATTATTATTGACCCTGATGGCCAAAAAACTACAGTTTTAATTCAAAATGCAAGATATAATATAAAAATACCTCATACTCTTTTTTTTCCAGAAGATTTTCCTGAACTGAATAATTAATCATTTTTCATAACCTTGCATTAATCTATTAAATGTTTTTATCCAATAATCTGACATTGAAGTATCTCTGTATTCTTGGAAACAAGGTGTACCTAAGGTATAATGAATTAAATTGGGTTCACTTATCTTAGGATATTCTATGGCGAGCCAGTTCCACTTTTTATCTATTTCCCCGATTTCATCATCTTGTAACCATTTAAACCTATGTAAAAATGCACCATCCCTATTGCTAATAAAATTAGGTGTTAATAGCTTATTTTTTGGGTGTTCACAATTCCATATAATTACACTTGACCAGTTTTTTCTAGGATAATTTTCATTTCTTTGTCCAAAATATTTCTTTTCTTGTTTAGTTTTATATTCATGTTTAACAACTAATACTGCGAATTTTCTATCAATATTGTTTAACAATTGTTTTACATCATTTACACAAATCATATCCCCATCAAAATAAACAGCCCAGCCCTTAAAATTCATTAAGTATGGAACTAAAAACCTACTATATGTGAATTTATTACTTCCATCAGAATGTTTTTCGTCATAAATATCTAAATTATTTTCTGCTAGAGGAGTGATACTTATTGGTATTGTTGAATTGTCAATCAATGATTGTGCAAAACAGTGATAAGCTATTGCTTCTTTTTGATCAAAACCAATAAAAACATTATTTAATTTTGGTTGCATGTTTTAGTACTTCTTTTTTTAATTCATTTATAGGATGTGACCAATCACCAACAATTTTTTGTTCTAATATCTCAGTTTTTGGGTACCATTGACTTTTACCATTGTTGGAACTCCAATTCCATAATCTACCTCTTCCTTTGGGAAGTAGCAAGAAAGTTTTTTTATACAATGCTCCAGATAAATGAGCATTAGTATTACTGCAACTTATAACAAAATCGCACACATCTATTATTGAACAGAGTCCCTCAATATCGTTAAAATTGTCTATAGTGTTTTCTTGAAGTATTTTTATACTATGTTTTTCATAAAATGAATTAATTTCCTTTGTACTGTTTTTATACTCTAAATCTATGAATTTAATATTTCTAATTTTGAGTATTGGAAGTAATAATTCTAAAGATAAACTTTTATTGTTTGATAATAGATGGTTCGAGCTTGACCATGATAAACCAACTAACAAATTATGATTATTTTTATATTTTTTTATAATAAATTGCCGTGTTTTTTTATTTGAGCTTATATACGGAAAAACAGCTTTTTTAAAATCTGATTTTCTTAATCTTAAGTGACCTCCTAAGTTACCAAAAGGAATATGCTTATCAAATGCTGTTTCACCGATTTTGTCTTCTAAACCACAAAATTTAATATTGGGATGTTTAATTTTAAAAACATCTATAAGTCTTTTATCTATTTTAATTACCAAGTTAGATAAATATTTAGAACATTCTTTAAACATACTTCCATACATTACTTGATCACCGAGACCTTGTTCACTCCATATCAATATTTTTTCATCATTTTTAATGATATTTTCTAAAATAGGCTTTGAAGTTTTTAAATATTGGTGGAAATAGTCTCGAGATTTCCATCGAAACTTAAAGTTTGCCCAACCCTCTCTAAATTCTTGGTTATAAATTTGCATTTGTCCTAATCTGTAGAGGCCGTCAAAAAAATACGGATTGATTGCAACTGCTTTTTTAAAATTTATTATGGAAAGTTTTACTTTACCAATAAAAGCATAACAAGCAGCTAAATTATTGAAAGCAATGTGATTTTTTGGGTTTAATATAGCTGATTTGTTGTGAGCTTCTAGAGCTTTTGTTAATTCACCCTTCTTTTGATAAATTAATCCATATATGGTGTAAGCGTCTGAATTATTTGAATTTTTATTTAAGGCCTGTTTTAATGCTTCTTTTGACTTTTCAACATTGTCTAATTCAAAGTAAATCAAACCTTCTAATGTTAAGAAATTATCATCGTAAAAAATATTAATTTTTAATTTTTCTAAGATAGATAACGCTTTTTGTAGTTCATTCGTTTTTATAAGTGATCTAATGTAACTTAACATTATAGAACTATTATTTTTTTTTAACTTTGTTAAACTTTCATAGATAAACGTAGCTTGAGAATATTTTCCTAATTTATAATATATTTTAGCCAATTGTTGGTTAATATTTATATTATGTGGATCTAACAATTTACCTATTTCTAGAAATGGTAAAGATAAATCTAGGTTGCCATTTTGCTCTAATGAAATTGCTAAATTTAAATAATTATTCTCGTCAAAAGGATTTAATTTTATAGAATATTTTTGAAATTTTATAGCATTAACAAAATTTTTTGTTAAACCATAAAAAGTTCCAAGTAAATTTAAAACATAATAATCACTAGGATTTGTCCCTAGTAAAATTTCTAAATTAGTTATTACTTCTTTAGTTCTTCCTTGTTTATGTAAGTCAAAAAATCTACTGATTGTTGATTGGCTTAAAGATGTATCAAGTTGTGGTTTAAATTTTTTTTTATATCTATTAACTTGTTCAAAAATAGTTTTATTTTTAGGATATGTTAGCATTTCATTTTTTAGAATAATTAATCCTTCATGAAATCTCTTATTTTTAAAGTAATTATTAACATTTTTTAAGCTGGGGTTAGTTGACATTTAATTCCTCATTGAATTCAATTATAAAATATTTAACATAGTAAAAATTGTAAATTCAATTAAATATTGATAGCATATTTTAGGTCATTCATATGAAAAGTCTAAACTTAGATATAATAGTATCTCCAGAAATTGGAATTTTTATCTTATTGTTAGGTATTACATTGATAATTTATGGATATAAACAGGGAAAAAAAGAATATGAAATTGGAAAATTTCCTATAATTAAACCTGCGCTTAAAGAATTAATAGGTGTATTTCTTATCATATTTGGCTTTATACAAATTATTCCAATATTCTTATAAATAAATTTATTTAAAAATTCTAATTATTATTGTTTGTCTTGTATCTGTATATAAATTCAGGTGACCATTTCTTTTTTTTTCTAGATCCTTTTTTGTGATCCATATAATCACCTAAAATACTGGCTACAAAAACGTGACTTTCATTTCCGACGTCTCTTATACCAAAATCTGATATATTTATATTTTGTAATCTTTCATTTTTTTCTAAATTTGTTCTAACAGCATCAAAAACGTGACTATCAGTCCAAGAATCTAATTTAAATAATTTTCCACCAAGATACATTTCATCTATTTGTTTCCAGAAAGTACTGTGCAAAGTATGCTGAGTATTAAATATAATAAACCCTGTCTCAGAATAACGAACATTTTCTTTTTTAACATGCGATCTGCCCAGATAAGATGTATATTTATTTTTATCAACCAAACTATTCAAAAAACTTTCTCTAATTGGCTTAATTGTTATTATGTCTGCATCAAGCCAAATTAAATATTCTGCAGAACAAATAGATAAAGCTTTTTTCATTGCAAAAATTTTGAAAGCAAACTTAAAAGCATTTAATCTGTAATCATCTTGTCTTTGCTCATAATTTTTAAATTTATTACAGAAATACTTATGATCTTGAATTTCTTTGTTATAGTCAAAAACTTTTGTTCTACTTGTTACATTTTTAAAATCAACTTTGTCTGCACCCTTGTCTAAATAAACATATAAAAAACATTCATCTGGCCAGAATTTTAAAAATGATTCAATTAATTCAATACCGTATGGTTGCATATATAAATTAAAAGTTGTTACTGCTGCAAATCTAGAAATTTTTTAACTCCATATTAAATATTGATTTTATTATTTAATTAAATTTTGTTTAACTGCGACAATATACATTACGAAAGTTTTGAATATTTACAATTTTAATTTGTTAACTAATCATAAATGAATGTTTTTAAAACTTTAAATTAATATTATATAAAAATGAAAACTATCAGATACGAATATTTAATTGACAGTATACACCTAATAAAACCTAAAAAATTTGTTGAGATTGGTATAGACCAAGGACTAAGATCTATTCAAATGATAAAAGAAGCCAAAATATTTAATGATCAAATTTCATTTTATGGTTACGACGTTTTTGATTAAAAAAGTAAACAATGGCATAGAATGGTTTGAAACAGCACCAGACAAGCTAAAATATATGACAGTTTTTTTTTAATCGTGCGATAGAAAAGCGATAAGTACAACCCAGAAGAGGAGTTTTAAAAACCAAAAAAGACTTTTTAGAATTTTATCAAGATCAGTTTAATTTTACAAGAGCTACAAAATAATTATAAATTTAAAATCATTTTTTAGAAGCATTTTTAAGCTTTAATTATATATTTATATTATAAATGAACTATAATAATTAATTTGTTTAGTCTTACTATTGGATAATAATGAAAGTTTGTGTTTTTTTTAAATCAGCTCAGCAACAAAAATTAGAATTACCACTCAAATATATGTCTAATTCAATTTCTAGTACTGAAAATTCGATTAAAGTGTATAACATATATGAATTAGATTATGTTTCTTGTGACTTAGCAATTTTTTTTGGATCATGGAAAAATAGAGATCGGCCACATCATAATCTTAAAAGAAAAATTGTTAGTTCCGTTGAAAATTTTATCGTGATTGAAACACCAATTATTGGTCGTGGTAAAGTAACAAATTCTCTTGATGATGAATGGTTTAGAATTGGTATTAATGGCTTTTTAAATCACACTGGAAATTTCAATAATAAAGATTGTAAAAATAAAAGATGGCAAGAAATTAAAAAGAAGTTTGAAATTGATCTTAAACCTTGGAGAGATAATTCAAATAATGGACCAATTGTTTTAGTTCTTCAATTGCCAGGGGATGCCTCGATGTGCAACATAGACGTAAATAAATGGGCTTTATTTTGTGTTAAAACAATAAGATCATTGACAAGTAGAAAAATTTTAATTCGAAAGCCTCAATTAGAAAGAAACTTTCAATTAAGTGAATGTTTGAAATATAGTGATGTATCCATTCAATCTGGAACATATGAAAATAAAATTCAGACTTTTGAAAGTGCTTGGGTGACTGTAACTTTTTCGTCAGTCATGGGTGTTGAATCTATTATAAATGGTTGTCCAACAATAGCTATGCATCCTGCTTCTTTTGCATATGAAATATCTAGTAATAGTTTGGACGAAATTGAAAAACCAAAAATGCCAAACCGTTCCCAATGGTTAAATAATTTAAGCTACACAACATGGAGTTTAAATGAGATAAAAAAAGGTCTGCCATGGAAACATCTGAGGAATCTGTTGAAATATTAATCTATTTCAAATTGCAGTATTAATGAAAAATAAACCCCTATTTCTTATAAATTGCTTCCTTTTGAGTTATTATTCCCTGATTAATTAGCTTTTGAGCATAAATTTTACTAATGCTATCATGAGAACCTATTGTTTTATACATTACTGGTTGAGTAAATGCCGGCTCATCACCTTCATTGTGACCATAACGTCGATAACTTATAATATCTAGCACTACGTCACATGCAAATTTTTGCCTAAATTCAGTTGCAATTCTGGAGGCATGAACCACAGCCTCTGGGTCGTCTCCGTTGATATGAATTATAGGGGCCATTACCATTTTAGCGACGTCAGTACAATAAGGACTAGAGCGAGAATAATTTGGACTGGTAGTGAAACCAATTTGATTATTCACCACTATATGTATTGTTCCGCCAGTCCTATAACCTCTAAGACCTGAGAAATCAAAAGTTTCAGCGACTATACCCTGACCTGCAAAAGCAGCATCACCGTGTAGAACAATTCCTAATACAGACAATCTCTCATTCGTATCATTATGTTGGTTTTGTTTTGCTCTGACTCTACCTATTACAACTGGTGCAACGACCTCTAGATGTGAAGGATTAGCTTGCAAAGATAGGTGAACTGTCTTTCCATCAAACTCTCTGTCAGCTGAAGCTCCCATGTGATACTTAACGTCCCCAGAACCTCCAGCATCTTCTGGATTTGATTGGTTACCTAAAAATTCAGAAATTATTGCTCGAAAAGGTTTGTTTAAAATATTGTATAATAGGTTGAGCCTTCCTCTGTGAGCCATTGCTATGACAACTTCCTTCATTCCTAACTGGCTACCACGTTTCAATATTTGCTCTATTGCTGGCACCACTGATTCCGACCCATCTAGTCCAAATCTTTTAGTCCCAGCATATTTTTTATGAAGAAATTGTTCAAATGTTTCTGCTCCGACTAAACGTTCGTATATAGCCTTTTTACCTCTATTGGTGAATTCTGTAGCATTACGAATAGACTCAATTCTTTCTTGTATCCATCCTTTCTGAGCTGGATCTCGAACATGCATAAATTCAATTCCTATGGAACCACAATAAGTTTCTTTGACTATTTCCATAATTTGTCTGAGGGTAGCCGATTCCATACCTAGTACATTGTCTATAAATATAGGTCTGTCCCAATCATCATCAGTAAATCCATATGTTTTAGGATCTAGTTCAGGATGAATGTTTTGTTCTTGTAAATTAAGGGGGTCTAATTTAGCTAAAAGATGTCCATTTATCCTATATGCTCTAATAAGCATAATAGCTCTTATAGAGTCAGTTGTTGCCGCCCTCAAATCAGTTGCAGATATATTGCCTTTTCCTGCTATTCCTCTGGCGACAGCTTTTACACTCTCAACAGTATCTACAGCTCCAACAACTTTGCTATTCTTTTTAGCCCAGCTAGGACCCTCATCTAGTAATTTGTCATCTGCGTTCGTTTTAAACCATAAATCCCATTCTTTTGGAACTGAATTTGAGTTTGCTTTCCATTCTTTATACAAATCATTAATGAAGGTAGCATTGGCACCAGAAAGAAAGCTTTGATCAGAGCTTTGGTCGTTCATGGTTTGATAGTCCTTTTAAAATGTAATATGACAAATTACAATAAACAAAAACTTAAAATTAAATCAAGTTATTTCCATTCTTCTATTGCTTTTACAACAGCTTCACCCAAACCCGATGGAGATTCTGTCATTATAAAACCACAGTCACTCATGACTTTAACCTTGGCATCTGCACCTCCTTTTCCACCACTAACTATTGCACCGGCATGACCCATTGTTCTTCCTGGAGGAGCAGTTCTCCCAGCAATAAAGCCTGCAATTGGTTTTTTAATTTTATGATTTTTATAAAAATTTGCTGCCTCTTCTTCTGCATTTCCACCAATTTCACCAATCATTAATATTGCTTCTGTCTGGTCATCATTAAGAAACATATCTAAGCAATCTATAAAATTTGTTCCATTAATTGGATCACCACCAATGCCAATACACGTTGATTGACCTAAACCAGCAGCTGTAGTTTGTGCAACAGCTTCGTAAGTTAACGTGCCAGACCTAGACACAATTCCTATTTTACCAGGAGCATGAATATGTCCTGGCATAATTCCAATTTTACATTGATTAGGGGTGATTACACCTGGGCAGTTAGGGCCTATAAGTCTGGAGTTAGACTGTTTTAAAAACTGTTTAACTTTGATCATGTCTTGGACTGGTATACCTTCTGTGATACAGATTATTAGGGGTACTTTCGATGCTATCGCCTCTAATATTGAATCAGCCGCAAAAGGAGGAGGGACATATATGACTGTTGCATCCGGATTTACTTCGTCAACACACTCTTGGACAGTATTAAAGACAGGGAGGTTTAAATGTTTAGTACCACCCTTACCCGGCGTAACCCCTCCAACCATTTTAGTACCGTATGCAATCGCTTGTTCTGAATGAAAAGTTCCTTGACCTCCTGTAAACCCCTGGCAAATAACTTTTGTATCTTTGTCAATCAATACAGACATCTAGTTAATCTCCCTTAATAGCACTGACAATTTTCATTGCTGCATCATCTAAGTTGTCCGCAGGTATTATTTTTAATCCAGAATCTCTAAGTATCTTTTTTCCTTCCTCTACATTTGTACCAGCTAATCTTACAACCAAAGGTTTCGATAATGAGAGTGCTTTAGCTGCTGCAACTACTCCGCTAGCAATAATATCGCAGCGCATAATCCCTCCAAAAATATTTACCAAAATACCTTCTACAGCTGAGTCAGATAAAATGATTTTAAAGGCTTCAGTAACTTTTTCCTTTGTAGCACTTCCTCCAACATCTAAAAAGTTTGCTGGAGAGGCTCCTTTAAGTTTAATAATATCCATTGTAGCCATGGCTAGTCCAGCACCGTTGACTAAACAGCCTATTGTTCCATCAAGTTTTATATAGGCTAAATCAAATTTGCTTGCTAAAATTTCAGCAGGATCTTCTTCAGTTTCGTCTCTTAAAGATAAAATATCAGGGTGTTTAAATAAAGCATTATTATCAAAGGACATTTTTGCATCTAAAGCAACTAGATTATCTTCAGAAGTTAATACAAGTGGATTTATTTCTAAAAGACTCGCATCTTTTTCAGTAAAAACTTTGTATAACTGATTAAAAAATTTACCTGCTTGTTTAAAACTAGATCCCTCTAATTTAAGTTCATTCGCTATTAATCTTGAATGAAAAGGTTGAAAGCCGATTGTAGGATCTATGTTGAATGATAAAATTTTCTCAGGAGTTTCTTTTGCTACTTGTTCAATGTCCATACCACCTTCAGTAGATGCTATTATTGAAACTCTACTAGTAACTCGGTCTATAACCATAGAAAAGTAATATTCAGCACTTATATCACATCCATCCTCAATATAGAGTCTTTGAACTAGTTTTCCTTCAGAACCTGTTTGATGAGTAATTAATTTTTTTCCCAGAATTGCCTCAGCTGAGTTTTTAACTTCACCTAAATCTTTTACAACCTTTACACCGCCAGCTTTACCTCTTCCACCAGCGTGTATTTGAGCTTTAACTACAAAGACTGGCCCAGGTAAGTTTTTAGCTACTTTCATAGCTTCATCAGTCGTAAATGCTACGTATCCAGTAGGCGTAGGTATATTATATTGTCTTAATAACTCTTTTGCCTGGTGTTCATGAATATCCAAAACTTAAACCTTTCTGTTCTGAGCTTATGATGCTTCAAACTTTGAAGCAACCTCATTTAACTGTTTTACGGCTGAAACAGAATGATTGAACATGTCTTTTTCTTCAGAAGTGAAACTTATTTCAACAATCCTTTCCACACCATTTTTACCAATGATGACTGGCACGCCTACATACAATCCATTTAGATTATAGCATCCGTCAACATAAGCTGCACACGGCAATAATTTTTTCTTATCTTTTAAATAGGAATCAGCCATCTCAATGGCTGATGATGCAGGAGCGTAGAAAGCAGAGCCTGTTTTTAGTAATCCAACTATTTCGGCTCCTCCGTCTCGGGTTCTCTGTACAATCTGATCTATTTTTTCCTGGGTGCTCCATCCCATTTTCACTAAATCTGGCACAGGAATTCCTGCAACTGCAGAATATCTTGCTAAGGGAACCATTGTGTCTCCATGCCCCCCTAGCACAAAGGCCGTTACGTCACTTACTGAGACGTCAAATTCTTCTGCCAAAAAATGTCTAAATCTGGCAGAATCTAATACACCTGCCATACCAACTACCATATTAGTCGGCAGCCCAGATGCCCTTTGTAAAACTCCAACCATAGCGTCAAGCGGATTAGTTATACAAATTACAAATGCTTTAGGACAATTGTCCTTTATTCCTTTACCAACTTGTTTCATAACTTTAGTGTTGATCTCAACTAAATCATCTCTGCTCATACCCGGCTTCCTTGCAACACCAGCAGTTACAATTACTACATCACTATCCTTGAGATCTTTATAATCATTTGAACCAATCATTTTACTGTCAAAACTCTCAACTGGTCCTGATTGGGCAAGATCTAAAGATTTTCCCTGAGGAATACCCTCTGCGATATCAAATAGTGTTACATCCCCAAGCTCTTTAATTGCAGCTAAGTGTGCAAGAGTTCCTCCAATGTTTCCTGATCCAATCAAGGCTATTTTATTTCGCATGTCGCTTTCCATTAATTTTTTATTGAGTTAATTTATTAATCTAAATTTAAATTGTTATTATTGTCTAATCTTTTAGACTTTTTTTTAAAGTGCATCAAGGTCAGAATACATGTTATTAACTTTTAAAGTTGTGACATTTCAGTTATTCTTGAAATAGTTCTTTGAAATTCAAACTTCCAATGTTCGCCCGTGTATATATCAGAAAAATCAGCTTTTGCATTGGCAATAAGGAAACAATTTTTATCATAAAGAGCATCTACTAACCAAATAAATCTTCTAGTTTCATTTCGAAAGTTATCATTTAAATTTGGAATATTATCGATAATTAGACCTTTATATCTTAGCGCTATTTCAATATAATCGGCAGCAGCCAATGGTTTATTACATAAATCATCAAAACTGATTCTTGCAACACCTGCAGCAACTTCTGGAATATTTATTTTTCTTCCAGACACCTCAACATTTTCAGATATTATCTCAAAACCTATAGATAAGGTTTTAAATATCTCGTTAATTTTTTCTTTATTTGTTTTATTAACTGGACTTAACCAATATTTTTGCCCACTAAGAGATCTCTTTCTCCAATCCTCACCTTCTGGAATTTTAACAATATCAGTTTTTAGTTTTAAATTTTCTATAAATGGTAAAATTCTATCTCTATGCAATCCATCTTTGTATAGACCATCCGGTGATTGGTTTGATGTCGTAACTAATATTGTACCCTGTGCAAACATAACTTCAAATAAACGAGATAAAATCATTGCATCTGCAATATCTTTTACCTCCATTTCATCAAAACAAAGTAATTTTGCATTCTTGGCCAAATCTTGCCCTACTAATAGAACTGTGTCTTTGTTTTTTTCTATTTTTCTTTTTTCAAGAATTCTTTGATGAACTTCCTTCATAAAATCATGAAAGTGTAAGCGTCTTTTTTCTTTTATTTGAACTTGGTGAAAAAATAAATCCATCATCATTGATTTACCTCTACCAACACCACCATAGAGATAAAGACCTTTAATCTCTTTGGTATTATTTTTTGTAAAAATTTTAGAGATAAAATTTTCAGTTTGAAATTTGGCCAATTTTATTAGTAAATTATCAAAAAACTTCGCTACAAATGCCTGACCAGCATCAAACATTATTGATTTGTTTGAAGCAATTAAACTTTGTGACTTTTCTTCATTTATTTTCAAAATATTAGCCGTACAAAGAGACTTGAAACTTACCTTCTTTCAAGTTGAAGTTTCTTAATTTCGCCTATCGCTTTAGCTGGATTTAAACCCTTAGGACAAGTCTTAGTACAATTCATAATAGTATGACAACGATAAAGTTTAAAAGAATCTTCGAGCTCTTCAAGTCTTTGTTCAGTGTTTTCATCTCTACTATCAGCTATCCATCTATATGCCTGTAATAAAACAGCAGGACCTAAATATTTGTCCCCGTTCCACCAATAAGAAGGGCAAGAGGTTGAACATGAAAAACAAAGAACGCATTCCCACAATCCATCAATTTTTTCACGTTCTTTTGGTGATTGTTTTCTAGATTTCCCCTTTTCCGGGTCAGATTTACTTTGCAACCATGGTTTGACTGATGTTAATTGTTCATATGCTTTAGACAAGTCAGGCACTAAATCCTTAATAACTTCCATATGAGGTAACGGATATATATTTATGTCCCCTTTAACATCATCAATTGACTTCAAACAAGCGAGTGTGTTTGTGCCATCTATATTCATAGAACAAGAACCACAAATTCCTTCTCTACAAGATCTTCTAAAAGTTAAACTTGAGTCTATTTCCTGTTTAATTTTTATTAAGGCATCTAGAACCATAGGACCGCATTGATCTAAATCAATGGTATAGCTGTCTATTCTCGGATTTTCATCATCATCTGGTGACCATCTATATACATTAATTTTTTTTGTATTTTCAGCTTCGCTATTTATCGGGTAGTCAATACCTTTAACAATTTTGGAATGCTTCGGTAGGGCAAATTCAGCCACAAAATTCTCCTTTTAATTAGTAAACTCTTGCGGCTGGAGGTATTGATGCCACTTCGTTTGTTAATGTGTTTAGGTGGACGTCTCTATAATCTAACTTAGTTTTGTTCTTCTCATTGAGCCACATAATTGTATGTTTCATCCAATTCTTATCATCTCTTTCAGGATAGTCTTCATGAGAATGTGCGCCACGCGATTCTTTTCTTTGGTCTGCTGACTTCATGGTAACAATAGCTTGTTGCATTAAGTTTTCTAACTCAAGAGCTTCAACTAAGTCCGTATTAAAAATCATTGATCTATCTTTTATACCAATATTATCCATACCTTTTGAGATAGTATCAACTTTTTGTACGCCTTCCTTCATTGAAGTATTTGATCTAAAAACTGCTGCATGTTTTTGCATTGCATTTTGCATTGAGTTTCTAACTTCACCTACAGAAACATCTCCGTTTGAATGTCTTACTTTATCAAGTCTCGCTAAAATTTTTTCTGTTACTCTTTTGGGTAAGGGCGCATGAGCACTTCCTTTTTCAACTGTTTTTAAAGCTCTTTGTGNCGCAGCACGACCAAAAACAACAATATCTAATAATGAATTGGTTCCCAGTCTATTAGCTCCATGTACTGATACACATGCAGCTTCTCCAATAGCCATTAGTCCTGAAACAACTGCATCTTGATCATTACCTTTTCTTGTTACTACTTCACCCTGATAGTTAGTTGGGATTCCTCCCATATTGTAATGAACTGTAGGTAAAACTGGAATTGGTTCCTTGGTTACATCAACACCACAGAAAATTTTAGCGGTTTCACTGATACCTGGCAACCTCATCTGTAAAGTGGCTGGATCAATATGTTCTAAATGCATAAATATATGATCTTTATTTGGACCAACACCTCTACCTTCATTAATTTCAATAGTCATAGATCGTGATACTACATCTCTACTAGCAAGGTCTTTTGCCGTAGGTGCATATCTTTCCATAAATCTCTCACCTTCAGAATTTGTAAGATATCCACCTTCACCTCTTGATCCCTCTGTTATAAGAACACCTGCACCATAAACACCTGTTGGGTGAAACTGAACAAACTCCATATCTTGAAGAGGCAAGCCTGCTCGCAAAACCATTGCGTTGCCATCACCTGTACAAGTATGAGCAGAAGTACAAGAAAAATATACTCTACCATAACCACCAGTAGCGAGAACTGTTTGATGTCCTCTAAATCTGTGAATCTTACCATCATCCATACATAAAGCTAGCACACCAACACACTTGCCATTATCATCCATAAGAAGATCAAGTGCGATGTACTCTACAAAAAACTCAGCTTGATATTTTAGACACTGTTGGTAGAGAGTGTGTAAAATTGCATGCCCAGTTCTATCTGCAGCCGCACAAGCTCTTCTTGCCATTTTCTTACCGTAATCTAATGTATGACCACCAAATGGTCTTTGATAAACTTCTCCATCTTCAGTTCTAGAAAAAGGAACGCCAAAATTCTCTAATTCAGTCACAGAAGGAATAGCTTCTTTACACATATACTCAATAGCATCTTGATCGCCAAGCCAATCAGACCCCTTCACAGTATCATACATATGAAACTGCCAGCTATCATTTTCACCCATATTATTAAGCGCTGCACCAATGCCGCCCTGAGCTGCAACAGTATGACTTCTTGTAGGAAAAACTTTTGTAATACAGGCAGTTTTTAACCCACCAGAAACCATGCCTAAAGTTGCTCTTAATCCAGCACCTCCAGCACCAACAACTACGACATCATGTTCATGATCTACAATTTCATATTCAGACATAAAATAACTTTCTAATTATAAATAAATTTTCAAAACACAAAGGATTGATAAAACACCTAATAGGACTGATAATAGTTTTATAAGTATTAAAGACATTATTTTCAACCCCTCATTATGCACATAATCTTCGACTACAACTTGCAGCCCTGATGCTGCATGAAAGTATATGGTCCCAAATAAAAGAACCATTCCTGTTGCGTTAAGAGGACTCTGTAACCAATTAATAGATTGGTCATAGCCATTGATTAAACTAAAAACAAGCGAAGAGACAAACCAAATTATAAGAGGTATCATTGCAATTGCTGAAATCCTTTGTAACCCTAAGGACGAAGTTGATAACCACAATAAGTTTTTAGAAAAAGAATTTATAGCTGGCTCAAGTTACAAACCAAATAAAGCTGACTGGTTAGAAGGACAATGGTCCAATCTAAGGTCTGCGCATGGTGACGCAAGAAGAGGGGAAACTTCTGTTTCAACAGAAATGCTAAAAGAAGTTGGTAAGGCAATTACCACTGTTCCTGAAGGCTTTCAAATCAATAAAAAATTATCAAGAGTTGTTGATGCTCGAAAAAAAGCCATCGAAAGTGGAGAAGGAATTGACTGGTCTACCGCAGAGCACCTTGCGTTTGGCTCATTGCTTTTAGAGGGCCATCCAGTAAGATTGTCTGGTCAGGACAGTGGTAGAGGAACTTTTTCCCAAAGACACTCTGTTTTCATAGACCAAATTTCTGAAAATAGATACATTCCCTTAAATAATATAAAAGATAAACAAGAAACATTTGAAGTAATTGATTCACCATTGTCAGAAGCTTCCGTACTTGGGTTTGAATATGGTTATTCTTTGACTGAACCGACAGCTTTAGTCATGTGGGAGGCACAATTTGGAGACTTTGCCAACGGTGCTCAAGTCATAGTTGACCAATTTATTTCAAGTGGTGAGGCAAAATGGTTAAGAATGTCAGGCTTGGTTATGCTTTTGCCACATGGTTATGAAGGTCAAGGACCAGAGCATTCATCAGCCAGATTAGAAAGATATTTACAGTTATGTGGTGAAGATAATTTGCAAGTGTTGAATTGCAGCACACCTGCTAATTATTTTCATGCGTTACGAAGGCAACTTAAACGAGATTTTCGAAAACCTCTGATAATTATGACTCCTAAGAGTTTACTTAGACATAAAATGTGCGTATCTAGTCTGTCAGATATGGCAGAAAAAACTGCTTTTAGAAGAGTCATTAGAGATCCAAATATAAGTCTTAAGGATAGTGAAATAAAAAGAGTAGTAATTTGTTCAGGTAAAGTATTTTATAATTTATTAGAAGAAAGAGAAAAAAGAAAAATTAATAATATTCGAATACTTAGACTTGAACAAATATATCCTTTTCCTTCGAAAACATTAAAAGAAATGTTATCAAAAACCCAAAATGCTGAAGTCGTTTGGTGTCAGGAAGAGCCAAAGAACATGGGTGCATGGTTTTTTGTTGATAGAAGAATAGAGCAAGTGTTAGTTGATATTAAAGCTAAGTTAACAAGACCAACTTACGCAGGTAGATTAGAAGCCGCTTCTCCAGCAACTGGTTCCTTTTCTAGACACAACAAAGAGCAAAATGATTTAGTAAATGATGCTCTAGAATTGACCAAAAAGAAAGCTAGCAGACATGCAGCAGAGTAGATGATTTAATGAATAATAAAAATAAAATTATTCAAAAGTTTGCAATGCCATCTGCCGCAAAGCTTATAGAAGAAAAAAAAATAGATATAAATACTGTGGTTGGTACGGGTGTTGATGGAAGAGTAACAAAAGGGGATGTTCTTCTTCACTTAAACTTAATTAAAAATAATAAATTAGAAGAAGAAACTTCTAAATCCCAGAAAAATATTCTTAAAGGAAAGGAAAATGGTATGGATGTCATAGTACCAGTTTTAGGAGAATCTGTTGTAGAGGCAACTGTTTCCAAATGGATAAAGAAAAAAGGCGAATATGTTGAAGTTGACGATCCAATTGTAGAATTAGAAACAGATAAGGTTACCTTAGAAGTTCCTGCTTCTATCACGGGGATATTAGAAAATACTGTTGTTTCTGAGGGAGACACAGTTGAAGTTGGCGCTTTATTAGGGACAATAATTGCTGGAGAAAAACAAGACAAAAAGGAAAAAGTTTCTGAAGAAGTAGAAGTTAAAGACGAAGAAAAAGAAAAACCAATTACAAATAAACTTGAAGTCAAAACTAATAATCAAGTAACAGAAAACAGTCGAAATGAAGATAATGTTAATCTTGAAGAGAGAATTCCGATGTCTCGTCTTCGACAAGCTATAGCAAGGAGATTAAAAGAAGCTCAAAATACCGCAGCTATGTTAACAACCTACAATGAAGTTGACATGTCAGCGCTAATGGAAATGCGTAAAAATTATCAAGAAAGTTTTGAAAAGAAGAACGGTGTAAGACTGGGTTATATGAGTTTTTTTGTTAAAGCATCGATAGACGCTTTGAGTGAGTTTCCGGCTGTAAATGCGGAAATAGATGGTAATGATATAATCT
This sequence comes from alpha proteobacterium SCGC AAA015-N04, assembly GCA_000383115.1. GTDB lineage: Bacteria > Pseudomonadota > Alphaproteobacteria > Puniceispirillales > Marisalimonadaceae > Marisalimonas. Next base: position 131,011 of record KB910533.1, read on the forward strand.
ATAAGAATTATTATAATATAGGTGTTGCTGTTGGTACATCTCAAGGTTTGGTCGTTCCTGTTCTAAAAAATGCAGACAAAATGTCTTTTGGTGAAACTGAAGCAACAATCGCTGAATTTGGTAAAAGAGCAAAAGAAGGTAATTTAGCAATGTCTGACATGGCAGGCGGAACTTTTACTATTTCTAATGGTGGTGTCTATGGATCATTAATGTCTTCACCAATATTAAATCCACCTCAATCTGGTATTTTAGGAATGCATAAAATCCAAAAAAGACCAGTTGCAATAAATGATAATGTTGAGATAAGACCAATGATGTATCTAGCGCTTTCATATGATCATAGAATAATTGATGGTCGTGAAGCCGTATCTTTTTTAGTTAGGATAAAAGAAATAATAGAAGATCCTAGACGTCTTGTAGTAGGCGCATAGTTTTTAAGTTGAAGGTGTTTAATGTCTGATAAAAAATTTGATTAAACTAAAAACAAGCGAAGAGACAAACCAAATTATAAGAGGTATCATTGCAATTGCTGAAATCCTTTGTAACTTCCAGTGAACTACACCATGAGATTTAGATTGCATTTTCATCACTTTCTTTAAACAACTCTGATGTAGACTATTAACCATGTTATAGAAGTCAATAATAACGAGGAAATTATTACAGCTACGCCTGAAATATAGGCATGTTTTAAATCATATCCATAACCTGCATCCCAAAAAAGATGCCGGATACCATTACTAAAATGATAAAACAAAGCAAAGGTGAAACCAAAAATTATCAATTTGCCGAACCAGTTATTAATTATATTTGAATACATTAAATAAGTGCTTTCACCTAAAGTAAGAGTTACAATCCATAATACTAAAATTATACTACCTATTGATAATACAATACCCGTTCCTCTGTGTAGAATTGACAAGACAGAGGTTATTTGTGGTTTATATATTTGAAGATGTGGTGAAAGCGGTCTTTGTCTACTCATATTAATCTCATATCTTTGTTATTTAAATAAATGAACTAAGTAAATAATTCAAATCTTTAATTTAAAATTTTAGATTTTCTTCGAAAATAATAATTAAAATTGATAAACCAAGTAAAATTATACCTGTAAGTTCAGTTATTTTAATCTTTTCTCTAAAAAAAATCACTGAAATTAAAATTGAGAAAATTAATTCTATTTGCCCAACTGCCCTGACTTCAGCAGCTGTTGTTAACCCAAATGCTACAAACCAGCCAAATGTAGCTCCTGTCCCAGATAAGCCTGCTGGCAAACTAGGTTTCCAATATTTAATAACAGCTAAAAATTGATTTCTTTTATTTATTACAAGATACAAACCTACCAATATAGTTTGAAAAACAATCGCTATAAAAGAAATGAAAATTGATTTATCTAAGAGGGGACCCTCTACTGATATAATGGACATTCTAAATGCAACTACAGAGCCAGCTAAAAGTAATCCAGATAAAAGACCTACAAGAGTACCTACAGATAAAGTTGAGTTAATTAGAAGTTTAATAGTTTTTAAAATGCTATCTGCTTTTTTGGCATAAGATAATAATAATACAGATATAACACCTAGTATTATACCTAACAATATAGATGTAGAGAAAGTAACACTTAGAATTATGATCTCCAAAAAAGCAATAAGAATTACTTCTGTTTTAGAAAATGCAATTCCTGTAGCAAAGTTTTTATGTGCAAAAACTTTCATAAGAACGTAAGTAAATAAAACTTGAAAAATTGATCCCAATAAACATAAAAATAGAGAATATAAAGAAAGTTCAGGAATATTATTTCCTGGAATGCTTATCCAAATTAGCCAAATAAGTGAGGTAAAAGGTAAAGCATAACAAAATCTAATATAGGCGGCTCCATATTCTCCTAATTTGGAGATCATATTTTTTTGAAATGCAGAACGGGCAGTTTGACAGGCTGCTGCAAATATTGCTGCAAAAATCCAGATGAATTCCATAATAATTATTTTGAAATTTTAAACATTAAAGAGAGACTCCTTTAATTTTTTTGCTTACCAACAATTCAGCTATCTGAACGGTATTTAATGCCGCACCTTTTCTTAAATTATCTCCAACACACCAAAAAACAATACCATTTTTTACTGAAGGATCTTTTCTAATTCTGCTAATATAAACATCGTCTTCACCAGCCACTTCTTCAGGAGTTACGTATCCTTCATCTGCTCGGTGATCTACCACTGTTATACCATTAGCATCTCTTAATAAGCTTCTAACATTTTTTTCATCGATGTCTTTTTTGCATTCTATAAAAACCGATTCACTATGACCAATAAATACTGGAACCCTTACGCAATGAGCAACCAAATCAATATTAGGATCTAATATTTTTTTTGTCTCAACCCTCATTTTCCACTCTTCTTTCGTAAACCCATCATCCATAAAAATATCAATATGAGGGATTACGTTAAATGCTATTTTTTTGGTAAATTGTTCTGGTTTAGCTTGATCGTGAACAAAAACGCCCTTTGTTTGATTAAAAAGTTCGTCCATAGCTGGTTTCCCAGCTCCTGAAACTGCTTGATATGTTGAGACAACAACTCTTGATATTTCATATTTTTTGTGTATTGGCTTTAAAGCAACAACTAGTTGGATAGTTGAACAATTAGGATTTGCAATTATGTTTTTATTTTTATAACCATTAATCGCTTCAGGATTAACTTCAGGAACAATTAAAGGAACTTTATCATCCATCCTAAAGCAGGAAGAATTGTCAATAACAATACAACCCTTAACTCCTGCCTTTAAACCAAATTTTTTTGCTATATCTGAACCAGCTGAAAAAAGAGCTATATCTGCTTTTTCAAAGTTAAAGTCATCAACTAAACTAACTTTTAGTATTTTGTCGTCACCAAAAGATACCTCCTTACCAACAGAGGATCTTGAAGCAAGAGCAAATATATTTTTTACTGGAAATTTTCGTTCAAACAAAGTTTGAAGCATTTCTCTACCAACGGCACCTGTAGCACCAACAACAGCAATATTATAAGACATTTATTTTGTTAATTCCTCTAACTTGTTGATAACTGAATCCATCATTCCTTTCGTACCAACTTTGACTCTTCCTGAAGCCATTATATCTTGAGTTCTTGGCCCAGCATTTAAAGCTCTTGAAACAGCCTCATCAATTAAATCTGCCTCTTCTTTCATTTCAAATGAATAACGAAATAACATTGACAAACTTAAAAGTTCTGCCAATGGATTTGCTAACTCTTTTCCAGCTATATCTGGAGCTGATCCATGAACTGGCTCATACATAGCATGTCTCTTTCCAGTATTTTGGTCTACAGATCCTAAACTGGCAGAAGGAAGCATTCCGAGTGAACCAGTTAACATAGCTGCGCAGTCAGATAAAATATCACCAAATAAATTGTCTGTAACAATAACATCAAATTGCTTAGGATCTCTTACTAATTGCATTGCGCAATTATCAGCATACATATGATTAATTAATATATCTGAGCCTTCTTTTTTATGAAGATTAGTCATCACTTCTCTCCACAAAACACCTGACATCATTACATTAGCTTTTTCTACAGAAGTAACTTTCCCATTTCTGGTTCTTGCCATATCAAAGGCGACTCTGCCAATTCTTTCAATTTCTGGTGTAGTATAAAGATTAGTGTCATAACCTTTTTTTATTTGAGTATCAATTTCTTCTATTCCGCGAGGCTCTGCAAAATAAATACCTCCTGTTAACTCTCTTAAAATTAAAATGTCTAGGCCTGAGATAATATTAGGTTTTAGGGAAGAAGCATCAACAAGTGCAGGAAACACCATGGCAGGCCTAAGATTAGCAAACAAATCCATTTCTTTTCTTAATCTCAGAAGACCATTTTCAGGCCTCTTTTCAAATTCAACTCCATCGTATTTTGGACTACCTACTGCACCAAATAAAATTGCATCAGCATCAACTGCATCAGATAAAGTTTCATCTGAAAGAGGCGTGCCATATCTATCAAAAGAAGCACCTCCTACTAAACCTTCTTTTAAGTTAAAACTTATACTTTGATTTTTTGCAAACCAATCAACAACTCTTAAAGTTTCTCTAATAACCTCTGGCCCAACTCCATCTCCAGGAAGAACCATTAACGTACGATTAGATGGCATTTTATAAACTCACTTTTAATTATAACCAGGGTCTTTCATTAGACATTTTGGTTTCAAATTCTTTGATATCACTAGATTGTTGCATTGTTATGCCAATATCATCTAACCCTTCAAGTAAGCATTTTTTTCGAAAAGGATCGATTTCAAATTTAATAACTGCACCATTAGGCCTTCTAATTTCTTGAGATGGAAGGTCAATTTCTAGTTCAGGATTTTCCATGTCATTTGAATCTGCCAATAAAGCATCTCTTTCGTCAGATGAAACTTTAATAGGTAAAAGACCATTTTTAAAAGAATTATTATAAAAAATATCCGCGAAAGATGTTGAAATAATACATTTTATTCCAAAATCAGATAAAGCCCAAGGCGCATGTTCTCTACTTGAACCACATCCAAAGTTATCACCTGCAACAAGAATATTACATTTTCTATATGGCTCTCTATTTAAAACAAACTCTTCTTTTTCAGAACCGTCATCATTAAATCTCATCTCATCAAAAAGATGTTTACCTAAACCTGTTCTTTTAATTGTCTTTAAAAATTGTTTAGGAATTATTTTGTCTGTATCTACATTTATAAAATTAAATGGAGCAGCTATACCTCTAATATTTTTAAATTTTTCCATAGTTAAACCTCTAAAACTACGTGATTAAAGTATAATCAGTTAATTTGCCTGTAATTGCAGAGGCAGCAGCTATTTCAGGACTAACCAGATGTGTTCTTCCACCTTTCCCTTGTCTACCTTCAAAATTTCGATTGGATGTACTAGCGCATCTTTCACCAGGTTGAAGTTTGTCTTCATTCATTGCTAAACACATTGAACAACCAGGCTCTCTCCACTCAAAACCAGCATCAGTAAATAATGAATTTAGACCCTCTTCTTCAGCCTGACTTTTCACTAATCCAGAACCTGGAACTACCATGGCCCTAATACCCTTTTTAACTTTTTTTCCATCGATTACTTTTGCAGCTGATCTTAAATCTTCTATTCTGGAATTTGTACATGAACCTATGAATACAGTATTTATTTCAACTTCAGATATCTTTTGACCACCTACTAATCCCATATAATCTAGTGATCTTTGTACCTTAGCTCTAGCGTCCTCATCTTTAATCTTTGAAGGATCAGGTATATAACCATCAATTGAAACAACGTCTTCTGGGCTAGTACCCCATGTTACGGTTGGTTTGATTTTATTTGCGTTAATGGTAATTTTTTTGTCATAAAATGCGTTTTCATCTGAAGGCAATGATTTCCACCATTCTAGAGCTAAATCCCAGTCTTTACCTTTTGGAGACATAGGTTTATCTCTTAAGTAATCAAATGTTACTTTGTCAGGAGCTATCATTCCGGCTCTTGCACCAGCTTCTATTGACATATTACAAACAGTCATCCTACCTTCCATAGAAAGTTGCTCTATAGCTTTGCCTGAATATTCGATAACATGACCAGTACCACCTGCAGTACCAATTTCTCCGATAATAGCAAGAACTAAATCTTTAGGAGACACACCTGGTTGAAGCTCACCTTCAACATTGATGAGCATGTTTTTAGCTGGCTTTTGAATTAAAGTTTGAGTAGCCAAAACATGTTCAACTTCTGAAGTACCAATACCAAACGCCAGAGCTCCAAATGCACCGTGGGTTGCGGTATGGCTGTCACCACAAACTATTGTCATACCCGGTTGCGTAAAGCCTTGTTCTGGCCCTATCACGTGAACAATTCCTTGTCTTTTGTCCATCATGTTAAAATATGGTATTCCGAAATCTTCTACATTCTTGTCTAGAGCTTCAACTTGTATCCTAGATTCTTCTTCTTGAATTCCGTCAGCTCTGTCAGTTGTTGGTACATTATGATCAGCCACAGCTAAAGTTCGGTTAGGAGAATTTACATCTCTACCAGACATTCTTAATCCTTCAAATGCTTGTGGGCTTGTTACTTCATGAACTAAATGCCTATCAATATAGATTAATGACGCACCATCTTCTTGTGTGCTAATAAGATGGTAATCCCAAATTTTATCAAACAATGTTCTGGGTTTCATTTTTAGAACTCCATTAAGTTGTATCAGAATACTTAAATATTATTTGTTTTATAAAGTTAATAAACTTTTATGAAGTTGTGTCTTCAGCAACTTCTTTAGAAACAGTTTTATCAACTTGAGTTTTAGTATCTTTTTTAGAAACCTGGATTTTTTCAACGATTCGTGCTGATTTACCTCTTCTGTCTCTTAGATAATATAACTTAGCTCTTCTTACTTTACCTTTTTTAAGAACAGTTATTCCAGCAATTTTAGGAGAAAATATTGGAAAAATTCTCTCAACACCCTCACCATATGAAATTTTTCTAACGGTAAAACTTTCGTTCAGCCCACCTCCACTTCGAGCAATACACAATCCCTCAAATGCTTGTATCCTTTCTTTATCACCTTCAACAATTTTTACATCAACTTTTATTGTATCACCTGCGCTAAAATCAGGTATAGATCTTTCAGCAACAATCTTGTCCATTTGATCTTTTTGAATTTTATCAATAACATTCATCTGTCTACCCTTTCGTGAAAATACTCATAGCAAATTAATAAATATTTTTCTAGTTAAGATTTAATATATTTTGACCATAAATCTGGTCTCTTAAATTTGGTAAGCTTTTCAGACATCTTTAATTTCCACATTTGGATTTTTTTATGATTTCCAGATAATAGTACCTCTGGCACTTCCATATCTTTCCATACTCTTGGATGAGTATATAATGGATATTCTAACAAATGTCTTTCAAAACTTTCATCCACCAACCCTGCGGCATTACCGATTACGTCAGGAATAAGTCTTATAGTCGCGTCCATGATTAATTGAGCACCAATTTCTCCACCAGATAAAACAAAATCCCCAACACTTACTTCTTCTATTTCATTATGAACTAGAAACCTTTCATCGACGCCTTCGTATCTCCCACATATAAAAACAGCACCTTTTTCTTGTGATAATTTCTTTGCGAATTCTTGATCAAATTTTTTTCCTCTTGGTGTAAGGTAAATTCTACGGCCAACAGCTTTAGCAACAGATTTAAGGGCTTTATCTAAAACTTCTGGATTAATAACCATACCTGGCCCACCGCCAAATGGAACTTCATCTACTTTACCATTTTTGTTATTTGAAAATTGTCTAATATTAACAGTTTTTAGAGACCATAAATTTTTTCTAAGGGCTTTGCCTGCTATTGAAAAATCTAGAGTGCCTGGAAACATTTCTGGGAATAATGACAAAACAGTTGCATTCCACACAAAAAATCTCCTTTTTAATTTTCGATTAAATCTTTCTCAAGATCTAAAATTATTTGTTTATCTTTATAATCAATTTTTTTTAGAAAATTTTTTCCCATTGGCAAATAAAAGGTCTTATTATTATTTTTTACCTCAACCAGCAATCCTGCTCCAAAATCCTCCAAAGATATTACTTTGCCAAAGCTTTCTTTATTTAAATTATAAACTGAAAAATTCAACAAATCAGAATGGTAAAACTCATTATTTGTAAGTTTTGGTAAACTTTTTCTGGATATAAATAACTTTAATCCTTTAAAATTCTCAGCGTCAGTTCTTGTTTCAACATTTTCGATTTTGCAAACAAATATATGTTTTAATTGTCTAATTAACTTTAAATTTATTGGATTTTCAGAATTCTCTGTAAAAATTTCATTGAAAGAAAAAATATTTTCTGGAATTTCTGTAAAGCTTTTAAGCTTAACTTCTCCTTTAATACCATGGACACCTATAAAGCATCCTATTTCAATTAATTTTTTTTTAGACAAAGTTATTCTATTCTTTTTTGTCCTCTTCTTTAGCTGCTTCCTCCGCTGGAGCTTCTACCGCAGGTGCCTCTTCTTTAGCTACTTCCTCCGCTGGAGCTTCTACCGCAGGTGCCTCTTCTTTAGCT
>KB910534.1 GCA_000383115.1 alpha proteobacterium SCGC AAA015-N04
ATTCATAACTGAGAGGTAACTCTCTCCTGGGACACAAAAAACTCTATCAACTTTTTGATTTTCAAGTATTTCTACTAGCAGTGATCCAGCTTCTTTCATGATTTTAATCCTTAAATTTATTAAGATATGGTGACTTTAATGGTAATAAATCTTCTGTCACTGGTATAATTAACTCATGGAGCAAGTATGAAGACAAGGTTTTACCGTGTCTATCAAGCCTTAATGAACTATTAACACCTCCACCAAGTGCACTATGAATAACGAAATTTAGTGCTTTTAAATTTGGTAGTTTGTATCTGTCTACTTTTGTTGCACCCATATGTTTAAAAATCTCAAGAACTTTTTCTTCAGTGGCTAATTTTTCAATAACTGGCCAACCACTCTCTAAATAAGCTATTAGAGAGATATTTGACACATCTCCTTTATCTCCCGCTCTGGCATGTGCTATAGAATGTACTGGTAAATTTAACTTGATCATGAATACTTCAGTTTAATTATCACAAAATTTTGACTTGAACATTAGGACTAACAATTTCTCTATTAACCAGTATTGATGCTGTTGATGACTGAGGTGTTACATATCCACGACCACCTCCACCAGCAGCCGGACCACAACAGTATAGAGACATTACTTCATCAACCATTTGTTGTGCCTGATATCTTTTTGGGTAAATTGCTGATGTTCTAACTCTATAATCGCCATCCTTTGGTAACTCATAGGATGATGATTCATCTATAGAAAAATGAACCGAACCAGCACCAATAATTTCAACTCTTAGTTGCCCTTGAAGCCCAAGAATTTGAATTCTTTCACTTATAACTTCACCAGCGAGTTTTGCTCTTGCTAATGCGTTCGGTCCAGCATAACTAATTTCTGCCTCACCCATAAATCCATTATCACAGCATATGGTTGCTTTTAATTTTTGTGGTGCTTTTTTACCTTTTCCACCTTTTACAAGAAGCTGGATCACTGCTAGTAGAAATACTTGAAAATCAAAAAGTTGATAGAGTTTTTTGTGTCCCAGGAGAGAGTTACCTCTCAGTTATGAATGGCCTTCAAGAAACCTCAATAGAAACTGTACTTTGTAAACATGAGGGTGCAGCCTCAATAATGGCTGAGGCAGATGGAAAATTGACTGGACGACCCGGGATTGCCTTTGTTACAAGAGGTCCTGGAGCCACAAATGCTGCCTCTGGGATACATATTGCTCAACAAGATAGTACACCAATGATACTTTTTGTTGGACAGATTGGTAAAGAAATGTATGGAAGAGATGCATTTCAGGAAATTGATTATCAACAATTTTTCGGTGGTATGGCAAAGCTAGTTGTCGAAGTACAACAAGCTGACAGATTACCAGAAATTGTTTCAAGAGCATATCATACAGCGATGTCAGGAAGGCCTGGCCCAGTTATAATTGCATTACCAGAAAATATGCTAACAGAAAAAACTAAAAACAAACCTGTTGGTTATATTAATAATTTATCATCTGCTCCTTCAACAAGAGACTTAGCTCAGTTAATTGAAGATATAAAATCTGCTGACAATCCAATTCTTATTTTAGGTGGATCAGTTTGGTCAAGTGAGGCTAGTAAAGATTTAGAATCAATATCTGAAATGCTTGGATTGACAATTTTAACATCCCACAGAAGACAAAGTTTTTATAATAATCTACATTTAAATTACGGTGGTGATTTAGGACTTGGCGTTAACCCTAAGCTCATAGAACGTATAAATAAATCTGATTACTTAGTTTTATTAGGTGGAAGGTTAAGTGAAAATCCGTCTCAAGGTTTTTCACTTTTAGGCATACCTGAACACAATAAAAAATTTGTTCATATTCATCCAGGTCCTGAAGAAATAGGGAGAATTTATAAACCGCATCTGGGCATCGCATGTAGCCCCATATCTTTTGTGAATGCACTTAATAACGCATTAAAAGGTTTAAATATAAAACCATCATCTCAAAATCAAGTTTTAGCAAATCAAGCCCACGATGAATATTTAGAATGGGGAAATATGCCACTTGAGGCACCGAATTCAGGAGTTGACCTAACTACCGCATTTAGAAATTTAAGAGAAAATTTAGATGCCAACACAATAATTACCAATGGCGCAGGTAATTACGCAGTTTGGGGTCATAGAATATTTAGATTTACAAATTTTGGAACCCAACTAGCACCAATTTCTGGTTCAATGGGATATGGTTTACCAGCTGCGATTGCTGCAAAATTAAGAAACCCAAATAAAACTGTAATAGCACTTGCAGGCGATGGTTGCTTTCAAATGACTGAAAATGAATTTGCAACAGCAGTACAATATAACGCTGGAGTAATTGTGTTTGTAGTAGATAATGAAATGTATGGAACTATAAGGATGCATCAACACAAAAATTATAAAGGAAAATATAAACACACAGGATTAATAAATCCTGACTTTAATAAATTAGCCATTGCTATGGGAGGACAAGGATACACTGTTAAGAAAACGGAAGATTTTATGAGTATTTATGATGAAGCCAGAGAATGGACAAATACAAATAATTTACCATCGTTATTGCATATTAAAACTGGTTCTGAAATGGTTCTACCCGGAAAAAGATTTAGTTCATTATGATGATAATTTAAAATTGTTTAAGGTAAAATCATCTTCTAAAACCACATCTTCAGATTTCAATTCTTCAATATTTTTAGCGCATACTTGTTCCATAACATTTGCAAGTTCATCTTTCAAAATATCATGCACATGATTTGCCCCTTTATCCCCCAAAGCGGCAAGTCCAATGATAAATGGTCTTCCTGTCATTACAAAATCTGCTCCAAGCATTAATCCCTTGCAAATATCTTGGCCTGAGTAAAAGCCTGAATCAATAATAATAGGAAATTTTGGTCCTAATTTTTTTCGAGTTTCTGGTAAAATTTGAAGAGGGCTTGGGGCAATATCAATTTGACGACCACCATGATTAGATAAATAAATTGCATCTACAATCTTTGAAGCTTTGATTGCATCGTCTACATGCATTAAGCCTTTTAAAATAATTGGGCCATTCCAGATGTCACGAACTTCTTTAAGATAATCCCAGTCTAAATATCGTTGCATTTGACTTCCAGCAAAACCAGCTTTAGATTTAGCGTTACCATGCCAAGTGCCGTCACTATATTGATCCATTGTTCCAAATTTAGGAATTCCATTTATAAGTGTATTTATAGACCATGAAGGACAAATTGCAGCTTGAAAAAATGTTCTTAGATTAGTTTTGGGAGGGACAGAGACACCTGCCATTCTAAGTCTTTCTCGTCTACTCGAAGCAGGGATATCTGCAGTGATAATTAGTGTCTTAAATCCTGATTTTTTTGCTCTTTTTAATAAATCGTTTCTAATAGCCTTATCTGCTGGTGGATATAATTGAAACCAGCCTGTACCTTTTAAATGTTTTCCAACCATTTCTACAGATGCACATGCAACAGTTGACAATGAAAAGGGGATGTTATTTTTAACAGACATTTTTGCAAGTGACACTTCTGCACCAGGCCACATAAGGCTTGTCATTCCGACAGGAGCCATGCCAAATGGCGCATCATATTCATAATCAAATAATTTTGTTTTTAAATCTGGATCAACCGTGCCTTTTAAGTATTTAGGAACTAAAAAAATTTTATTTAATACTTTTCTATTGTTTTCAAGAGCTTCATCATAACCAGTTCCTGCAAATAGGTATTCTGAAGCAAAATAAGGAATTCTTCTTTTTGCTAAATTTACCATGTCAGAAACTCTTGGGAATTTATCAACCAAACTAGACAAAATATACTCCATAAAATTATTAGTGTTTTTAATTTAACATGTTATGAATGAATTATTAATTAAATAAATAGATTATTGAGAAAAAAATGATAGAAAATCCACCCCTAATACAAATAAAAAAATCATCTAGTAGAAATAGACCTTCAATTAAACAACTTGCAAATTTTAAAAATGTTCCAACAGGATTTATTTGCGATGCTTTGAACGGTTATGCAGCTCTTGATACAAATATTAAACCTCTTCCTGTTCCAGGTAAAAAAGTTGAGCATATTGTTGGACCTGCCTTAACAGTTTTTTCTGGAGCAGCAGATGTACTTGGAATGTCAATTGCACTGAGTGAAATACAACCGGGAGACATTGTTGTAAATGGTGTTAGTGGTTTTCAAGGCACCGCAGCAGTTGGCGACAGGATTGCAGGAATGATTAAAAATAATGGAGGAATAGGTCTTATAACCGATGGTCCTATGAGAGACTTAGAAGGTATTATAGAAACCGGCCTTAGTTGCTTTTGTACAGGATTAAATCCAAATTCTCCATATAATAGTGGTCCAGCAAAAATTGGATATCCAACCGAAATAGGTAATAAAACCATTCACTCAGGAGATATCATTGTGGCTGATTCAGATGGAGTCACTGTAGTTCCGTTTAACAAAATTGACGAAGTTATAGAAAAGTTAGATAGAATTACTGAATTAGAAAATGCCATGGATGAAAAGGTAAAAAATGGGCTAAAAATTTCTCAAAAAGCTCTTAATTATATTAACAGTGATCAAGTTATATATGAGGATTAGATCACTGATATATATTTCCATCTGTAACATTTTGAAGATATTCAATTGTTATATCTTCATTTAACTGAATTACTTTAAAACCGTCATCTGTAATATCTAGTACTGCGTAATCTGAATAAATTCTAGAAACAACACCTGCTCCTGTAAGTGGTAAAGTACACTTTTGAACCAGTTTAGGCCTTCCTTCTTTTGTCAAATGCTGTGTCATTACAAACACGTTTTTAGCTCCTGCAACTAAATCCATAGCACCACCTACTGCTGGTATCCCTTTACCAGTTGACCAATTTGCAAGATCTCCTGTAACAGAAATTTCCATAGCCCCGAGTACACAGTAATCAATATGCCCACCTCTTATCATAGAAAAGCTGTCGGCATGATGACAAAAACTCCCTCCTGGAAGAATAGTAACTGGTTTTTTACCAGCATTTATGAGGTCTAGGTCAATTTCGTTCTCATTTGGTGATGGTCCCATTCCTAATAAACCATTTTCTGAATGATAAATTATTTCTCTATCTTCTTTAATGTATTGAGATACTAATTCTGGCATACCAATGCCAAGATTTACATAAGAGGAATGAGGCAGATCGTTTGCTATTTTTGATGCAATTGTATTTCTGTCCCATCCCTTAATTAAATTATTTGTATTTATTTTTGTCATGGATATATCATCCCTTCTTCGATAGCATTGGTCTCAATAATAGGATTTTTAATATTAATAAGACTTTGAACAAAAATGCCTGGTGTAATAACATGTTCAGGGTTTATTTCACTTGGTTCTAAAATATTTTTCACTTGAACTAATGATTTATCTGCAGCCATACACATTATTGGATTAAAGTTCCTAGCAGTTTTATTGTATGTTAGGTTGCCGTATCTATCGGCTGTTTCTGCTTTAACAAAAGCAAAATCTGCTCTTAAAGCTTCCTCAAGAATATATTTCTTTCCATTAAAAATTTTTTCTTCTTTACCTTCAGCTAAAGGAGTACCAACTCCAGTAGCAGTATAAAATCCAGGTATACCTGACCCAGCTGCCCTAATTCTCTCCGNCAATGTCCCTTGTGGAACAACTTCTAACTCGATTTCACCTTTATTATACAATTCTGGGAAAGTAACTCCTTTGACAGATCTTGCAAAAGAACAAATGACTTTTTTAACTTGTCTTTGGCCAATTAACGCTCCAAGACCCACTCTTCCATTTCCTGAGTTATTGGCAATAATTGTTAAATCTCTAGTGCCTTTATCAATTAAACCATGTAACAATTCAATTGGACTACCTGCTTCACCAAAGCCACCAACCATAATTGTTGCACCATCAAAAACATCATACAAAATTTCGTGCATATCTTTCTTTATTTTGTTGATTTGCATTCTAACCTTTCATATTGTTGAATTTCTCTTGTTGAGTGATATAACTAACTTATACACTAAAACTGAATTAAACTGAATGGTAATAAATAATGAATTTTGAATATTCTGAAAAAGATGAAAATTTTCGAATTGAGGTTCGAGAATGGCTTAAAGCAACACTTCCACATTACTTGAAAGAAAAAGTAAAAAAATACCAAAGACTAACTAAGGAAGATTATGAATTATTTATGAATAATTTGAGTAAAAAGGGCTGGTTAGCTTGGCATTGGCCAGAAGAATATGGCGGTACTGGTTGGAATGCCATCGAAAAACATATATTTGAAGAAGAAATAGTAAAAGCATCAGCTCCTAGAATTGTCCCATTTGGGGTTAATATGTTAGGTCCTGTTTTAATCGAGTTTGGATCCGAGGAACAAAAAAATTATTATCTTCCTAGAATTTTGAATAATGAGGATTGGTGGGCTCAAGGATATTCAGAACCAGGAGCAGGTTCAGATCTTGCAAGCCTTAAAACTACAGCTATAGACAAAGGTGATCATTATTTAGTTAATGGACAAAAAACTTGGACTACCTTAGGTCATCATGCCGACATGATTTTTTGCCTGGTGAAAACTGACCTGAATATTAAACCACAATTAGGAATTTCTTTTCTACTTATTGACATGAAATCTCCAGGTGTAGAAGTTAAACCTATCATAACGTTAGATGGAGAACATGAGGTTAATGAAGTTTGGTTCACTGATGTTAAAGTTCCTAAGAAAAATCTTGTTGGAAAAGAAAATGAGGGTTGGACCTATGCAAAATATTTACTTACTTTTGAAAGAACTGGAATAGCTGGCGTACCCAATTCAAAGTCAGCCTTAAATCATTTAAAAATGGTATCAAGGAAATCCATGAAAAATGGAAAGCCTCTGATTGATGATCCAATTTTTTCCTCAGAAGTTGCTGAATTAGAAATAGACCTGTTAGCTATGGAAATTTTTAATTTAAGAACAGTTAGTGCAGCAGCCGAAGGGAAAGCCCCAGGAATGGAAAGTTCCTTACTTAAGATTAAAGGAACACTCGTAAGACAAAAAACAACTGAATTACTAAGAAAAGCTCTTGGACCACAAGCATTACCATATTTACCTGAACAATTCGACGAGGGTTGGAATGAAATGCCAATAGGACCAGAGTATGCTGGCCCAATTGCAAAGCAGTATTTCAATATGAGAAAAATCTCAATTTACGGTGGATCTAATGAAATCCAAAAAAATATAGTCGCAAAAGCATCTTTTGGTTTATAGGAAATAAAAATGGATTTTTCATTATCTGAAGAAAGAAAGATGCTTCAGGAAACTGTTGGTCGTTTTTTTGAAAATAATTATAAAGATATCAAAAAACGAGGTGAATACCTCAAAATGACTGACGGATTTTCAAGAGAATTTTGGAAAGAAAGTTCAAATTTAGGTGTCATTAATGGTTTGGTTTCTCCAGCCTTTGGAGGTCTTGGAGGCTCTGGTGAGGATATCTGCATAATATTTGAATTGGTAGGAAAATCGTTATGCATTGAACCTTTCTTATCTTCTGGTTTATTATCAAGTACTATTTTGTCTTCTTTAAATAATCCAAAAACTGATTTAATTAATCAAATTATTGAGGGAAAATTATTAATGTCATTTGCCCACATGGAAATGAACAATAGATATGAGGACCATTTTATAGAAACCAAAGCCAAACTTGAAAAAGAAACATGGAAACTAAATGGTAGTAAATCTTTTGTTATTAATGGTGATTCTGCAGATAAAGTTATAATTTCAGCTAGAATAGAGGGTAAAGTTAATGACAAAAAAGGTATTGGTTTATTTTTAGTTGATAATAATAATATTAATAATAGGCCCTACAATACAATTGATGGTTATAGATCAACTGAAATGAGTTTTGAAAACATTAATGGTGAATTACTATGTAAAGATAATCAAGCTCTTAAATGTATTATCAAAACCAATTCTGCAGGTGCACTTGCTCTTTCAGCTGAAGCTGTTGGAATAATGCAGGTATGTTTTGATTTAACACTTGATTATTTAAAAACTAGAAAACAATTCGGTAAATCAATTGGAGCTTTCCAGAGTATACAGCATAGAATGGTAGATATGATGCTTGAAATTGAACAAGTTAGATCTGCGGTGATGCTGGCATCCTCAACTTTCGAATCAAATCCTACAATACGGGATAAAAATGTTTCTGCTGCTAAAAATTTAGTTGGAAGAGTAGGTAAACTAATTGCTGAGGAGTCAATACAACTTCATGGTGGTATTGCAATGACATGGGAATATTCCGTTGCGCATTATGCAAAGAGGTTGATAATGATTGATCACTTAATGGGTGATGCGGATTATCATAGGGATAGATTTAAGTTATTAAGTTCAATTTAGTTGTCTATCAATAATTTTGAGGCTTTTAATCTAAATTCTTCTGGAACTACAACTGATTTTCTTTTTTTTAAGTCAAATAAAACTGCAACAATTTCAATATCCATAATAACATCGCCAGTACTGTCTTCTACCATGTGATGAATAAATTTTAATGTTTTATTGCTTATTTTTGTGAAATTTGTGTAAGTAGTAACTGCCATTCCTAATTGTGCTTCTTTAAAGTATCTTACAGAATAATCTAAAGCGGCAGATCCAATATCATACTTATTTCGCCAAATAAAATCAGCTCCACAATACGTAAACAAGTGGGTAGCGGCATCAGAAACACAATTTATTTTAAATTGACTTGATCCCATCGATTGATGATCTAAGTCCCATGTGTTCACTGCTTTTTTACAACTTATAAAAGCATTTGGAGAATAATATTTCGGTGGTCTATTTTCAGTTAATGGTCTTAGATTTAAAAATTCTAATTCATTTAAAAACGAAGAACAATTTGAAGAAAATAAATCTAAAATTATTTTCTTTATTTCTTTGTTAAGATCCAAAGAAATAGAAGTTTCGAAGTAAGCCGAAACATTTTTGTGGTCTATGCTATAAACTTTACTTAACAATAAAAGTTTATTATTTTCAGCATGTTTTACCTTAAAAACTATTTCTAAGACAGAATTTAAATGAACTTCTCGGCTAAAAATACATCTTTCAGTCAAAATTTTATAATTAATTTTTTCTTCAGTGAAGCTATCAATTTTATTAAAAAGACATTTAATTGCATCTGAGTGTTTTCCAAAGTAATATTGTACGTTCATGTGAGACATTTCATCACAATCTTCTATTCTAACTAAATCTTTGAATGCAGAGTAAATACCACTTGATTTGTTAATATCAATTTTCATAGATTGATGTATATTTTGACTTATTAAGGTTAAATTTTGTTTTGATAAAATTTCGTCATCTTTACTATCAATAGAATTTGATAAATATAATTTGTGAGTAACTTTTAATTTATCTTTTGCTTCCAAAATTACATCTGATCTTACATATGCTGTCATATGTTCAAACGTTAATAATTCAAAATACTCAGATTCTATATGTTTTTCAGTATCTATTTTTATTTTTAAAATTACTTTAATAAATTGAGTAGCACTTTCAAAAAATTTGCTAGAACAAGACTTTTTTAAAAAATTAAAATCATTAATATCACTAGGTTTGATAAGCCCTCTAAATGTTTCTATATTCTGATAATTCATAAAAATGTTTAGAATTAGGAAAATTCCTAATTTTTGTCTCTCATCTCTAATTTTGCAACGCTCATTCTGTGAACTTCATCTGGGCCATCTGCAAGTCTTAACGTCCTTGCATGCCCATAAGCGTAAGACAATGGAAAGTCTGAAGAAACTCCTCCTCCTCCATGTACTTGTATTGCTCTATCTATAATTTTAGTTGCCATATTTGGAGCTACTACTTTTATCATTGAAATTTCTTTTCTTGCAATTTTGTTTCCAACTGTATCCATCATATGAGCAGTTTTAAGTACCAATAATCTAGCTTGTTCTATTTCAGCCCTACTTTCTGCAATAGCATGCATTACTACACCCTGTTCGGAAATAGGTTTACCAAATGCAACACGCGACTTTGCTCTTTTAACCATTAATTCTAATGCTCTTTCGGCCTGACCAATGAGTCTCATACAATGATGAATTCTACCTGGACCTAGTCTTCCTTGAGCAATTTCAAATCCCCTACCTTCTCCCAAGAGAATATTACTAACTGGTACTTTTACATTTTTAAAATCAACTTCGGCATGACCATGAGGAGCATGGTCATATCCAAAAACCGGCAAATGTCTTAAAACTTTAACTCCAGGTGTATCAATAGGAACTAAAATCATTGATTGTTGTTTATACTTGTCAGCATTAGGATCAGTCTTACCCATAAAAATCATTATTTTGCATCTAGGATCCATTGCACCTGAAGTCCACCACTTTCTAGCATTAATTACATATTCATCACCTTTTTTATCAATGCTAGCTTGTATGTTAGATGCATCTGAAGATGCAACGTCAGGTTCAGTCATTGCGAATGCAGAACGAATTTCGCCATTTAATAGTGGTGTTAACCACTGATTTTGCTGTTCTTTAGTACCATATCTAACCAGAACTTCCATATTACCAGTATCCGGAGCAGAGCAATTAAAGACTTCTGCACCGATTGGAGAGCGCCCCATAATCTCACATAAGGGAGCATATTCGGTATTTGTTAATCCCGCACCTAGATCGCTTTCAGGAAGAAATAAATTCCATAATCCTTGTGCCTTTGCTTTAGACTTCATATCCTCCATAATTTTGGGTACACACCATCGACCACCTTTTTCAACTTCTTCTTTATAAACAGCTTCATTTTTATAAACATTTTCGTTCATAAAATTTGTAAGTTTATCTTGAAGATCTTTTACCTTGTTTGAATATTCAAAATTCATTTTACACCTCTAATTAAAATTAAAAACACCATTTGCTCTATTGATTAAAGCCTCTATTCTATTACCAAAATTTGCAAATCTCTCATCCTGAGTTTGCCCTTTTAGAAACCTTACGTAAATTTGTTGAATAATTACAGCTAATTTAAATGCTCCAAAAGCATAATACCAGTCAACATCTTTTATACTGAAACCAGTTTTCAAAGCATAATGATCAATTATTTCACTTTTTTTAGGATATAAAATATTTTTAACTGGCATTGAAGTAATCAGATTGGCTTCATAATCATCATCTTCATCTATCCAATAATTTAACAAATGACCTATATCCATTAATGGATCTCCCCTTGTACACATGTCCCAGTCGAATACCGCCACAGGTAAAAGAGGGTTGTCAATATCCCACATAATATTATCCAATTTAAAATCATTATGTAAAATTGTAGCTCCTTGAGGTTTTGGAATATTAGATCTTAAATATGTAACAAGTTTATTAAACCTATCTGCTTTGATTTTTTCCTCAGATGCTTTTTTCCACCTATCTTCCCAACCATTAAGCTGTCTTAAAACAAAACCATCAGGTCTTCCAAAGTCACCTAAGCCTACCTCTGAGGGGTCCAGCTTATGTAATTCAGCTAATATATCAATCATTTTAAAACTTAAAGATCTTATCTTATTTCGAGATCCATCTAATTCAGATCGCATCTCTTTTCTAATTACAATTCCCTTTCTTCTTTCAATTAAATGAAACTTACTTCCTATAATTTCATCATCTTCACATAAATGAATACTTTTAGGAGCTAAGGGAAATAACTTATTTAAACTATGTTGAACCATATGCTCTCTAGCCATATCGTGCGATGAAGGTGCCACAGGCCCAAGTGGAGGTCTTCTTAATACGAATTCTTTATTATTAAAACTTATTAAATATGTTAGATTTGCGTGCCCACCACTAAATTGAAGTATATTGATTTTATCAATATCAATTTTCAATAGCTCATTTAAATAATTTTTAAGCTTATGCAGATCGATTTGTTCATCTTGTCTGATATTTATTAATTCATGATCAACCATTTTGTATCCAAAGTACTAAAAATTTAAAATAATGATGATAAGTTTTTAAATTTTTACTAAGTTAAACAATAATATAATAAAAAGAATTTAGTAATTAAAAATTATAGTTTTGAGGAAATTATGGAAAATTTATTTGATATAAATGGTAAGGTGGCCCTTGTAACAGGTGGATCAAGAGGCATAGGCGCTATGATTGCCGAGGGTTTTGTAAAAAATGGTGTCAAAACTTACATAACATCAAGAAAATCAGATCAATGTAATTTAAAAGCAGAGGAACTATCAAAGTTTGGAGAATGCATCTCCGTACCTACTGATTTAACTGATATGAACGAGATGGATAAATTAGTGAGGCACATAGAAGAAAATGAAAAAAAACTAAATATTTTAATTAATAATGCCGGGGCTGCATGGGGAGCACCATTTGATACTTTTCCTGAAAATGGATGGGATAAAGTAATGGACACAAATGTAAAAGCTGTATTTTTCTTAATTCAAAAATTAATAAAAATATTAGAAAGTTCTGGAGATAATTCTGATCCATCTAGGATTATTAATGTTGGGTCTATAGATGGAATAGGCATACCTAGAGCTGAAACGTATTCTTATCCGGCATCAAAAGCTGCAATTCATCAATTAACTAGAGTTTTAGCAAATAGATTGGCCCATAGAAATATTAACGTAAACGCTATTGCCCCAGGACCATTTCAAAGTAATATGATGGCTCATTCCCTAAAAGAATATGGAGAACAAATCAAAAAATCAGTTCCACGTGGAAGAATTGGCATTCCTGAAGACATGGCTGGGACATCTATATTTCTCTCTTCAAAAGCAAGCGCTTACATTACAGGCTCAATAATTCCTGTAGATGGTGGTTCTTTAATTGCAAGAAGACATATGGAGTGAATAAAATAACATTAGTACTAAGTTTTAAGAAGCATTTCAAAAACAAAGTCTTAATTGTTGGGTTTAAAAATATTTAAAACTTAACTTATTTTATGTCCACCAAATTGTTCCCTAAGCTTATTTTTTAATATTTTTCCAGTAGCTCCTAAAGGAATATTATCTGTTAAAATGACGTCGTCTGGTATCATCCATTTTGCTACTTTACCATTATACATTTTTAAAATCTCATCTTTTGCAGGTGATTTTCCTGGCATCGGCTGAACAATTACTATTGGTCTTTCTTCCCACTTTTCATGTGGAATTGATATAACAGCTGCATTTGCCACATCTGGATGGCCTACACAAATATTTTCTAAATCAATCGAGCTTATCCATTCTCCACCAGATTTAATTATATCTTTTGTTCTGTCCGTTATAGTCATAAAACCATATTGATCTATTTTTGCAACATCACCTGTATCGAACCAACCACCATCAAGGAATCTATCTTTTTCAGTATTATCTTCAAAGTACTCTCTTAAAACCCAAAAACCCTTTGATAACAATCTTCCTTGAGTTTCTCCATCTTCTGGTAAATCGTTTCCTTCATCATCAACAAGTTTCATTTGGTGACCAAAAATTGTTCTCCCTTGAGGTAATTTTTGATCGTAATACTCTTTTTTGTTTTTTGGCTCTCCTTCTAATGAAGGCATATTAACTGTTCCTAGAGGGCTCATTTCTGTCATACCCCAGGCGTGTATCACTTCTGCGCCAAACTCGTCTTCAAACCCCTCAAATAATGTCCTAGGGCACGAAGATCCACCAATTATTAATCTTTTAACTGTATCTATTTTTTTACCAGAATCTCTCAAATAATTTAGTAATAAGAGCCATATTGTTGGAACCCCAAGAGAAATAGTAACTTTTTCTTCATTCATTAAATTTGTTAAACTTTCACCATCTAATTTAGCACCAGGGAAAACTAATTTTGTACCACACATTGGTGCTGCATAAGGTGTCCCCCAAGCATTAACATGAAACATAGGTACTACAGGAAGAACAACATCTTTAACGCCATAAGGAACCACATCTTTTAAATTCATCCCGTAGGCATGAAGAACTGTTGAGCGATGAGAATATAAAACTCCCTTTGGGTTTCCAGTGGTTCCAGATGTATAACATAAAGACGAAGCTGTTCTTTCGTCCATTTGAGGCCAATCAAATTGATCTGAATGATCTTTAATAAAATCCTCATAACAAATTACTTTAATACTATCTTTAATATTAGGTTGAACCATATTCTTATTATCAGTCATTATTATAATTTGTTTAACTGTTTTAAAACTTTCAGATGCTTTTTCTACCAATGGTAAAATATTTAAATCAACACATAAAACCTTGTCTTGCGCGTGATTTGCAATATAAGAAACTTGATCGGGATGAAGTCGTGGATTTATAGTGTGGCAGACCAGGCCACTTGATGAAGTTGCATAATAAATCTCTAGGTGTCTATAACCATTCCAGGCTAAAGTCCCTACTCTATCACTTTCTTTCAAATCAAGAGACTTAAAAGCATTGGCTAATTTCTTAGTTCTTTTTCCCCAATCAAAATAGGTATATCTATGAATACCACCTTCAACTGTATTTGAAACAATCTCTTGCTTATTATAGTTTTTAACAGCATGTTCAAAAATAGTTGAAATTAACAGAGGGTGATCTTGCATTACACCAAACAAATGACTCTCCTATTAAGTTATATTTAAATATATAATCACCATAAATAATATATTGAAAGTACTATTTCAAAGTAAATAAATATTAATTTATATCTTTTTATGTATATAAGTTGTGTCGTATTTTTTAGATAGATATTCACCAGCAATAATTTTATCTTTTTTTGATATTATTGTGTCATATTGTGGATTGAAGAAAAAAGGTATGGAAAATCGCTCTTTATTATTTCCATATACGCGGTGAGGTGTAGCCTTTATTTTTTTCTTAGACCAAAATTCTAACATATCTCCAAAATTGACTATGACTTCACCTTCCTTTGGGGTTACCAATTCCCACTCATTTGAAGGATTTTTAATTTCGAGTCCAGGATTATTATCCATTAACAAAATTGTCAAACAACCATAATCAGTATGAGGTGCTATACCATAATCTTTGTTCGATAATGATGACCTCCTTGGTGGATAATAATTACATCTTAGCAACGACATTGGATTTTCAAATTTATCTCTAAAAAAATTTTCAGATAAGTCCAAAGAACGTTCAATAAATGATAAAACATGCATCCCAATTTGAGTACAGAGATCATAATAATTATTAACAGTATTTTCAAACAATGGTAATTGTTCAGGCCAAAGATTTTTAGCGTAATAAGTTAAGTCTCTAAATTCCTCTTTAACTTTTTGATGAGGACCAGTATCAAAAATCTCTTTATAATCTGGGTTATAATCTGGGTTAACTTGTTCCCCTTTTGGAGCACCCCATCCTCTATTAGAAGAGGTTAAATCCATATTTACTCTATTTTTTTCTTCAAACGGAAGATCAAAAAAGGCTTTATAAGTTTTGAAGATATTATTTTTTACTTTCTTATCTATTGGTGTGTTTTGTAATAGCAAAAAACCATAATGAGAAATAGCATAATTAAATTTTTCTAATTCAGCATTAAAGGACGCATCTAATTGATTTGAAATTATTTTATAATCTACTTTTGGTATTGTTAATTGCATATTATTAAAGTCATAATAAATTTTAAAAATTCAAGATTTGTATTTATAATATTATTATTTAATTAAATAACTTTAAGTGTATATTTGAAATTAATAAAATAAAAAAAGGCATTTAAAATGATAGTAATAAAAAATCCTTCTGAAATAAAAAATTTTATAAACAAGCCCCTTACACCTAGTGAATGGTATCACGTTACACAGGAGAAGATAAATAAATTTGCTGATGCAACATCAGATCACCAATGGATACATGTTGATGAAAAGAGAGCAGAACAGGAAATGCCAGACGGCAAAACAATTGCGCATGGATATTACATGGTTTCTCTTCTTCCAAAATTAGCTGCTCAAAATGCACAAATACAAAACACATCCAAAACCCTTAATTATGGGTCTGACAAAGTGAGATTTATAAACATGGTTAAAGTAGGTTCTCAAGTTAGGTTAAACAGAACAATAATTTCTTGCGAGGAAATGAAAAATGGGGGCTATAGAGTAGTAAATAAATGTGAATTAGAAATTAAAGATGAGATTAAACCTGCTTTTATAGCGGAAACAATATCATTAGTATTCCCATAAATTAAAGGATATAATATGAAAGCTATAGTCTGTAACGATTTTGGTCCAATAAAAAATATTAAGTACATGGATGTGGAAAATCCTGAAATTGATGATGAAAGTATTCTGATTAGTGTAAGATCTGTTGGTGTAAATTTTCCTGATGGTCTCCTTGTTCAAGGTAAGTATCAATTGAAACCAGAAACACCTTTTATTCCAGGCATGGAAGTCTCTGGTGAAATAATAGAGCTTGGATCAAAAGTTGTAGATTTTAAAATTGGTGATCGGGTTGCTGGCTTATCAAGACTTAGTGGATATGCTGAAAAAGCAGCAGTGAAATTTTCGTCTGTATTTAAAATTCCAGATAGCATGTCATTTGATGATTCTTGCGCTTTATTATGTGCTTATGGAACATCCCATTATGCACTAAAACAGAGAGGTCAATTAAAAAAAGATGAAACTCTAGTTGTATTAGGTGCGTCAGGTTCAACTGGAATTGCAGCCATTCAAATTGGTAAAATAATGGGTGCAAAAGTAATTGCTGTCGCCTCAAATGCTGAAAAACAAAAAATAGCAAAAGATAGTGGAGCAGATCTTGCAATTGGATATGATAATCTAAAAGAAAATTTAAAAGAAATTTCAAATGGCAATGGAATTGATGTTATTTTTGACCCAGTCGGTGGAGACACTTTTGACACAATTGCAAGAACTATGGCCAGAAAAGGTAGATTATTAGTGATCGGATTTGCTTCTGGGTCAATACCAAAATTAGCTGTAAACCTGGCCTTAGTAAAAGAGTTCAGTGTAGTAGGTGTTTTTTGGGGTGCATTTACTAGAGCTGAACCAGATGAATATAAGTTAAATATGATTGAATTATTTGATTGGTACCAAAAAGGATTTTTAAAACCTCTAATAGAAGAAAGTCACCCTTTATCAAAAGCTGCTGCAGTTCTAGAAAAAATTCTTGCTAGAGGTGCAAAAGGAAAAATCATTTTAACGCCATAAAAATCCAATTGTATTTATTTTTGATTCATTAATCTTTTTTAATAAGAAAATTGAATAGATAGGAAAGAAAAAATAAAGTTGCACTTATTACAACTATTGACGGTCCTGAAGGCGCATCAATCTCCACAGAGAGAAAAATGCCAAGAATTACAGAAAAAATACCTATTAATGTTGCAATTAATGCCATTTGTTCTGGAGAATTAGCTAACCTTCTAGAAGTTGCTGCTGGTATTATCAACATTGCTGTTATTAGCAACAATCCTATAATTTGCAATGATACCGCCACTACAATTGTTAAAATTGTAGTTAATAATAAATTAATATAAATAGGATTTATTCCTTCAGCTCTAGCTAAATCTTCGTCAAATGTAACTAAAAGAAGAGAAGACCAATTAAAAGAGACAAGAAAAATTACTAAAATCACGCCAAGATACATCATCCACAAATCATTAGTACTTACTGTCAGAATATCCCCAAACAAAAATGCATGAATATCTATTTTAATTCTATTAAGTGAAATTACAATAATTCCAATGGATAATGCGAGATGAGCTAATACTCCTAAAAGTGTGTCAGTTGACAAAATCTTACTTTGTTGTAGCCACAAAAAAAGGATACCGAATAATAAGCATACAACAATAATACCAAAATTAATTCCTGTTCCTAGCAATATACCTAACCCAACACCAAGTAATGAACTATGGGCAATTGATTCACCATAGTAAGACATTCTACGCCAAACAACAAAGCAGCCCACAAGTCCGGATACTAGGGCTACTGCAATACCTGCAATAATACCTCTTATAATAAATGGATCAGTTATTTTATCTCTCCATCTATTAAATGATTATCTATTTGAGATGTATGATTTGTATGTTGATAAACAGCCATCATATTCGCCATGTCCTTACCAAACATTGAAATAAATTCTGGGTCTTGAGCAACTTGCTGAGGTTTGCCTGAACAACAAATATGATTAGAGAGGCACAAAACTTTTTTTGTTGAAACCATTACTAAATGGAGATCGTGAGAAACCATTAAAATACTAATATCTCTTTTAGAATAGATTTCTTGAATGAGTTTATAAAAACTCAATTGCCCTGAAATATCTAAATTTTGAGCAGGTTCATCCAAAACAAGTAAATCTGGATTATTCAATAAACTTCTTGCCAACAAAACCCTTTGCATTTCTCCACCCGATAAGACTGAAAGTTGTTTGTCTACTAACTGTCTTATATCAATCTCTGAGACTACTTGTTTGAAAGAAATATCATCATATTTCTTTCTAACAGTAATAAAATTTTTTACCGTCATAGGCATTGTATTGATTACATTTATACTTTGTGGCATGTACCCAATTTTTAATTTGTCTTTTTTCTGAATCTTTCCAAAATTAGGTTTGTAAAAACCCATCAAACATTTTAAGAGCATAGTTTTGCCAGCACCATTAGGGCCTATAATAGTAATAAAATCATTTTTATTAATTTGTATATCGATGTTTTTTAAAATAGATTTATGATGTCTGATGACGCTAACGTTTGAAGCAGAAATTAAGGCATTAATTGTTTTCATTTTTGACTACAATCTAAACAATGTCCTTCAATTTCTAATGTAGTATTACTGATCACAAAATTATTATGAATAGCTGTTTTTGAAATTCTGTCTTTTAAACTGTCGTCACAGCATTCTTGATATATATTACATTTTTTACAAATTAAAAAATAACATTCTTTATGAGCTTTAGGATGAAAGCATCCTACAAAAGAGTTTATGGAGTTTAGCTTATGAACAAACCCATTTTCTATTAAAAAATCAATAGCTCTGTAAACTGTTGGTGGATGTGAGGGTTTATTATTTATATTGCTTATTTTATCAAGTATTTCATAAGCTTTTATAGGTTTATTATTTTTAACAATTATCTCAAAAACTAGTTTTCTGATTTCTGTAAGACCTAATTTATTAGATTTACATATTTCTTCAACTCTGTGTATTGAAGCTTTTAATTCAGATGTTGATTTTGATTTCATACTCATGCCCTACTCTACATAAAATAAAGTTGACTATCAAACAATATAATATATGTTATGTTATAACATTGCAATGATTTATCAAGGATATGAATAATGTTTAAAATTCTAACTATTTTCTCTTTCATAATTTGTTCCAGTTTCAATTTATTTGCCTCTGAAACAAAAGGTGTTGTTACAACTATTCAACCAATAAATTCTCTAGTAAGTGCTGTTATTGGAAATACTGGCAAAACGATTTCATTAATACCAGCTGAAGTATCACCCCACGAATACAAATTAAAACCTTCTGATACAAAAAAATTACAAAATGCAAATATAATATTTTTTGTCTCAGATCACCTTGAGTCAAGTGTAACTAAAGTATTTGAGAACCTTCCTAAAAACATAAAAATAATCAACTTAATGGAAGATACTGGAATTAAACATTTAGCAATAAGAGATAATGAGGCATGGGAACGTCATGACCACCATCATGGACATGGTGATCACGATGATCATGATAAACATTCTAAGAAACATGACGATCACGACCACGACAAACATGCTAAAAAACATGACGATCACGACCACGACAAACATGCTAAAAAACATGATGATCACGACCACGATAAACATGCTAAGAAACATGACGATCATGACCACGATAAACATGCTAAGAAACATGACGATCATGACCATGACAAACATGCAAAAAAACATGATGATCACGACCATGATAAACATGCAAAAAAACATGATGATCACGACCATGATAAACATGCAAAAAAACATGATGATCAC
>KB910535.1 GCA_000383115.1 alpha proteobacterium SCGC AAA015-N04
ATAAACCTGGAATGTTAGTTGAAGACGTAAAGTTAAAAGCTCAAAATATTGTTAAGTTTTATGATAAGTGTATTCGAGATTGAGTGAAGTTAAATAATGAAAACAGGTAACTAGAATTTATCAGAATTAAATTAATATACTTATTTTCAAATTTAATATTAAATAAAAAAATGAGTTGGCAATATATACTTTATAAAACATTAAAAGATGATGGAATAAAACTATTCAGTTATGTTCCTGATGCCGGACATAAAATATTAATTGATAATGCAACAAAAGATAAATCAGTCATAGCTATACCTTTAACATCAGAAGGTGAGGGTATAGGCATTGCAGCTGGTTCTTACTTAGGAGGATCTAAAGCAGTATTATTAATGCAGAGTAGTGGAGTTGGTAATTGTATTAATCAATTATCATTAATTAAACATGGTCAATTTCCTTTTTTGACAATTATAACAATGAGAGGTGAATTTGGTGAGGGAAATCCTTGGCAATTCGCCATGGGTGAAGCTGTAATTCCTACATTAAATTCAATGGGCGTAAGTTGTATTAAGATTGAAAAAGAAGAAGATGTTGAAAAAACAACAAAAGCAGCTTTGACAATGGTATTTAAGTCAGAGAGATCGGTGGGAATTTTACTTTCTCAAAAATTAATTGGCGCTAAGATATTTTAGTATAATTATAAACATGAATTTATTAGATAGAAAAAAAGCAATTCCAATTTTGATTGGTGATCACAAGAGATTTCTTATTATATCGGGATTAGCAGGGCCGGCTAAGGACATTGGTTTTTTGACTAAAGAAAGCCCTAATACATTTTTATTTGGTGGGGCTATGGGAGGCGCGCTTCCAACCTCCCTTGGTCTAGCATTATCAAGGCCAAAAGAGACAATTCTCTGTGTCTCTGGAGATGGTGATATTTTAATGTCCATGGGTTGTTTAGCAACTATAGCTAGTACTAAAGCTAAAAATCTAATTATTATTTGTGTAGATAATGCATCGTATTTAGAAACAGGAGGGCAAACCTCTCATACAGGTTTAGGGGTTAATTTAGATATGATTGCTAAGGGTTGTGGTTTTCCTATTACGAAAACTATAGTAACAGAAGAAGAATTATTAGAAGGAAAAAAAGCTCTTGATGATAATTGTAGTGGTCCTGTTTTCATATTATTAAAAGTAAGTAAATCAAATCCTCCTAAATATTCTAGAAATTGGAATGCTTCCAAAGAAAAATTCAAATTCAGAAAAAATTTAATAAACTAAATATTTATCTTTAATTAAATTAGTAAATATGTTAACTAAATAGTTTCCTAGTAAACTATTTTGCAGGTATTGTACTGAAAGAATCATTTGAAGATAATATAG
Organism: alpha proteobacterium SCGC AAA015-N04; assembly: GCA_000383115.1. Classification (GTDB taxonomy): domain Bacteria; phylum Pseudomonadota; class Alphaproteobacteria; order Puniceispirillales; family Marisalimonadaceae; genus Marisalimonas. The sequence goes on from KB910535.1 coordinate 1,366, forward strand.
GTTTGTTAATTCACGATGTGGCTCGATTACTTCGTGTTTTATATGATCGCCAGATGGCTTCTATAGGTCTGACTAGATCACAATGGTGGTTATTGACTTATTTATATTTTAAAGATGGCATAAAACAATCCGAACTTGCAATGCTTATGGATATGGAAAAAGCACCGTTAAGTAGACTTTTAGACCGCATGGAATTAAAGGGATGGGTTGAAAGAAAAAGTGAAAATAAAGATCGAAGAATAAAAAATATTTATTTATCTGAAAAAATTAAACCTCTTATTAACTCCATGAGGGACAAAGCAGCAACTTATAGAAAAGATTCTTTATCAATATTAAATAATAAAGATCTCAACAAGTTAAGGGATTTACTACAAATTTTAAAAAAAGATTTATCTTCAAAAATATAATTTAAAGGAAAAAAGTTAATGTCAAATGAAGTTGATAAAGAATTAAATACTAAAAATAGAGTGGTTAGATTTTTGTTATTAATTTTACTTCCAACTTTAGTTGTGCTCATCACTATGGGTTATTTTTATTCTTTAGGTAGGTTTATATCGACTGAAAATGCATACATAAAAGCTCCTATTATTTCTGTTCAATCTGAGGTGTCTGGTAGAGTAGATATGGTATTTATTAAGGATAATCAAAGAGTAAATAAGGGAGAAAAACTTTTTAAAATAGATACCAAAAAACTTGAATTGGATTTAAGTGAACAAAAACAAAATCTAATAAATATTATTAAAGAAATTGAGAATAGAAAATCAAAATATAACGAGGCAAAAGAAGAAGTAAAATTAGCAAAAGAAGAAATTAAATTTTATTCTTCTGAAATTAAGAGAGTGAAATCTCTAGTTAATGTTGAGATTAAGTTAGCGAAGGAAAAGGTTGAATATCAAAAATTAGAGCTTAACAGAATTAAAAATTTAGTTAAAAAAGGAGTTGGTATTAAAAGTAAACTTGATGAAGCAAAATTTCTTTATAATTCTGCCATAGCTAATTTAAAATATGTAAATCTAAATAATGATTTAGAAAAAATTAAATATTCGCATTTGTCTTCAATACAAAAACTTAAAATAAATCAAGATAAACTCAAAACAATACTAACCACTTTAAATGGTAATGAAAAAATTTTGCCAAAAAAACATCCATTATACTTAAAACATAAAAGTAAATTAAATAAAATTAACTTTGATATAAAGCAGTCAATTATATTTGCCAAGCAAGACGGGATTGTTGCTAAATTGAATCTAGAAAAAGGAGAGTATATAGATGTTGGAACAATTCTATTTGCAATAGTTGATGAAAAAAAATCTTGGTTAGAAGCTAATTTAAAGGAGACTGACTTAACTAATATAAAAGTTGGTCAATCAGCATATTTTATTCCTGATGCATATCCTGATACAAAATGGAACGCCCAAGTACAAAGTATAAGCCCTGCCACAGGTGCTGAATTTTCAATTTTACCACCACAAAACTCCTCTGGTAATTGGGTTAAAGTTGTTCAAAGAATTCCTGTAAGAATTTCCATTGGTGATCTGATTAATAAAAATGAAAATAGTTTTAATGTTGAAAAACATCTTAGAGTAGGTATGTCTGTGACGGTTGTGATAGACACTGAATATGAGAGTGAAATTCCAATAATAATTCGACCTTTTGCTACTATTTTTAAATCATTAAGAGATTAAGTTGTCCCCTTTAATATCTGAAACTAATCCTTCATTTAAATGGTTTATCTTAGCTACAGCAACATTTGTGACTATGCTTTATGCGATGAATGTAACAATAGCTTCAATTGCATTATCAGACATGAGAGGAGCTATGGGAGCAACACAAGACCAGATTTCTTGGGTTGTAACTGGAAATATAGTTGCAACAGCAATTTTTACACCTTTCGCGGGCTGGTTATCGTCGAGAATACAAATTAGAACAATACTTTTTCTTAGTGTAATAGGTTTTACAATTTCTTCTATTTTTTGTGGAATGTCAGATTCTTTAGAAGAAATTGTAATAGCAAGGGTGGCACAAGGCATTTTTGGAGCACCACTTCCGCCACTTTCACAAACGCTTGTTTTAGCAGTATTTCCAAAAAGACAAATTTCTGTGGCTATGGCAGTTTGGGGAATGGGTACGATTTTGGGTCCTGTGATCGCACCAACGATTGGAGGATACCTTGGCGAATTACTTAATTGGAGATGGGTTTTTTACACTTTAGTACCATTTGGATTTTGTGCTTTATTAGCCGTAATGGCTACAGTTCCAAAAAGACCAGTTGAAGGTAGAATGCATTTAGACTGGGTTGGTTTTTTGGCTCTTGCATGTAGTGTTGCTGCGTTACAAATAATGTTTGACAGAGGTGAAAGAAATAGCTGGTTTGATAGTACAGAAACTATTATCGAGTGTGGAATAGCTATTATTGGCTTTTATATCTTTATTACGCATAGCCTAACTACAAGAAAACCTTTTATAAATTTAAGTATATTTAAAGATAGAAATTATGCTGTGGGTCTTATACTAATCTTCTTCTTTGGAATGCTTAATTTTGTTCCAATGGTAATTTTTCCACCTCTTCTCCAGGAATTAAGAGGGTATCCTCAATCTATAATTGGAATAATATTAGGAATGAGGGGTATTGGTACGTTCGTTGGTTTTGCAATTATTGCTTTTACTAGCAGGATTGACCCAAGAATAATCATCTTTTTTGGCTTTGGTATACAAGCTGTCTCAGGTCTTTACATGTCAACCTTCGATATAAATATGACCTTTTCACATATAGCCTGGGCTAGCTTAGTTCAGGGTTTAGGTGTTGGTTTGACTTGGCCTCCAGTGAGTGTTATTTGCTTTGCAACCTTGTCAAATAAATTTCATGGGGAAGCAACAGCAATGTTTCATCTAATTAGAAACATTGGATCAAGTTTTTTTATTTCAGTTAGTGTTGCAGTTATTCTCCATATGGGTCAAGTCAACTTTGAAGAAATTGGCTCTGCAGTATCTATATGGAACCAAGGTATTAATTTTTCAGGTGTCATCAATTCATTAGATAATATGAACGTTACAAAGTTAACAAATGAATTAAATAGACAAAGCCTTATGGTTGGGTATATAGATGCATTTAAATTATATGCGTGGGTTGGTTTTTTATCCATACCTCTGATTTTTTTAATAAAAATTACAAAGACACAAAATGTTTGATAATAATTTAAAAGGAAATTCATGAATAATAATTTAATTTTGATTGATGGCGGTATGGGCCAAGAATTAATACATAGATCAAAGGTTAAGCCTGACGGTCTTTGGTCAGCAAGAGTGATGCTTGATAATTATGACTTAGTTGTTGATTTGCATAAGGATTTTATAAAAGCTGGTGCAGAGGCAATAACATTAAATTCTTACAGCGTCACACCACAAAAGTTAAAAAGATATAATTTAGAAGAATTATTCATACCTCTTCAAAAAAGTGCTATTAAAGCAGCTATTGAGGCTAAAAAGTCATCGTCATTTGAAACTGACATAAAAATTATTGGCTGTTTGCCTCCACTAGTTATGAGTTACAAGACTGATATAGGCCTTGATAAGGATGAAGCAAAAGATACTTATAAGAAAATAATAGACATTCAAGAACCACATGTAGACATATTTTTGTGTGAAACAGTTTGTTCAATTGAGGAGGCTCATATAGCTATTGAAACAGCTCTTGCTACAGATAGAAAAGTTTGGTTGAGTTTTTGTGTTAAAGAAGAAGATGGCGCATTATTAAGATCTGGGGAATATCTGGAAGATGCTTTAAAAGAATTTGACAATTCAAAAATTGATTCTTTTTTAATAAATTGTGCACCGCCTGAAGCTATTCAATCTTCAATCAAAGTTATGAAAAATTTTTCAAAACCTTTTGGTGCACTTCCTAATGCTTTTGTAACAGTAAACGATTTAGACATTCACAATGATGTATCAATTCTAAAAAAAAGATCTGATTTAGACATTGATAAATTTGTAGGCAAAATGTTAAGTTATATTAAAAATAATGCTTCTATAGTTGGAGGATGTTGTGAGGTAGGTCCCAAATATATTGAAGCACTAAAAAACAAGATTTTTAATAAATAGACTAAGTTGTTGGAGTTAATAAAGAATGAAATTTAAAGGAACTCAGAATTATATTTCAACTGAAGATTTGAACGTTGCAGTAAATGCTGCAATTTCACTTGAAAAACCATTATTGATTAAAGGTGAGCCAGGCACTGGAAAAACCGAACTAGCTAGACAAGTGTCGGATAGCCTAGAATTAAGTATTATTGAATGGAATATAAAATCCACAACAAAAGCTCAGCAAGGATTATATGAATATGACGCTGTTAGTCGTCTTAGGGATAGCCAACTAGGCGACAAGAAAATTGAAAATATTGGAAATTACATTAAGAAAGGTAAAATTTGGGATGCTTTCGAGTCCAAAGAAAGATCAGTACTTTTGATTGATGAGATTGATAAAGCGGATATAGAATTTCCAAATGACCTACTCCAAGAGTTAGATAAAATGGAATTTTTTGTTTATGAAACTAGTGAGATTGTTAGAGCAAAAAAAAGACCCATAGTTATAATAACATCTAATAATGAAAAAGAGCTTCCAGAAGCTTTTCTAAGACGATGTTTTTTTCATTACATCCAATTTCCTGAAATTGGAACATTAAAAAAGATTGTAGAAGTACATTTTCCTGAAATTAAAAAATCATTACTAGAAGCAGCATTAAATAGATTTTTTGAAGTTAGAGAAATTCCAGGATTAAAGAAAAAACCATCAACTTCAGAAGCATTAGATTGGATTAAACTTTTATTACTTGAAGATATCAACCCTATTGATTTGAAGAGTGACGGAAAGGATTTGTTGCCTAAGTTACATGGTGCACTTATTAAAAACGAACAAGATATTCATTTATTTGAAAGATTAGCTTTTATGGCAAGAGGAAATAGATAAGAGGATGTTTCTAAATTTCTTTTTTAAATTAAAAGATGCCAGAATTCCAGTTACATTAAATGAATTTTTTATATTTTTAGATTCACTTAAATTAGATTTTATTCAATACAATGTTGAAAACTTTTATTTTGTGGCTAGAACAAGTTTAGTCAAAGACGAACGGTTAATAGATCGGTTTGATGTTGTATTTGGTGAATATTTTAAGGGCATTGAAACCTTAAAATTAGAAGATATACTTGAGCATCTAAAAGTCCCAAAAGAATGGCTTCAAAAAATGTTGGATAAGCATTTTACTAAAGAAGAAATTGAAGAGATCAAATCTTTAGGTGGATTTGACGAACTAATGAAAACTCTTGAGCAAAGATTAAAAGAACAAAAAAAACGTCATCAAGGTGGCAATAAATGGATAGGTACAGCCGGCAAATCACCCTTTGGAGCTTATGGATACAATCCAGAAGGAATTAGAATTGGACAACATGCAAGAGGGCAGGGAAAAGCAGTTAAAGTATGGGACAAAAGAGTATTTCGTGATTTTGATGATACAAGGGAGTTAGATACACGAGGAATGCAAGTTGCATTAAAAAGATTAAGACAATGGGCAAGAACAGGTATTGATGAAGAATTGGATATTGATGACACAATATCGCATACTGCAAAAAATGGTTATTTAGACATTAAAACCAGAAAAGAAAGAGAAAATGCAATAAAAATTTTACTTTTTCTTGATGTTGGTGGTTCTATGGATGACTACATCAAACAAGTAGAAAATTTATTTTCTGCTGCAAAAAATGTTTTCAAAAACCTAAACTTTTTTTACTTTCATAATTGTCTATATGAAGGAGTTTGGAAAAGTAACGTAAGACGATGGAAAGAACAATTTTCAACAACAGAAATTTTTAGGACATACGGTAAGGAATACAAATGTATCTTCGTTGGTGATGCTTCAATGAGTCCATATGAAATTTTAGTAGAGGGTGGTGGTAATGAACATTTTAATCAAGAGACGGGACAGGTTTGGTTAGAAAGAGCTATTGCTCAGTGGCCGTCTAATGTTTGGATTAATCCAACAAAAAAGGAGCATTGGAATTATTCCCAGTCTACACATATTATTAAAGAAATATTTTCAAATAAAATGGTGCCCTTAAGCATAAAGGGAATAGAAGAAGCAACTAAAATTTTATCCAAAACTAATTAATATAAATAGGTCACTTAATAAATGAAAGAAAATGAAATTGGCGGCCAGTATTCAACTCCAATAATTCTTCCTGAACAGAAAGTTTTAAAAGAATGGTTGGATTATAATGGCCACATGAATGTTGCTTTCTATACACTAGCATTTGATAAATCTTTAGATATATTTTTAGAAGATTTACTTGGTATAGGCGAAACTCATGCTTATGAAAATAACCAGGGTCCTTTTGTTGTTCAAGCTCATTATCATTATTTAAGTGAGATGAAATTAGATGAAAAATTCAACGTACGGTTATTTGTAGTTGATTGCGATAAAAAAAAGATGCACTTATGTTTGGAAATTTTTTCACAGCTTCAAGAAAAAGTAATTGCAGTTGTTGAACAAGTTTTAATAAATGTAAATTTAAAGCTTCGTAAATCTGAACAATATCCACCTTGGGCTTTTGAAAAACTTCTCAAATTAAAAAATACCCATAAAAATGCTTCACTACCCTCTACTTTTGGAAAATCCATAGGATTAAAAAAGTAAAATAATGATTTTAAAATTAATTTTAACATGTATTTGTTGGATAGCTGTTTTGCCCATAATTTACGGTATGAATTTTGGAGAAAAATATATTTTTTTGATAATATTCATTTATTTTTTATTATTATTTTGGATGTTTATATTCTCAAAAACCACTACTAAAATAATTATTTCCTTATTATTTTTATTTACTTTTTTTATTTTAGACAATTTTCCATCAAAAGAGACTTTTCTTAAAGCTGGAAATTTTTTTATTATTTTTTCTGCTTTTCTTCCAAGTTTATGGCTTTTAAGGGCAACAGCTATTACAATGCCATCAGTACAAACCACTCAGTCACTTTTATCAAAATTAGACCCAAAAAAAATACTTTCAGGAATCCAATTTACATCTCATTTTCTTGGTAGTGTAATCAATATAGGTTCTTTCCCGCTTTTGTCCTCTGTACTCCCTAAAAACTCAAAAATTAGTTTGAGGCAGTCTGCTGGTGAAGCATCGATTCGTGGAATGAACACAGCAGTTTTGTGGTCGCCTTTTTTCGTAAGTTTTGCAGTTGGTCAAATTTATCTTCCTGAAATGTCAGCATGGATGGGAATAGGGTTTGGAATTATTATAGCAACATTCTTTAATCTCGTTTCAATAAGATTTATTATTGGGAAATTAACAATAAACTATATTTTGGATTCTTTATCATGTATAAAACCAATATTTTCAAGATTATTTATTTTAGCGGTATCTGTATTGTTTGTTGGTCAAATTTTTAATAAAACTGCATTGAATGCCATAATAATTGTAGTACCAATTCTAGTCTTTATTCAAATATTGAGACGTCCAGAAACATCAAACTTCATTTTTAAAAATTTAAAAAATTTGATACAAAATTCTGGTGATGAAATGTTATTAATTTCAGTATCAATGTTTTTAGGATCAATATTAACTAATTCTTCAGAAATTCAAAATTTTGTTAATAGTAATTTAGGTGATAATTTCCCATTTTGGAAGATGATTATTTTATTACCTTTTGTAGTGTGGTGTTTTAGTTTAATTGGTGTACATCCCATAATTACTTCAGCTCCAATTTTATCTATATTTGGTCCTTTAGTATCTGTTTGGGAAGCAGCTTTTTTAATGCAAGCTCATCTTATTGGCTGGTGTGCGGGTACAGCAATTAGTTTTACATCTCTTTCTGTTTTAACAAGTGCTGAAAATTTTAAAATCTCAATCTCTAAATTAGTATTTGGACCTAATCTTTTTGCTACCTTTGGACTTATTTTCTTTGGAGCATTTTTCTTGATTCTATCAAATTATCTTTTGTAAAGTTTCATTTGAATTAATTTTATCTAATTTATGTTCTTTATAAGAAACATAACAGACACACATCATAATTAATGTACCTCCGAAAATTACAAATGGATCAAATTTTTCATCGAAGATAAACAAACCCACCATGGATGCCCATACAAGTTGTAAAAATAATATAGGTTGAGTTACTACCATTGGCGCAACTTTTATAGCTTTTGTCATAGTTATATGTCCAATAGTCGCTATTACAGCAGTTACAGTAAGTACTAAAAATGCTTTTATTGAAATAGGCTCCCAACTATAAATTGCAGAAGGAATTAAAAATATTGTTGTAAAAATGGATAGCATTGCGACAATTTCAGAAGATGATCTTTCTTTTGATACAATTTTGGCGATTATATAAGACATAGTGAAAACTACAGTCGCCAATAACATACTTATTTGACCACTTTCTATTACTTTAAAACCTGGTCTTAAAATTATCAAAGCACCAATGAAAGATATTATTATTGCTAATAACCTGTGTTTATGTAGAACCTCTTTTAAAAAAAAACATGCAGCAAATGACACAAAAATATATGTTAAAAAACCAATTGCTGTTACCTCTGCAACAGGAATAACAGACATAGCATAGAACCATAAAGTTACACCAATAGAATGAACTAATCCTCTCAAAATAAATTTTTTCATCAGTGGTTTATCAGGTTTAAATTTAGTTAGTGAAATCAATGAAGGAATTAATAGGATTGTTCCCATTGCATATCTTAAAAAAGCAGCTTGCGGCGCAGGAACTTCTCCTTCTAAATACCTAACTGTCGCTGTAACTCCCACAAACAAAATTGTAGTAATCACCATCCACAAAATACCAATTAAAGATTGATTCAAATAAATATCCTTCATTTTATTTACCATGTTAATTAAATAATTAAATTAAGTCTAACTAATTATTTTAAAATTACATTCCTTGGTAATTAGGACCACCTCCACCTTGAGGTGTCACCCAGTTTATATTTTGAGTTGGATCCTTGATATCACATGTCTTACAGTGAACGCAATTTTGTGCATTGATTTGAAGCTTTGGTTTATTATTATTAAAAACTATCTCATATACACCTGCAGGACAGTATCTTGTCTCTGGATTGTCATATAATTCAAAATTAGTATTTATAGGCACATCCTCGTCTTTCAACTGTAAATGGCAAGGTTGATTTTCTTCGTGGTTTGTACCAGAGAAAGAAACATTTGTTAGTCTATCAAAACTAATAACATTATCAGGTTTAGGGTACTTTATTTCTTTATAATTATCTTTATTACCAAGATTTTCATGGTCTGTTCCGTGATGATCAATTGTCCAAGGAGCATTTCCTCGAAAAATATATGTATCAATAGCACTATACATGATCGCTTTCCAGAAACCCCATTTAAAAGATGGCCTTATATTTCTAACTTTGTACAATTCATTCCATAACCAGCTTTGTTTTATATCAGTTTGAAATTCTGAAATCTCATCTAGTTTATCTATATTTTCGAAAATTGATTGTGCTGCTATCATACCAGACTTCATAGCTAAGTGAGTTCCTTTAATTTTGGGAACATTGAGAAAACCTGCTTCACATCCCACAAGCATTCCACCAGGAAAAGTCAATTTTGGTAAAGATTGAACCCCACCCTCATTTAATGCTCTAGCTCCGTAATTAATTCTTCTTCCACCCTCAAGTAATTTCTTTATTGCAGGGTGATGCTTAAAACGTTGAAATTCAAGATATGGAGACAAATAAGGATTTTTGTAATCTAAACCTATTACAAAACCTATTGAAATTTTATTATTATCTAAATGGTATAAAAAAGAACCACCGTATGTGTCATTATCTAATGGCCAACCAGTAGTATGCATTATACTTCCAGGTTGACTTTTATCTGGTGAAACTTCCCACAGTTCTTTAATTCCTATACCATAAGTTTGTGGAGAATTATCTGAATTAAGATTGAATTTTTCCATTAATACTTTCCCAAGATGACCTCTACAACCTTCTGAAAATATTGTTTGTTTTGCTCTTAATTCAATCCCTCTTTCAAAGTTAGGACCTTCAGATCCATCCTTTAATCTTCCCATGTCGCATGTAGCAACACCAACAACTTTATTATTCTCATCAAAAAGTACTTCTGAAGCTGAAAACCCGGGATATATTTCTACTTCAAGTTCTTCAGCTTGTTGTGCCAACCATTTTGTAAAATCACTCAAACTTATTATGTAGTTACCCTTGTTATGCATTTGTGGAGGGGTAGGGAGTTGATATGACTTAGTTTTCGTTAGATATAAAAATTTATCGCTAGTAGCTTGAGTTTTTAACGGACTATTTTTTGTTTTCCATTCTGGTATAAGTTCGTCTAACGCTCTTGTTTCAATTACTGCACCGGATACGATGTGAGCTCCAACCTCAGATCCTTTTTCAATTACACAGACTGATAACTCTGAATTAGCTTTTTTACTTAGTTGTTTTAATTTTATAGCTGCACTTAATCCCGAAGGACCAGCTCCTACAACAACTACGTCATATTCCATCATTTCTCTGTTAGTCATTAGATAGCCTTAAGATTTGTTTGAAAAAAAATCACTTTGTCGCTAGTAATTTTTACAATTTATTTATATTATATATCTAGTAATTATTTAATAAAAAAAAAGGTCTAAAATGAACCCTGATGTTGGTATTATTTTATTAATTTTATATCCTATAGTACTGGTTGGTGCAATTATTTGGTTTGGGAAACATTCCGTATCCCCTGATTAATTTCTTGATTTTCTTTTAAATCAACAGATTTACAAGTTGCCTCAAATGGCATTGTGATACACTTATGTCTATTTTTTATTTCTCTAATAGGTTCAAAAATTTCCATCTCAATTGGCATATGATCTGAAAAGTCCTTTTCAGTGTTTTCAAGCCAACTTAAGAATTCTTTTAAAAATCTTTCATCTGGAACATTTTTATTTTTAAATAAATCAACAACTAATCCTGCAGAAGCCTCACATAGTGCACAACCCCTTACAACTGCAGAAATATCAATTATTTTAGTTTTTACTAACTTTATTCGAACTTTTACTTCATCGCCACACATTGGGTTACGCATTTCAAAAGATCGATTAAAATCTTCTAATGCAACTATTTTTTTATTTTTCGCAGCAAGACTTAAAATTTTTTCTTGATAGATTGATAGATTACTCAATTACTGATTCACCATTAACAATACTACACTAGCTACAGCAATTGCGTAAAATACATACAATAAAACGTGAGTGTTTTCGTATACATTTTCTTCAGGAACACCATCAGGTAAATCTTTTTTATTTTTCTTCATTTTTTCCTCAATATTCTATAGGTCATTTTTATTAATATAATTACTTTATAATTTACAAGTAAATTTTCCATACAAAGATGAATATTAATAAAATTATAAAAAGTTGTACAACTATTAGAGTATCTTGACCAACTTCTCTATCAAAAACTTTATTTTTAATCATTGTATTAGCAAAAAACTTTTTTATAGAAATAAATAAAAATTCAATAAATAGTTCAATTTTTTTATTTATATCATTAATAAGATTTAAAAGAGGTAATAAAACCCCAGGTATCATCTTTCTATAAATCCAATCACTATTCAATACAGTTGAGTTTAGCTCTGGGGGATATATTTTAAAATGCCATAAACATATAAAAGCAAATGCAGCAAATGTTAAAAGCTGCAACTGTCCAACTACGTGACTAAAGTCATATGGCTGATAGTGGATTTGATAGGGTAAGATTTCATAAAAATAAGAAGGAAAAACTCCAATCAAAATACACAGAGCTGATGCAATAATCATTGCTATGATCATATTTAGAGGAGCTTCTTTTGTTTTTATACCGCTTTCATGTGCAAAAAAAGCAAAGAATGGGATTTTAATTCCTGAATGGTGAAGTACACCTGCTGATGCAAATAGAAGCATGAAGTAGACTAAGACTAATCCTTCTTTACCAAGTGCTGACATTATAAGTGATTTTGCTACAAACCCACTAAATAAGGGAAAAGCTGAAATAGAAATAGCCCCGATAATAGTGCATATTGCTGTGATAGGCATAAATTTAAATAACCCACCTAATTCAGAAGCTTTACATGTTCCAACTCTGTAAAGCACTGCTCCCATTCCCATGAAAAGCAATCCTTTGTAAAGAATATGAGCAAACGCATGCGCCACAGCTCCATTAATAGCTAATTCAGTGCCAATTCCAATGGCAACTATCATAAAACCAAGTTGGTTATTAAGGCTGTAAGTTAAAACTCTTCGTAAGTCATTTTCAATGACAGCAAAGAAAATAGGATAAAAAGTCATAATTGCACCAATCATGATTAGTATTTCAGTACCAGCAAAAGATTTAGCGAAACAAAAAATAGCTAATTTAGTTGTGAATGTTGAAAGAGCAACTGTTCCTATCTCTGAGGCTTCTGGGTAAGAATCTTGTAACCAACCATTTAATAATGGAAAAGCAGCTTTTATTCCGAAAGCTATGAAAATTAATTGGCCGTATAAAGAATTAATGTCAAAACTTCTAAATTCTGAATTACCAGTTTCAGACATTAATAAAATTGCCCCAGCTAATAAAAACATTCCAGAACCAACTTGTATTAAAATGTATCTAAATGCTGATCTGTAAGATCTTTGTGTTTTGCTAGCTAAAATCAGAAAAACTGAAGTAAAGGCAGTAGCTTCCCACCATACAAATAACGTGAACAAGTCTCCAGCATGAACTGCAGCAATTGCTGCTCCACTATAACTCATAATGGCTGCATGCTGATTCCAATGTTTTTCATGAGCGCCATATATTACATTCAATATAGCTGCTATGTGAAATATTATTGCAAAGGGCAAGGTTAAAGAGTCTGATTGAAATATTATAAATTGAATATCCATTATTTCAATTTTATAATGTATACCAAAACCCAATGTTAAAGCGTAAGATGAAACTAGTATAAGAACCAACATATATATCTGCCTGATTATATGAGGTAAGAAGGGAATTAATAATGCCCCTATAATCATTATTAAACCTGGAGGGAAACTACTTATCATAATAATCCTCGTCTTTCATAAGGAACGATCGTAAACTTACACCAATTTTAAAAATTATTATGCATGAAAGGTATCCAAAAAAAGCTGGAAAGAATAAGATATCTTCTATTGATGTTTCCCCATACCTATGTCCAATTAATTCTAAAATTAGAAAAATAATACACAGAAAAAGTACTGAGGTATTTATTTTACCAAATTTTTCAATCAAATACTTCATATCTTACTCACCATCATAGAAGTTAGATTTTGAAAGGGCTCTATAAAAAAGAATAATAAAATAGTTAAAAAAGACGTTATTAGAGTTGGGATTAAAATAAGTTTTGGTATTTTTACATGTATGTCTCTTTCTTTCTTAAAAAAGAATGCTCTAGCTGGTATTTCCATTAAATAAAACGCATTTAGTATAGTAGATATACAAAATACACCTATAACAACTACATAACCACTGTTAGCTGCACCTAACATTAAGAAGAATTTACTCCAAGAACCTGTCATAGGAGGTACGCCAATTATTGAAAGTGATCCTATAAAAAATGCAAGAAAAATTAGAGGAGCACTCAACCCATGACCATTTAAATCTGAAATTTTTGTAATTTTTGCTCCAACGTACAAAGCTCCTGCTACAAAAAATAAAGTAATTTTACCTGCAGCGTGGGTAATTATGTGTAAAGCAGCACCTTGAGTTGCCATAGAAGTAGCCAACGCTCCGCCTAAAGTAATATATGAAAGTTGACTAATTGTTGAGTATGCCAGCCTTGCTTTCAAATCATCTTTGTAAATAGCTATTATACTTGTTACTAGAAGAGTAAAGGATGCTAGCCAAATTAGCCATTCTGAAGCCCCTGTTTTAGCTAAAAAATCTATTCCAAAAACATTTGTCAGCACTATTAACATTGTAAACACACCTGCTTTTACAACTGCTACAGCATGTAAAAGGGCAGATACAGGTGTTGGGGCAACCATAGCAGCAGGCAACCACTTATGAATTGGCATCAGTGCTGCCTTTCCGATTCCAAAAACAAACATAGCTAATAAAAGGGGAGCATAAGCCACATCTAATTTGCCATCTAATACACCATTTTGGGACATTTCAAGAGAACCTGTAGTAACCCAAACCCAAATAATCGCTGGAAGAAGTAATATTACAGAAGATCCAACCAGTATGGACATATATAATCGACCAGCTTTTTGTGCCATTTCATTTTGCTTATGAGTAACTAGAGGATATGTTGAGAATGTAAGAACTTCATAAAAAATAAATAAAGTTAATAAATCACCAGCATAAGCAATACATAAAGCGGCATGAACAGCCATTGCATAAAAAGCATAAAATCTTGTTTGATTTTTTTCTTTATTCCCTCTCATGTAGCCAACTGAATAGATAGCTGCAAAAATCCATAGAAATGACGCGACCAGTCCAAAAATAGCTCCTAATGGTGTAATTTCAAAACCTATTGAAATTCCTTCAGCAATTTTTACAATTTCTAAGGTGATGTTTTGATTATTAAGAGCTGAGCTCATAATATTAAATGCACCCCAAGAACTAATTACACCGCCAATTGGTCCCAAGAAATCTCTTAAAATTGTACTTTTAGAAATAAATGGAGTTAAAATACTAACAATTAAAGGAGACAAAATTGTGATTAAAATAAAATTTTCAATTGTTATCATTTAAGATCCCCAATTAATTTTTCAGCGGCTTCAAAACTTGCGTTCACAACCAATGAGGCATCTAAACCAAAATAAACATTAAAAAAAGTTATAATAATAAGAGATATATAAATTGTAGGGTTTTCTTTTATTACGATTTTTCTTCCCTCTCGCATCCACATGACTTCTATCATTTTCCACAAATAAACTACTGATAATGCTGAACTAATTAATATAAGTATTGCTATCCATATAGCATCTGAGCTGATAGTTGCTTTAATTAGATATAATTTAGAAATGAATCCAGCTGTAAGTGGAAGACCTGCTAGACTTAGTGAGCAGAGAACAAAACAAAAAAAAGTGATGGGCATTGCCCTACCAAGACCAGATAAATTATTTATAGTAACTCTTTTTTGAATAAAAAAACCAAGTGATGTTATAGCTATGAATAAACCACCTTTAATTATGGCATGATTAAACATATGTATAAATCCAGCTGCTATACTTGCTTTTGTTCCAATGGCAAAAGCAAGAGTAATATATCCTATTTGTGCAACTGAAGAATGAGCAAGTAGTCTTTTAATATCCTTTTCATAAATAGCCATAATTGTACCAGCAAACATAGCTATGATTGAGAGCGGAAGAATAACGTACAATAGAGTGTTGCTGATTAAATTTTCTGAATTTTCAAAAACAGAAAATAATATTCGAGCTAATATGTACAAAGATGCTTTTGTTGCTGTTGCAGCTAGTAAAACAGAAACTGCAGATGGAGCATAGGCATACGCTCTTGGCAACCAAATATGTAAAGGAAAAACAGCAGCTTTAACCATAATCCCTATTATCATAAAACCAAAACCTGCAATTAATGCTTTGTTGTTATTAAGATCTGATATTCTATCTGTTAGATCTTCCATATTTAAAGTGCCAGTTATTCCGTATAATAATCCTACACCTATGACATATAGCGTTGCTCCAACGGCACCTATAATGAGGTAATTATAAGCTGCAACTAAGGCTTGTTTATCTTTTTGAGCTCCCATTGCCACAAGCGCAACAGAGGCTAAAGACGATATTTCTAAAAATACGAAGAGATTAAATGCATCACCTGTTGTTACAAGACCTAGCAATCCAGCTATAGCTAAAAGCCACAAACTGTATACTTTTGAAATTGATTTCTTTTCAATTTCCTCAGGCATTATCTTATAAGCAAAGATAGTTGCGATAAAACTTATTCCAGAAATTATAACAATCGGAATAATTGCTACTTTATCAATAATATATTCAATTCCTATTGGAGGCAGCCATTTGCCTAAGGCATACGAAATATGAGAGTGAATTTGGATTTCTTGATATAATAAAATTGAAAATAAAAATGTTAAAAAGGTGCTTAAAGTCGTTGAAATCCATGAAAAAAATATATTAGGAATAAGCACAACAAATAAAGATGTAATTAATGGACATAAAACCACAAGTATTGGAAGATTTTTTGTTAAAATGTCTATCATTGCTTAAATTTAAAATCCACACTTTTTCCGGTTTCTATATCATCGTGATAATCTACAAGATCTTGCGCAGATATATCATCTTCCTCGATGCTGCCATATTCTGTATTTATTCTTAACACTAACGACAACCCAAGAGCTGTTGTTGCAACACCAACAACAATGGCTGTAAGTATCAATACATGGGGAAGGGGATTTGAGTAAATGCTATCAATAGATTCATTTAAAATTGGAGGAGTCCCCCCTTTAATTTTTCCAAAAGTTATATAGAGTAAAAACACAGATGTTTGAAAAATAGTAAGTCCAACGATTTTTTTTAAAAAATTTTTTCTACCCATTACCAGAAACAAACCAATCATCATCAAACAAAAAACTATCCAGTAATTCCAAATGCCAATTGTTGATGAAATCATTTTATTTCTCTTTTATCTTATCGTAACTAGCAAAGGCATTAAATAGTGCAATCATAACGTTTGAAACTGTTAAGCCAACACCAAATTCCACTAATAATATGCCTATGTGCTGACCAGATTGTGGCGAAGATCCAAGTATATTGTAGGCTAAAAATTCATCTCCTAATAACATTGAAACAATGCCTACACCACCGTAAATGATTCCACCCAAAGCTAGTAAAATTAAATTAATGTTAGACGGGAATAATTTTTTTCCCGCTTCAATTCCAAATACAAGGGAATATAGGATAAATGCACTTGCTACAATTACTCCGGCTTGAAAGCCCCCTCCAGGACCAAAATCTCCATGAAATTGAACATAAAGCCCAAAAAGTATGATCGGTGCAAAAAGTATTTTGGTAGAAATTCTCAAAATCGGATTATTATGCATTTTTTCTAATCTTTTGTTTAGGTTTAGATTTATTTTTTTTTGCAGGATCTTTTTTCTGAAGAAGTGCCAGCACAGCTACTCCAGCTGTAAAAACAACTATCGTTTCACCAAATGTATCGTATCCTCTATAACTTGCTAAAACTGAAGTAACTATATTTGGGATACCAATATCCTCTTTGGATCCTTTTATATACTCAGGTGCAATATGTTGATGTATTGGAGCTGTTAACTGACCAATTTCAGGCAAATCATAACTACACCAGATTAATATTCCTCCAAGAATTATACACGATAGTGCCGGAACAAATTCACTACTAATGCTCTTTTCCTCTTTTTTTGGCAAATAAGCCATAGCTGCTAGAAAGAGTATAGTAGAAATCCCTGCTCCAACCGATGCTTCTGTAAATGCAACATCAACCGCGTCTAACGTTATAAACATTAATGCTGCTACAAGAGAATAAGCACTTGTCAAAATTACAGTAAATATAACAGTTCTAGTTTTGATAAGAGCTATTGCAATACTAAGCATGATTGTGACTAAAAAAGCATTAATTAATAATTCAGAAATCATAAAATTTTTCCAATCTTTTTCCCTACTGGAAGTATGTTTTTTTCCCTTGCCAAATTTGCAGTTATATGACTTGTAACTGGACTAGTAAAAAAAATAAACACACCAATTAGTATCAACTTAACGGTTATTAATGACCAACCCGTTTGAAATATCATCCCTAAAATAAAAAACGCAGTACCACCAGTGTCAATCATACCTGCGGCATGAATTCTTGAAAATACGTCTGGTAGCTTAATAAGTCCGCAGGCACCAATAATTATTGAAAGAGAACCAATAAAAAAACAGATGCTGGTGAAGATATCTAATATCAATTCCACGCTTACTTATCTCCACCTAAAGATCCAGTACTAAAAAGTTTTAAAACAGCAACTGTACCAATAAAATTAATTAATGCATATACAATAGCAATATCTAAAAATTCTGGTCTATTTGAGTAGAACCCATGTATAGAAATGCCGATTACTATTACTGTTCCAAGACTGTTAACTGCTAAAATTCTATCAAATGTTGTTTTGCCTAAAACAATTCTTACTAAAATTAAAATCCCTGTAATTGCACAGGCAATTAAACCGG
>KB910536.1 GCA_000383115.1 alpha proteobacterium SCGC AAA015-N04
TGATCATCAAAAATTTGTATCTTAGCTTTCGCTTTGCCGGCGTATCTTATTGCATTGGTAAGAAGGTTAATTAATGCTCTTCTTATTGATTGTACTTGAATAGGAAAAATTGGAACATTATGGGATGGTATGTCAATATCTATTTTTTTTCCGTCTGGATCTGAGATTTTTGCAGCCTCTTGAAGCAATTTAAATAAACTAGCATCAACCATTTGCTCATCTCTTTCATTTCTAGCAAAATCTAGATATGCATCTATCATTTTTTCTAGTTCTGCAATCTCATTTTCAAAATCTTCTTTTATATCTTTGACATTATTCATTACAGCTAATTGTAATCTCATCCTAGTTAATGGTGTTTTCAAATCATGTCCAACTCCTGCTAGAAGAGATGTTCTTTCAGAAATTTGCCTATTAATTCTATGCCTCATAGCTTGAAACGCCCTTCCAGCAATTCTTACTTCAGTAGCTCCTTCTATGTTGTAATTGCTTACATCTCTACCAATACCAATTTTCCTTGCTGCATTTGCTAATCTCAAAATGGGTCTAACTTGGCCTCTAAGAAAAATAATAGCTATTGAAAAAAGTATTACTGATGCGCCTACTGACCACATTATGAAAGTTATACCAGTAGGAACAAATAATCTTTTATCATTTATCAACATCCTCACAATTCCATTTGCTAGTTGAATGTCGACATAAAATTGCCTAGACCCTTCAATTGTTGATAGATAAAATGGCTCTTTAATTCTTGCCTCTAAAGATGTTCTAAAATTTTGAAATTTTGAATTAAAGGATTGGTTTGGTTTAAGTATACCACCATCAAGCCAATAAAAAATAATACCAAAATATTGATGAAGATGTTTCAAATTGGGTTCTTTCAGATTTTACATCTGAAGAAAAAGAAGAATGGCTTAATAACACAATTATAGATACTTCAGAAATGATTTTTTCTTTAATAAAATTAAATAGGTAATCTAATGGGTTTTAAATGTGGAATAGTGGGCTTACCAAATGTTGGAAAATCAACATTATTCAATGCTCTAACTGAGACAACATCTGCTGAAGCTGCTAACTACCCTTTTTGTACGATTGAACCTAATTCAGGTATAGTTTCTGTGCCTGATAGAAGGTTGACTTCACTATCGAATTTAGTTCAGTCAAAAAAAGTTATTCCTGCACAAATGCAATTTGTAGATATTGCTGGGCTTGTAAGTGGAGCTAGTAAAGGTGAAGGATTAGGAAATAAATTTTTATCCCATATAAGAGAGGTTGATGCAATAATACATGTTGTTAGATGTTTCGAAAACGCTGACATAACACATGTAGAAAATATTATAAATCCCTTAAGAGATGTTGAAATTATTGATACTGAATTGATGTTGGCTGACTTAGAAAGTTTAGAACGTCAAATTCAAAATTTGTCTAAAAAAATTAAATCTAATGATACTGTTTCTAAAAATAATTTATATCTAATGAAAAAATTATCTCAATTTTTATCTAATGGCATCCCAATTCGTTTAGTGGATTTATTGGATAACGAAATAAAACAAATAAAAACTTTTAATCTACTTACATCAAAGCCTGTTCTCTATATATGCAATGTAAACGAAGATCATGCCTCCACTGGAAATAATTACACTAAAAATATATTTGATAAAGCTAAAACTGAAAAATGTGATGCCATAATAATTTCTGGTTCTATAGAGTCTGAAATCGCAAAGTTAGATGAAAATGAAAGAAAAGAATTTCTAATAGATTTAAATTTACAAGAGTCTGGACTTAATAGACTAATTAGGACTGGTTTTAAATTACTTGATCTAATCACCTTTTTTACGGTTGGTCCAAAAGAAACTAGAGCATGGACAATAAAAAATAATTCAACAGCCCCGGAAGCTGCTGGTATAATTCATACAGATTTTCAAAAAGGATTTATTCGAGCAGAAACAATATCTTATGATGATTATTTAAAATTTAAGAGCGAACAAGCAGTAAAAGATGCTGGACGTATGAGAGTTGAAGGTGCAGATTATATAGTTAAAGATGGAGACGTATTTCATTTTAGATTTAATATTTGATTGGAACTAATTTATGAATGATCTTATAGAAATTACTGCAAAAGATAATCATCAATTTTCAGCTTATATTTCTCAACCTTTGGGAAAACCAAAAGCAGGAATTGTAATTATACAAGAAATTTTTGGTGTAAACACACATATTAAGGAAGTTACAGATCTATACGCCAGTAAAGGTTTTCTCAGCATTGCACCATCTTTGTTTGACAGAATTGAAAAAAATGTAACTTTAAATTATGACGAGAAAGGTGTTTCTAAAGGTAGAAACTTAAAAGAATTGTGTGATAAAGATGCATTAAAGGATATAGAGGCTTGTATATCTGTAGTATCTTCCGCTGGGAAAGTAGGTGTAATTGGATATTGTTGGGGTGGATCTTTGTCTTGGAGAATTGGATGTGAGTCCTCTGTTCTCTCAGCTTCTATTTGTTACTATGGTGGAGATATACCAAAACTTAAAGATTTAAAACCAAGATGCAATGTTTTAACTCATTTTGGTGAATTTGATAAGAATATACCAATAAATGATGTTAAAATTTTTGAAGAAGAAAGACCTGAGGTTCTTACATACACATATCCTGCCGACCATGGTTTTAATTGTGACCATAGAAGTCAATATAACAAGACGTGTGCGAGTATCGCACTTGACAGAACTTTAAAATTTTTAGAAGAAAATATAACTTAAATTACTGTTCTTTTATTGGAGCCCAAATTTGCTTCATAGCAAAATAAGATAAAGCGGTAAGTAATAACAAAAATAGCATTACTGATACTCCCAAACGTTTCCTGTCTTCCATTTCAGGTTCAGAAGCCCATGCAAGAAATGCTGTAACATCTTTAGCCATTTGTTCAGGAGTTGCTTTAGTACCGTCAGCATATTCAACGCCATCTTCATAAAGAGGTTGTGGCATTCCAATTAAGTTTCCAGCATAATACTTATTGTAGTACATTCCGTCAGGAATTTTTTGGTCAGTTGGAGCGTCTATGTAACCTGTTAATAAAGCATGTAAATAGTTGGCACCATCAGGTCGAGCTTTAACGATTAATGACAGATCTGGAGGATAGGCCCCTCCATTTGCAGCTCTTGCAGCTTTATCATTCGGATATGGAGATACAAACTTATCACTCGGTCTTGCTGACCTTTCAACCACTTCACCATCATCGTTAATTGTATTAACACTATTCTCTGAAGCAAATGCTTTGATCTCATCCTCATTATAACCGATGGCTTTGAGATTTCTATATGCTAAAAGTCTCATTCCATGACACCCTGAACATACTTCTTTATAAACTTGAAGCCCCCTCTGCTGTGATGCCCTATCAAAAGTACCAAAAATTCCAGAAAAAGACCAATTTAGCTGTGGGTAACTTATTTTTTCACCTGCAGCAAATGAAACTTTAGATAACAAAATTATTAAGAAAATTAAAAAAAAATTTAAAATATTGTTATAGAAAAAATTTGATGAGGCATTGGTCATCTATTTTTTCTCCCGCATCGCAAAAGCAGAAGCAGTAGATCCTCCACCTAAAATTGGTTCAGATATAGAAATTGGAAGTGGTTTTGTTTTTTCTATATATGGTAATAATGGAAATAAAATTAGGAAATGGAAGAAATAGTAAGCTGTTGCCACCCTTGACAATATAACATATATACCTTCCGCAGGCATAGCACCTAAATAACCTAATAAAATGCAATCTAATAAAAGTATCCAAAAGAATATTTTATATACAGGTCTAAATTGAGATGATCTGACTGATGATCTATCTAACCATGGTAAAACAAATAAGACTGCTATCGCACCAAACATAAAAAGTACTCCACCAAGCTTGTCTGGAATTGCCCTAAGAATTGCGTAGAATGGAAGAAAATACCATTCAGGAACTATATGAGCTGGCGTTACCATTGGATTTGCTTCAATGTAATTATCAGGATGACCCATAAAATTAGGAAAGAAAAATACTGCAGCAGCAAAGAAAGATAAAAATACACTTAAACCAAATAAATCTTTTATTGTATAGTAAGGACTAAACGGAACTGTATCCTGAGTTCCCTTAATGTCAATACCAATTGGGTTATTAGAGCCAAAGCGATGTAATGCAACCAAATGAAGTATTACAACCCCAACAATCACAAAAGGTAAAACAAAATGAAGTGAAAAAAATCTATTTAAAGTAGAGTTATCGACGGAAAAACCACCCCATAACCATGTTACAATGCTTTCACCAACTAATGGTAGTGCAGAAAATAAATTTGTAATAACTGTTGCTCCCCAAAAGCTCATCTGACCCCATGGTAAAACGTATCCCATAAATGCAGTAGCCATCATTAATAAAAGTATTAAAACGCCTAATATCCATAAAAGTTCTCTAGGAGCTTTATAGGACCCATAATATAATCCTCGAAAAATATGAATGTAAACCACGATAAAGAAAAAACTAGCTCCATTCATGTGAATGTATCTTATAAGCCACCCATGATTAACATCTCTCATAATTCTTTCAACAGAATCAAAAGCATAATCAACATGAGCTGTGTAGTTCATGGACAAAACAATTCCAGTAACTATCATGGTAACTAGAGCAAAACCTGCTAGAGAACCAAAATTCCAAAAATAATTTAAATTTTTTGGTGTTGGATAATGATTGAGTTCGTGATCCATAAAAGAAAACACTGGTAATCTATGATCAATCCATTTAACTACAGGGTTTTTAAACTTAGTATTTGACAATTATTACTCCTAAAATAAAAATTAACCAATTTTGATAATGTTATCTGACAAAAACTTGTATGACGGAACTTCTAAATTAGTAGGTGCTGGCCCCTTTCTAATTCTTCCTGAATGGTCATAGTGAGATCCATGACAAGGACAAAACCATCCACCATACTGTCCTTTTACATCACCCGATTTTTGACCGAGTGGAACGCAACCTAAATGAGTACAAACACCTACTAATACAATAAATTTTTCGTTAGAAACTCTTTCCTCATCTGTTTCAGGATGTCTCATTTCGTCTAAAGAAACTTCCTTAGCTAACTTAATTTCTTCTGGTGTTCTATGACGAACAAATACAGGTTTACCTCTCCATGTTACAGTTATGGATTGACCTTCTTCTAGCGAAGACAAATCTACCTCGGTGGATGCTAATGCCAAAGTATCTGCAGCTGGGTTCATTTGATCAATTAAAGGCCAAGCAACTGACGCAGCACCAATGCCAGCCATAGCATAAGTTGAAATTATTAAGAAATCTCTTTTACCATCATTATTTTTTTTTGATTTAGAATTTTTAGGCATTTGTCTCACTTAATGAATATAATATTTATATAACATTCTAAAAAAAAAATTCCAGTGTTTTTTAAAATGATTCTAAAAAAGAATTAAATTATTTTTAAGGTTTAATACCAACTTACTTTTGGAGGTAAACTCATCAGGACAGCTTCAGTATTTCCACCAGTTTTCAATCCAAAAATTGTACCTCTATCATATAATAAGTTAAATTCTACATAGCGACCTCTTTTTATTAACTGAAAGTCTCTGTCTTTTTGGTTATATTCTCTACTTAATCTACTTTCAATAATCTTCAAATAAGAGTTTAAGAATGAAATACCAATATCTTTTATGAAAGATAAATCACTCTCCCAGTCTTCGTTGCATAGATAATCAAGAAAAATGCCTCCTACACCACGAGGCTCTTCTCTGTGAGGCAAATAAAAATACTCATCACACCAACTCTTAAATTTAGGATAATAGGATTCATCATATTTATCACACGTATTTTTTAGTTCTTGATGAAAAATATTAGATGATTTTATGTCCTTAAAAGTTGGTGTAAGATCGCCTCCCCCACCAAACCAAATTTTTTTTTTATTACCCTTGCCTGTTACTAACATCCTTGTATTCATATGGGCTGCGGGAACATGTGGGTTACACATGTGAGAAACAACAGAAATGCCTGAAGCCCAAAATAAACCATTTTCTTCTGCTCCAGGTATTTGTTGTCTAAATTCATTAGAGAATTCACCATGCACAGTTGAAATATTAACACCAACTTTTTCAAAAACGTTGCCGCGCATTATTGATATTATTCCTCCACCTCCTCCATCTCTTTCCCATTTATTTTGATCAAAGGTTATTTTCTGTTTTTTATTTATTTTTTTGTTTTCAACTTCTTCAAAAGAATTACAAATTTTATCACGAAGTTCTTGAAACCAAGAACTTGCTAATTCCTTTTTGTTTTGTAATGTTTGAAAATTGTCCAAACATTCTTTTTCATCTAAATTTTTAATCATTTCATTTTTTACAGACATATTTCTAACTTATTAACTTTTTTCTAAAAATTTTAAAATTTCTTTAGGCGAACTTTTAAAATTTTTATTTACCCAAAAATCCTCAGCTTGGAAAAATAATTTTTCGACTTGATCGTGTGTAATGGTTTTCTTTGATTTCATTATTTCTTCTCTAACTAGTGGAAATATAGGCCACTTTATTTCAAACAAATCAATGTCTTTTAATTTTTTAAAGGACAAAATATGTAATATTGCAAGTTTATACCAATTAAATGGTATCCGATCTTTATTAAACAATCCTTGTTTTTTTAAATTTATATCACATCTAAGCTTCCAAATTAATCGTAGGATATTTATCTGTTTTTTCCTAACTGAATGTGACACCAAAAAATCATATTTAATATTAATTTTTAAATTAATTATTTGTTTAATAAAATGTAAAAATTTAATTTTTCTTTTATTTAAATCAAACCTATTTATTATGTTGTCAATATGATTTTCTCCATATAAATGGATCATTATTACACTAATTAAATCTAATTTTTCGTCTTGAATCACAGCTATTGCATTTAATTTAATAAAATTGATTATTTCAAATTTGTTTAACACAAATCCAGAAGCTATTTCAGAAAAATTATACTTTTTTTTATTAACTAGAAGATATTTATCTAAAGTCAATTTAGTCATCATTATAAAGCATTTATAACAATTTTTAATTAATAAAATTTTATTTATTTCATCCCTAATTCTATTGTTTGATAAATTAATGATTTTGTGAACTCTTAAAGTAATTTCCTTTTGAAGACTTTTTGACATTTTATGATCAAAATTTCCAGAAAAACGACAAAATCTTATAATTCTTAGATAATCTTCTTCAATTCTTTCTATTGGATTGCCTATGAAGACAAGCTTTCTTTTAATTAGATCATTTTTTCCATTAAGAAGATCAATCAAATTTCCTTGAGAGTCTAAATATAAGCTGTTAATGGTAAAATCCCTTCTTTTGACATCATCATTCAAACTAGAAGCAATATCAACAAATGCAGATCTTCCATAGTAAATTAAATCTTTCCTTAAGCTTGTTATGTGATATTCTTTTTTATTAATTATTAGTGATATAGTTTTATATTTTATGAAATTGTCTCTAACAAAAATATTATTTTTACTTATTTTTTTTGCGAATTTTTTTATATCTGCATTTATTACAAAATCAATGTCAGTTACTTTTTCGTTGGTCAAATAATTTCTTATAGCCCCACCAACAATCCAAATCTTCACTCCAATACTCTCAGCAAAATTAAAAATAGTTTCAATATTTTTATCTATTTTAAAAAAATTTATTAATTTATTTTTTATTTTTCAAACACCTCTTTACCTAGAAAAATTACCATCTTTTATCCTCCCGTCTATAATTTGTGGAGGTTGATAAGAATAACTTGGATCAAACGAATCTAATTCTAAAAACATGAAAGCGAATAAAATAAAAATACAGAAACCAACAACACTTACTAAAGTTGAATAGAAAATTTGATTGCTTTTTGTCAATCTATTTAAAATATATTTTGTTATGAAAAAAAGAGATGATCTTCAAGCAGCAATTAAATTAATAAAAGAATTAAATATTAAGCACCCGCTACAATATGAAAATTTTAGAGATTAGAATTTTATTATTTTTGCTCTATTATCTCTACTACCCCACGAAGATGAATTTACTGCAGTTAAAAATTTAAGCAAATGATTATTAAATAAATCTGGTTCTTCTAAATTGATTGTATGCCCTGTTTTTGGAAGTATCAACAAACCAGCTGTTTTAATAGTCCTTTTCAAGTACAATCCTACTTCAAGACACATATCATCTTCATCACCATTTATAATCAGTGTTGGACAAGTTATGCCACTTATTTCCTTTTCTAAAGAATATAAATTAGGTCTTTTATTTTGAACGCCCAATAAAGTATTGGCTGAGCCAACAGGATCATGTTTAACTAGTTGTTCATTAAATAGTTGCCAACCTTTTGGATCTTTATTTTGAAATTGGACTCTAGATGGACCTAGGGCATATTCTGATCCAAATTTATCCATTCCCTCATTTAAAATAATTTTTGCGCTATCCAAAGAAATATTTGAAAAGTCTGCTTCTTTATTGAAATTAGTTTTGTCAATTGGTATGGCGCCATATCCACAACCAGCTATTACTAGACTTAAAACTCTATCTTTAGCATTTATCCCTAGATGAAGAGTTGCAAATCCACCCATGGATAAGCCAACAATATGTGCTTTCTCAATTTTCAGATTATCCATCACACTCAAAATATCTCGCCATGCTCTTTCTTGGCTATAACTGCTTTCATTTTCTGGAACTTCAGATGGTGGGTACCCTCTCGCACAAAATGATATACATCGATAATATCTAGACAAATAATTAATTTGTGGTTCCCAACTCCTGTAATCCCCAGCAAATTCATGAACTAATATTATTGGTTCACCTTTACCAATAGACTCATAAAACAATTTTACATTATCATCAGTTTTTATAAATGACATTTATAATTCCCCATTATCATCTAGTTAGGTTATAATACTCAAAATATATCCCAAATTTAGTTGGTCTTTTAATATGAATATTTTTCAACATTTAGGTTCAGATTTTACAGCAATTTTAATTACATTAAAGTTAGCTATTGTTACTTGTTTTTTCCTAGCTTTAATAGGCACCCCTCTAGCTTATTTCTTAGCATTTAAGTCAAAAAAGACCAAACCATTTATTGAAACAATAGTAACGTTACCACTTGTGCTACCACCCACTGTTATTGGCTTTTATCTAATTATATTTTTTAGTCCTGAAACTGTATTAGGTAAAACTTTTATATTGCTAACGGGAGAACAATTAATTTTTTCGTTTTACGGTTTAGTTCTGGCTTCTATAATTTATTCTCTTCCTTTTTGGGTTCAGCCTCTTCAAGCTTCATTTGAAAAAATAGGAAGAGATACTATTAGGACATCATATAGTTTAGGGGCTGGTCCATTAGATACTTTTTTAAATGTGATAATACCTTTATGTAAAAAGGGATTTTTTACTTCCTTCATAATATCTTTTGCGCACACTTTAGGTGAATTTGGAATTGTTCTAATGGTTGGAGGTGGCATTCATGGTAAAACTAAAGTGATCGCAATTTCGATCTATGATCATGTAGAACAATTATCTTTTGGTAAAGCACATATATTAGCAGGTGGAATGTTAATTTTATCATTCATTATATTATTAACTCTATTTTATTTTAACAAAAGAACAGTTGTAAGAGTTAAGTAATGTTTAATTTGTCAGTTTTGTTAAAAGGTAAAATTGGAAATTTATTTTTAAATTTTGAGCATCATTTTAAAAGTGATGGAATAACTATCTTATATGGTCCAAATGGATCAGGAAAAACCACAATTATTTCTGCATTAGGTGGATTTATCAACAATTTAGAAACTAAAATTTTTTTTAATGGAAATGCACTTCATGAAATAGATAAATATCCTCCTAATAAGAGGCCGTTTGGAATAATGTTTCAAAACCCAATTTTATTTGAACACCTAAGTGTGGAAGAAAACCTTGATTTTGTTGTTAAAAGGAATCAACTAAAAACTCAAAATAAAAGTTTAATAAGTAAAGAATATTTAATTAATCAGCTTGAATTGAATTCTCTTTTAAAGAGGTCGTCTGAGAATTTATCTGGAGGTGAAAAATTAAGAGTCGTGCTTGCTAGAACAATTTTAAAACAACCTAATTATCTACTTTTAGACGAACCTTTGTCAGATTTAGATATCAAATATAAAGCTAAGTTATTAGTATTTTTAAAAGATTTTAATAAAAAATTTAAAACACCAATTTTATATATTACCCATTCGATTGAGGAAATTTCACAAATTGGAGATCAAATCGTATTAATTAAAGATGGTAAGAAAATTGATAGTGGAAGTGTTTCAAATATTCTCAATAGAAGTTCATTTGTAGATCTGACAGGCAAATTTGAGTCAAGTTCCATTTTAGAGGGGATAGTTTCTAGGCATGATCAGAACTTACATATGACAACTCTTGATTTGAATGGACAAAAGCTTATTGTACCAGGGCTGCCTGGTAATTTAAACGATATAGTAAGAGTTAGAATCAGATCAAGAGATGTACTTATTTCATCTTCACATATAAAGACACGAATCACGGAAAATGAATTGCAAGGTTTAATATCTTCAATTAAAATTGAAAATAATACAGCATTCTCTGAGTTAGTAATTGTGTTAAAAAATTTGAAAAATAACAGAAAAAAACAAAAACTCAGGGCAAGGATAACGACATATAATCTAAAAAAATGTAAATTATCAATAAATGATAATGTATTTATTTATATAAGTTCAGTATCCATAGATAGACAAGCGTATCAATCGAAATAGATTATTTAGACTCTCTCTATGATCACAGCACTTCCTTGACCAACACCAACGCACATTGTACATAATGCGTATTTTAATTTCTTTTCAATTAATTCTTGAGTTGCTGTAAGAACTAATCTTGTTCCTGACATCCCAAGAGGATGGCCAAGAGCTATTGCTCCACCATTGGGGTTTACTCTTTCATCACCATCTTCAATACCTAGAGACCTTAAACAAGCCAAACCTTGTGCGGCAAATGCTTCATTTATTTCAACAATATCAATATCTTCAATTTTAATCCCAGCTATTTTAAGCGCTTTTAAAGAGGCTGGCACAGGTCCAATACCCATAAAGGCTGGCTCAACTCCAGAACTAGCTGCCGAAATTATTCTTGCTCTAGCGGTTAAATGATTTCTTTTTATTCCTTCTTCATTTGCAATTATCATTGCTGCTGCACCATCGTTAACACCACTGGCATTTCCTGCTGTAACAGTACCTTTTTTTCTAAATGGTGTTGGAAGTGAAGATAGTTTTTCAATGGATGTGCTTCTGGGATGTTCGTCCTTTTCAAATGTTAATACTTCACCTTTTCTTAGTGAAATTTCAACGGGAGTGATCTCTTTAGCCAATCTTCCATTTTGAATTGCAGCTGAAGCCTTTATTTGACTGGAAAGAGCCATTTTGTCTTGGTCATCT
The DNA here is from genome assembly GCA_000383115.1 of alpha proteobacterium SCGC AAA015-N04. Lineage (GTDB taxonomy): Bacteria > Pseudomonadota > Alphaproteobacteria > Puniceispirillales > Marisalimonadaceae > Marisalimonas. The sequence goes on from KB910536.1 coordinate 11,461, forward strand.
CTACTAACTTGATATTTTTCTGCAACATTTTCAGCAGTTTCTGGCATTGAATCTATACCATAACTAGCTTTCATCTTAGAGTTTACAAATCTCCAACCTATAGTTGTATCATAAATTTCTGCGTTCCTAGAAAATGCTGTATTAGCTTTAGGCATCACAAAAGGAGCTCGACTCATACTTTCTGCACCTCCAGCAATAGTCATATCAGCTTCATTAGACTTAATCATGCGTGCTGCACTAGATATTGCTTCCATGCCTGAAGCACATAATCGGTTAAGTGTTATACCTGGAACTGTATTTGGAAGACCTGCTAAAAGTAGAGCCATTCTTGCAATATTGCGATTATCTTCACCGGCCTGATTAGCATTACCATAAAAGACTTCTTCGACGTTCTGCCAGTCAGTTTTTTCTAATTTTTTTTTCAGTGACATAAGTGGCAAAGCTGCAAGGTCGTCAGTTCTTACTGACGACAAACTGCCCCCAAATTTACCGATAGGTGTTCTTGTACCTTCACAAATAAATGCTTCTGACATAAAATTTCTCCTAGGTAAATAAATTATTCAAAATATGTATAAATAGGTAAGTCATTTGGTTCCCATTTTTTGAATTTCTTCATTATAGATGAAAAATCTTCACTATCAATGATTTGATTTATCCACTTGTTCAAAAAAATAAAATTTAATTTTTCAAACCACTCTTGATCAACATTTCTAAATTGTCTAACAAATGGAAATATAGCATAATCTAATAAAGTAAGATGTTCGCAATTGAGTGATTTGTTTTTTTCGAGGTAAGAATTTAATTTTTCAAGAAAGCATAAATTTTTATCTCTATATAAAAATTGATCAATCCCAGAAAATCTATTTGGATATTTATATTTATCTAAATTAGGTTTAAATTTATCTTCAATATCATCTAGAAGTTTTGTAATCTCATGACTTTCTAGTTTTCCCTTTGCAAGCCATTTATCTGGATCATTTTTATTTAAGGCCCAATTAATTATATCCAAACTTTCTTCTAAGACTTCACCTGAGTTTGTAATTAAAACTGGCACAGTCCCTTTTGGGGACGACTTTAAAAATTCAGATGGTTTTTCTGTTAATTTAATTTCCCTTACTTCAATTATTATCTGAGATGATCTAATGGCAAATCTTGCCCTCATTGCATAAGGACATCTTCTGAAAGTATATAAAATAGGATATTTAAAATTTGTTTCCATTCTGGAGTGACTTTAAATAATTTTTATATAATAATAAATCCTTTTATTTTTGATATGAGATTTATATAAAAAACTTACTTTTGGGGTTTTACATCTTCAGAATTAAAGAACTCATCATTATCAATATGACCTTGTTTTGTAAGCTGATAAACGGTGTTCCAAAGTGATGGCGGATAATTTTGTCTAATATTTTTAATCATATGAAGTATATGTTTTTCTTCAAAAATATTTTCATTTTTTGACTTTCTAACTTTATCAAGTGGGAAGGGAACAATCTGCGCCATCTATATTTCTCCTTTAATATATTTGGAATTTGCAAATAGCTTGCCGATTTTAATTTTTAAATAAATAAATTTAATAATTTTTTCAAAATTAATGTATAAATATAAATATAAAAGGATTAATAATGACATATTTTAAGTTTCCTCGATCAACTAAAATTGTTGCAACAATTGGTACAGCAACAAATGACCCAGACATTATTAAAAAATTAATAAAAACAGGTGTAAATGTTTTTCGTTTAAATTTTAGTCATGGAACCCATGGTGACCACTTAAAAAGGATCACTCACATTAGATCAGCCGAAAAAGAAATTGATACTAACGTTGCAATTCTTGCTGATCTCCAAGGCCCAAAATTTAGAATTGGTGCAGTAAAAAAGAAGCTAAAGTAATCAAGGGAAGTAATTACATTTTTGATAAAGATCCAGAAATTGGAGATTTTAAGAGGGTAAATTTACCACACGATGAAATTTTTAAAAGTTTGTCAATTGGCTCAAATATTCTCATGGATGATGGAAAGTTAAAATTTAAAGTGAAAAATATATCAAAAGATGAAATAAAAACTGAAGTCGTAGTAGGAGGAGTTATCAAAAGCAATAAAGGTATAAACCTTCCAGATGTTGTGCTAGATACAAGTCCCTTAACCTCCAAGGATATTGAGGACCTCAAATTTATATTAAATCAAGAAATTGATTGGATAGCTCTTTCTTTTGTTCAGAAATTAAAAGATGTAGAAGAAGTAAAAAAATATATTGGTGATAAAGCAGGTGTAATTGCAAAAATAGAAAAGCCATCAGCTTTACAAGAATTAAATGAAATAATTGCAGCTTGTGATGGTATAATGGTTGCAAGAGGTGATTTAGGAGTTGAATTACCACCTGAAGAAGTTCCTGGTATACAAAAAGAGATTATTCTTAAATGTAGACAAGCAGGTAAACCAGTTATTGTTGCTACACAGATGTTGGAATCTATGATCGAAACTCCATCACCTACACGAGCAGAGGCATCAGATGTAGCCACGGCTGTTTTTGATGGTGCAGATGCAGTTATGTTATCTGCAGAAACTGCTGTTGGTTATTATCCTCTTGAGACCGTGAACATTATGGATAGAATAATTACATCAGCTGAAAATCATATCAAAATACATCCAGGTGATGGCCCACAAAATTTAAGAAGAGAAAACTTTATTTATAATGCCGTGTCACGTTCTGCTGTGAGTTTGGCTGAATCAGTAGATGCAAAAGCTGTAGTTGCTTTTACAGCATCAGGAAATACGGCTTATAGAATGTCCAGAGAACGTTCAAGTTTATTGTTAGTGGTTATGACACCTGAAATTAATGTAAAAAGAAAACTATCACTTTTATGGGGAGCCTGTCCTTTTTTTAGTAAAGTTCAAGGTTATGAAGCAGCAATACAAGAGGCAAGAGAGATAATAAAAATTAAAAATTTTGCAAAAGAAGGTGATACTATAGTAGTGGTTGCAGGTATGCCTTTTGGAATATCTGGTTCAACAAATTCAATTAGAGTTGTAGAAATTTAATTCTATTTTTTACCAAGTTTAACGGATAGCATTTTATCGGGATTGCTAGGAGGTTCGCCTACTGCTAAGTTTTCAACTGCTTCCATGCCCGAGATTACTTGACCCCATACTGTATACTGACCTGTTAAATGACCACATCCATCAAAACATATGAAAAATTGGCTATCTCCACTGTCAGGGCTCATTGATCTAGCCATTCCAACAGTTCCGTACTTATATTCGTAATCTGAGAACTCAGCTTTTAAATTCTTTCCAGATCCACCTGTCCCATTGCCATCAGGATCACCTGTCTGAGCCATAAAGCCTTCAATAACTCTATGGAAAATAATTCCATCGTAAAACCCTTGCTTAACTAATTTTTTAATTCTTTTAACATGGTTAGGTGCGATTTTTGGTAAAGTCTCAATTATAACTTTACCTTTAGATGTTTCAATCGTTATAAATTTACTTGAACTTGCAGTTGCTTTTTTTACTGGTTTTACCATTGTTACACACATTATCCCTAAAATAATAATAAATAATCTTTTGTACATAAATTACTCTCTAATTTTTAATATACGTATAAAGTTTGTTTAATTAAAATCAACTATTATTTTATACAAGTGCATCGATTTGTTCATCAGTAAGGTTTCCAGGCACTATTGTAATAGGTACTCTGCACTCAGTACTACCTTTATTTATTACATAGTTTATCAATGGGCCAGGATTCCCATGTTCTGTTGAAACTCCCAAAACTAAGACCCTAATAGTTTTTTCTTTATCGATTAAATTAAAGAGTTCTTCATGAAGAATTCCTTTTCGAACAAATGTTCTAGGTTTGGGTGCACCAAGCTTTTCGCAATATTCACTTAATTCTAGAAGTAATTTTTTACTAGCTTGCTCTGCTTCTGCTTCCATAATTTCTGATACTCCACCCCATAATTGACCTTCTATTGGCTCAATACATCTAAATAATGCAACTTCTCCTCCAGCAGTGGCGGCTCTCCTTGCAGCGTAATATAGTGCTTGATGTAACTCTTTACTATCATCCGCAACAACTAAGAATAGCCTATTTCTGGGTTTTAAAACATTTGATTTATAAATTACATTTTTCTTTTTAGTCATTAATTCCTCATTAAACTTTTCTAAAAATTAGATTAGATCCCCAACCAACTAAAACTGCCAACAAAACTGCAAAAATACCATATAATGTAGAGTAACTTTGAGCTATGTCATAAATTTCTGCACTAATACCTGATTTTGAAACATTGATTGAATTAATTTGTTGTGACACAAGTTTACTATTACGATAATGTAAAATCTTAACTTCAAACTGGCCGGTTATTACATTTGATGGTAATTCTAGATAAGATCTAAAAAGAGAATCTCTATTTAAACTTACAGAGTTTTCATTTATACTCCATAAATTTGATTTCAACATATTTCTTGTAAGTGCTTGTCTCCAGTTTTTTTCATTTTCAACCTTAATACCTGGTTGAATCCTAATTTTTAAATTGTTTAACCCAATTTCAGATATCTTTTGAGTTTTTTTATTAAGTATGTCGTCAATTTTTCTATTAGATGATATACTTAAATATTTAGGCGTATTTATATAGTTTACCTTTTTTGTATTTACCCAGACACCAAGTATTTTTTCTTTTTTTTGAACCGTGACCAATCCTTTGGGACCTGTAACAATTACAATTATATCATCGCCATTTTCACCATCATAGGCACCAAATAAAAGTATCTTAGCACCTTGAAAGTCTGTTGCAATTTTAACATTTTCTTGTGATAAATCTGCAACTATTTGGTTTTGTGCAAAAGTTTTAGATGTCAGGATTGATACTAAAAAAATTAGATTAATATGAAAAAAAAATTTCATTTGAGATTACCTACTAATTATAACTGAAAAAAGATCAGAAGGAATAGTAACTAAATCAATTAAAAGCTTTAAGCTTACTAAAATGATTATAGAAGATAATATTAACCTTAAATATTCGCCTCTTAAAATATTTGTAAACCTAGAACCTACTTGGACTCCTATTACAGAACCCAACAATAATATTGTTGCAAGTACTATATCAACAGTCTGATTTTGAGATGCTTGTAAAATAGTTGTGTTTGCAGCAACAAAAATAATTTGAAACAAAGATGTGCCTACTACTAGAGATGTTGGCATACCCAAGAGATATATCATTGCTGGTACTATAATAAAACCACCACCAATACCCATCAAAGCTGCAAGAATACCGACTATAACCCCGATTAAAATAGGTAATAAAATTGAAATATATAATTTTGATTTCCTGAATCTAATCTTAAAAGGTAAACCGTGAAGCCAATTATGTTGATGAAGCTTACCTCTTGTAACTTTCCCTTTTCTTGTTCGTAAAATTAATCTAAGTGACTCTGAAAACATCAAGGTTCCAATAAGAGTTAAAAAAATTACGTAGGATGATTTAATCACAAAGTCTAATTGTCCAATTTTGCCTAAAAAATTGAATAAGATGACACCTATTGAAGAACCTACAATACCTCCAAGCAATAAAACTGTCCCCATTTTAAAATCAACATTACTTCTTTTCCAATGAGATAATACTCCCGAAACAGAGGGGGCTACCAATTGATTTGCAACTGAAGCAACTGCAACAGGAGGTGGTATTCCAAGAAACATCATTATTGGAGTTAATAAAAACCCTCCACCAACACCAACCAATCCCATAATTAGACCTAGAAATGTTCCTACCCCTAAGATTACTAATGAGTGTATCGGTTGTTCAGCAATTGGTAAGTAAATGTACATTAAATTTTCGTAATTGTTTATTTAATCATAATAATACATTATTGATATTTAAAAAATAAATTTTTGAACTTAAATACATGATAAATATTGTATCTAAAAATGATCTTAAAACGTGCATTCATAAAGTAAGAAATGCGGGTGATAAAAACAGATCAGATGAAAAATATAATCAAGCAAGTGTGTTAGTTTTATTTATAAATGATAAGCAAAAAAAAAATAGTTCGATTTTAATGATTAAGAGAAAAAAAAATTTAAGGAAACATGCTGGACAAATAGCTTTTCCGGGTGGAAGGAGAGAAAAAGAAGATTTTAATTTAAAAGAAACAGCTCAAAGAGAAACTGAAGAAGAGATAAATATATCTAAAGATAATTATAATATAATAGGTAATTTGCCCAAATTTTTCACAGGCACAGGTTATGTAGTAACGCCATTTATAGGAATAATGAAAACAAGCTCTAATTGGAAAAAAAAACTGAAGCCGAATTTAATCGAAGTTGAGCAAATTTTCTTTCCACTAGCTGATTATTTATTGTCACCAAAGTTTCATTCAAGAGAAAAACCACCTATTAACTCGAGTATGTCTATGACGTGGGCAATTAATTATAATAATGAAAATATCTGGGGATTAACAGCAAGAGTTTTAGTTACTATATCAGCAGGATTAGGTTTAAGGGAGTTTCCACCATGCGACGATATTTAATTATTTTTTTAGCAATAATATTTTCTATAGCTCTTTTTTTCATAACAAAATATATTTTAAATAGATTGACAAAAAGCAATCAAATTTTCTATTCAACTTTAGTAAGTGTTGTTGGTTTCTGTATT
>KB910537.1 GCA_000383115.1 alpha proteobacterium SCGC AAA015-N04
AGGATATATTCATGTTTAGAAGAACCAAAAGATCACAGACATTTGTCAACATGGCTAAGTTATGATGATTTAAGAAGGCTTATTATTTCGTGTATAAATAGTCCAAATGTTCAACATTCAATTATTTTTGGAGTTTCAAATAATGATTCGATTCTAATTGACAATAAATATGCCAAACATATTGCTTATAAACCAGAAGATAATGGAGAAGAATTCAGAAGTTTAATTGAAAAAAAAGATGGGTTTATTGATTCGACAGATCCTCTTGTAACAACTCATGGTGGGTATTTTGCTTCGTCAGGTCACTTCGAAGATTAGATTACAAATAAAAGTGCAAAAAAAATTAGTTTCTATAAAAAAATATTAATAATCAATCACTTGAAGTAAATTTTTCTTAGCTTTATATAACTCATAAAAATTTTTTTTCTTGAATTCATCTGTATAAAATCTAATCAAAATTTATATTATCATTACATTGGTCTATAAATTAGGCAGAATAAAAAAACAAAGTCTGTCAAGCAAAAAAATAATTGAAATTTTATAAGTTTTTTCTTGCCTTTATTGAAATAATTAAGAAAGATACGAATCAGTTGAGAAACATATGTTTCTTTTAATTCGGCTTTTTTGAATTGTATCAAACATTTCAAAATAGCCTATTTAATATACTAGGGAGGAATTTCATGAAATTCAAATCAAGCCTTTTTGTAGGCGCTGTGGCTTTAGCTGCAACTAGTTTAGTAGCTGTTTCAGCAAATGCTGACAAGCTACGTTGGAAAATGCAAAGTACCTGGGGTAGCCAGGTTGCAATAAACGGTGAAGCTGCTGTTTATTTTTCCAACAAAGTTAAGTCAATTTCAGGTGGCGATGTTCAGTTGAGATTTCACGAGCCAAATGCTCTTGTACCTTCATTAGAAGTTTGGGATGCCGTTAAGAATGGATCAGTTGATGCAGGTTATACAACACCTGGATATCATGCTGGTAAAATCCCTGCTGTTTCCTACTTCACAGCTGTTCCTTTTGGTCCAGGTGCTAGTGAGTACCATGGTTGGATGGAATATGGCGGAGGCCAGCAGTTAAAAGACAGAATTTACGGTGAGTATGGTCTTAAAGCTCTTAACTGTTTAACTCACGCCCCTGAGACATCTGGTTGGTTTAGAAAGAAAATCAACAATGTTGAAGAGTTGAAGGGTATGAAAATGCGTTTCTTCGGTCTTGGTGCTATGGTTATGAGTAAATTAGGTGTGTCAACACAGTTACTTGCAGGTGGAGATATTTATCCAGCTCTAGAAAAAGGTGTTATTGATGCAACAGAATTTTCCATGCCTACACACGACTTAAGTTATGGTTTCTATCAGTTAGCAAAGTTCAACTATTTCCCAGGTTGGCACCAGCAAACATCAATTGGTGAGCTTCTAATGAGCACCAAAGGATGGGGCGGTCTTACTAAGACACAACAAGCAGTTATTAATTCAGCATGTCGTGACACAATGTGGTGGGCTTTAGTTAGATCTGATGCTAAGCAAGTTCCAGCTATGGCAGAACTTGAGAAAAAAGGCGTTACATTTGTGACTTGGCCTGACTCAGAAATTTCTAAGTTTAAGAGAGCTTGGGATGCTGTTGTTGAGGAGAAGTCAGCATCTGACCCTCTTTTCAAAGAAATTACTGCTAGCTATAACAAGTTCAGAGAAGACTATAGTATTTGGTCATCAAGAGCTTATCTAAAAGCTAAAAAGTACTAATATTACTTAATTGGAGTACACTTGTTATTTATGGTAACAAGTGTACTTTTTTTTTGATAAATAAATTGAATTTTTGTATTTAATAAGTTAAGTAAAATTATTATTAGTTTACTTTTCTGGGGGAGATAATGGCACTTACAGAACAAAATATGGAAGGTCTAATTTCAGTTAGCGAAAAACTTCGTGAAATTGTAAATAGAGTTGGACGAGCTAGTACATGGTTGTTAGTACCTTTAGTGATAATTACAATGTGGGATGTGGTTGCCAGAAAATTAGTTTGGATACAGATTTGGATGGTGGCTAATTTTGGCTCTTTCTTTGAATCAACTCTAATGCAAGAAATGGAATGGCACCTTCATACAGTAGTTTTTTGTTTGGTTTTGGGTTACGGATATACTCACAATAGGCATGTGAGGGTGGATTTTCTTAGAGAAAATTTTAAATTTCAATCTAAGGCGAAAGTTGAATTTTATGGAAATATATTCTTTATGCTCCCATTCACACTTATTTGCGTTTATTTTTCTTGGATTTATATGGTAGATTCATACGTAATTAAGGAAGTATCTGCATCATTAGTTGGTTTAAGTAATAGATGGATCATAAAAACATTCTTGCCTATTGGATATTTCTTTTTATTTTTGGGAGGCATGTCAGTTATGATACAATTAATTGCAGTAATATGGGGCGATAATAAAAAGAAACTTGATCTTATGGTACTTGATTATGATAAAAATAAATAAAATAAAAAAATCCATTACCAAAATGTTTATGAGATAAGCAATGTGGTTTTCAAAAGTCCCAGGTTATATTTTTGATAAACAAAAGACTCCATACTTAACTGAAGCCAAGGAACTAAGTCTGGTACAATCTCAATATGAATTGACTGCTTACGGTGTGTTTGTTGGAACTATTTACGGTATCATTGGGTTAGCCGCAATGTTATCAATACTTGAAGGTAATAACTGGATTTACTATGTCTGGTTATTTGCTTCTGTTTCAGTAATATTTTCGATATTTAGTGTTATACGGAATTATGAATTATTTTCATCTTATATAATTTCCTTAGCTCCTTCAGTTATAGTGTTATTCTGCTTCTACGAAGCGATTATAAAAAATTCATCTTTATTAACTATGACTATTTTTGTTTGTTTACTTCTTCTCTCACTTAAATATGGTTGGAGAATTTCAAGGATAGTTGCCTGGCAGAGATATACTGGAGAGTTCGAAAATTATAATATTAAAAAAGAGAAAGCATAGGTGCAGTTATGGATTTTGTTGATATTATTATAGAATATCTACCAATTTTTATGTTTCTCACGATGGGTGTACTTTTATTTATCGGATATCCTGTTGGTTTCATACTTGGTGGTGTAGCTATAACTTACGGATTTATAGGTTATCTATTTGGAGTTTTCAAAATTGCAGAATTTTTTAACTTTGTTCCTCGAATGTGGGGGTTTTCTGCAGAAAACCTAATATTAGTAGCCATACCAAGCTTTGTTTTTATGGGAACCATGATGGAAAGAAGTGGCATTGCTAATGACTTATTAAGAACAACACAGATTTTACTTAGAAAAGTTCCTGGCGGTTTAGCTATGTCTGTGACAGTTATGGGTACGGTTTTGGCTGCTATGACTGGTATTATTGGTGCTTCAGTTACTATGATGACAGCTCTAGCATTACCTACAATGTTAAAAAATAAATATAGTCATGCACTTTCTACTGGAGTAATTGCTGCATCAGGTACTCTAGGAATACTTATTCCACCAAGCATTATGTTGATTATCATGGCTGACATTATGCAGGTTTCTGTTGGAAACTTGTTTATGGGAGCAGTTATTCCTGGATTAACATTAGCTTTAATGTATTTAGTGTTTATTTTTGTATGGTGTTCTATTGACCGAAATGTTGCGCCAGCCTTAAAAGAAGGCGATTTGGAATATGAAAAGGGTAAATTACCCCAAATGGTTTTAAAGGCATTTTTACCACCAGTTGCATTGATTGTTCTTATCAAGGGTTCAATTTTGCTTGGATGGGCAACACCTAGTGAAGCTGGTGCAGTTGGAGCCTTTGGAGCAACTATATTAGCTATAATAGGAAATAAATTCACTATACCTATGTTAAGGAGTGTTTTGCATTCCTCTGGTCTAACTATTTCTATGGTCTTTATGATCATTTTAAGTGCTACATGTTTCGCTTATGTGTTTAGATCGCTTGGTGGAGACTATATTGTGGAGGAGCTTATCGAAAAGGCTGGTCTTGGATCTTGGGGTTTATTATTTCTTTTAATGGGAATGACATTTTTACTTGGATTTTTCCTTGATTGGGTTGAAATCACCTTAATTATTCTTCCAATATTCGCTCCACTTGTGGTTCTACTAAATTTTGATGGATCAATATCAACTACAACTATAGTTTCAGCTCCTGCTAGTTTTGCACCAATTACACCATTTAGCCCTACACCTCCTAATCCAATAATTGCGACTGAATCTCCAGGTCTTATTCTAGCAGTATTAATTACAGCTCCGACACCAGTCATAACAGCACACCCAAAAAGAGCAGCATCTTCAATATCAAAGGCTTTATCAATTACAACTATAGATCCTCTATCAACTACATTATATTGAGACATACATGAAATCCCAGTATGGTGATTAAGCCTATTGCCCTCCATATCTGTCAATCTGCTTCCACCTGACATTAAATCACCTTTACCTTTTGTCGCAGCAGCGAGTTCACATACTTGAGGTCTTCCTTCAAGACATCTTCTACATCTTCCACAAGAAGGTGAAAATTGAAAAGCAACATGATCTCCAACTTTTATGTCTTTTACAGCACTTCCTAACTCTACAACTTCACCAGAACCTTCATGGCCAATTACTAATGGCAAGGGCATTACTCTAGATCCATTTATAACTGACAAGTCAGAATGACAGAGACCAGCACCCATAACCTTCACAAGTACTTCATTTTCAAGAGGAGGTGATATATTGATTTCCTCAATAGATAGTGGTTTAGAGTCTTTATATGGGGCAGTTAATTTATTATTTCTAATAACTGCAGCTTTACATGTAATTGACATTTAAACACTCCTATATTTAATATTTACCGGTTTGCCGTGAGGTGTAGACAAATAAGCTTGAGTCCAATCTTCTTTTAATAGCACCAAAGTATCTTTATTACTTATTTTCTTTATAATGAGAATTTCTTCAAGTGCATTTAACCAACAAGAAAAATAATCATTACTTCCGTCTAAGTTTTTTGAGAGTGATCTATGTTTTTTTAGGGACTCTCCAAAAACTTCTACAAACTCTTTCCAGCTAAAATTTCCTTTCTCTGACATTTGAACTGTAATGGCAAATAATTGACTATGCCAAGGATTTTGGAAAACAATTTGATCTTCAGTTTTATTCGTAAAAGGTAAGTTATAATTAGATTTCATTTTGGGCTTTTTAAAATTAATTTGGAAAAGGTTTTAGGTATGGTTCCCACAAGTCTAAAAAGATACTGTCATTTTCATTCTCGGCCAATTCTCCCCATATCTCTGAAGACTTAAACTCTACAGTATACAATGGTAAAGGGTTCTCTCCCAAATCATGAGCATTTTTATCAGGAAAGACATGATTATTATTGTAAGAATAAATAACACCTACTCTTCCCATAGCGTATTTTGGCAAACGAGTGTGTCCACCACTAATATCTTTATTTGGACTATAATTTTGTGTAATAACTTTATCACCTGTATTAAAAACAGGACTTATATCTATATCTCTGACAGAGGGGCCTCCCCAACCTAGTGTTTTCTGAACATCTTTCGCTAACCAGGTTCTTTGATCGAGTTTAATATCGTTATCAGAAAATTTTTTTAAAATTCCATTTTCAGCGGCAGAAACATATTCTTTTAATTCACTTAATGAAATAAGTTCTTTATCAATTAAAAGATTAGTAAGAGCTGCCAACCATTTTTCGTAATAAGAAAAATTTACATAATCTTTTGGTGGCAGACATTCTCTGTAATGACGACTAATATCTAGGTTCCATTCTCCTAAAGCTCCAGAAGCAAGAGTAATCGCCCATGCTTTTGCATGCCATTCATATTTGAAAGTTGGTTCAAAGTTAGTTACTTCATTTTTACCATCTCTTGGAACAGGAATTAGCCCGTCACCAAAGCGACCACCCATGTCGTGCAATCTGCTCATTTTATTTCCTTTGGTAATCCAGTACCTATCATTGAATTTCTAGTAACTAATTCTGCAAGTTCACTTTCACCCATATGTTCAGTACCTATAGGTCTCATAGGTAATACCAAATATCTTATTTCAGCGGTTGAATCCCATACCTTTATCTGAATTTTTGGATCTAATGGTAAACCAAATTCTAAAAGAACTTTTCTTGGTTCTCTAACTGTTCTAGATCTATATTCATCACTTTTGTACCAAGTTGGTGGAATGCCAAGGACTGGCCATGGATAACAACTGCATAGTGTACAGACTATTACATTGTGAATTTCAGGTGTGTTTTCTACTACAACCATATTCTCACCTTGTCTTCCTTGGTAACTCAATTCTCTAATTGCTGAGGTAGCGTCAATCAAAAGTCTTTTTTTGTATTCTGGATCTACCCATGCTTTAGCTACTACATTTGCGCCATTTTTGGGGCCTATTCGATTCTCATAAGTGTCAATCAATTCATCTAAAGTTTTAGAATCAATTAAACCTTTGTTTAAAAGCAAAGTCTCTAGAGCTTTTACTCTTAATTCAGGATCTGATGGTAAATGTGAATGCGCATGATCATGTGAATAATGATGATCATCAACTATATTTTTCTTTTCATTCATAATCCAATCCTTTTTTATAATTATATGTTTCTAATCTGGAATCAGAACTATTCTTCCATTAACTTTGCCCGATCTTAAATCAGACATTGCTTGATTTGCTGTTTCTAAACCTTGTTTTTTTACGGGTATTAGTTTTATTTTGCCGGATTTGATAATATTAACAAGCTCTTTTAATTCTCTTAACTCTCCCACATAAGAACCTCTAAGCGTCATAGATCTCATTGGTACTAATGGTAATGATAGTTTTAACGATCCACCGTACAAACCCACAACAATTACCATTCCACCTTTTTTTACTAATGTTAGACCAAAGTCAGTGGTTTTTGGTCTTCCAACAAAGTCTATTGCTGCTGCTGAACCAATACCAATTTTATTTCTAATTTCACTCTCTTCATCTGGTGAAAAAGCTTCATTCGCACCAGCTTCAATAGCTTTTTTCCTCTTTTCTGGATCATTATCTATTACTAAAATTTTTGCTTTGTGAACTGCAGGAGATAATAAAATACCATTTATACCAACACCACCTGCACCAATAATAATAATCCAATCATCTTTTGAAGTTGTAGGAATTTTTTTTAGAGCACTAAATGCAGTTAGACCTGAACAAGCGTATGGTGCTGCTTGCGCAGGATCCATATCACCGTAAGAAACTATATATTTACTATGAGGTACAATAATATGATCAGAATAACCTCCATCAAGACGAGCGCCTAAATATTTAGGAACCTCGCATAATGTTTCATTATTTTCTAAACAAGCTGCACATTTTCCACAACCGATCCATGGAAATACTATTCCAGCATCCCCTATTTTAATATCTTTTACATTCTCACCTAAAGCTACTACAGTTCCAGTAATCTCGTGTCCTGGCGTAAATGGTAATTTTGTGCCCCTGTCAGCCAATGTTATTTTTTTTCCATCTCCTAAATCAAAATAACCATCTGCCAAATGAAGATCACTGTGACAAACACCACAAGCTGTAATCTTTACAAGAACTTCATCTCCTTTAGGTTGCGGATTTTCATACTCCCTTAATTCTAGAGGTTCTCCAAATTCTACAACCTGATAACTTTTCATAATTATGTTCCTCCACAATAAACGTATTAGCTTCTTCTGGATGATTAATATTTACTCAAAATATTATAATAATCTTCAAATCTAACTTAGGCAAATTTAAACCCTATGTTACTTATATTACCAGAGTCAATTGCAAACTCTGTCAAAAGTTCTTTTATGTTTCCAGTTTGCCCAAAACGATCAACTCCAAGAGGTATTACTTTGTGACCAAGTACAGACCCTAACCAAGATAATGTTAATTGATGACCATCAATCACTGTCAAAATTTTAGTGTCTCTTGGAATTTCTTTTAATAAATTTTCAACATGAGATTCATCTGTATTTAGTTTCGAAGATAATTGTTCATTTTTCCAATCATCTAACATTCTATCCGAACTTGTAATAGCTAAAACTCCAATATCTCTAAATTTATCTCCTAAATCAGCAGTTGCTTCAATAACTTCTGTTGCTATAACACCTTGATAAGCTAATATGATTTCTGGATTTGATCCAGGTTTCTTCAACCAATATCCTCCTTTTAAAACTTGGTCTTTAAAATCTTTAGTTAATTCTCTTGATGGTTGATCTATAGATCTAGTGCTCAACCTTATATAAACAGAACCACCATTTTCATCCTGCAAATAATTAAAACTATAATTCAAGATTATTGACAATTCATCTGCAAACGCTGGCTCAAAACTTAAAAGGCCTGGCTGACTAATTCCAGTTAATGGTGTTCCTATAGATTGATGTGCACCACCCTCTGGCGCTAGGGAAACACCAGAGGGAGTTCCTACAATTATAAATCTCGCATCTTGATAACAAGCATAATTCAAAGCATCTAATCCTCTAGCAATGAATGGGTCATATACAGTGCCTATTGGGAACAATCTTTCATTAAATAATTCATGAGAAAGACCAGCAGATCCAAGCATTATAAATAAATTCATTTCGGCAATACCAAGCTCTATATGTTGTCCATCTGGAGAAAAAATCCACTTTTGGGCTGATGGTATTTTGCGATCTTTAAATGTATCAGAAGTATCTTTTCTACTGAATAATCCTTTTCTATTTATCCATGATCCAAGATTAGTAGAAACCGATACGTCAGGTGAAGTAGTTAAAATTCTTGAAGTAAAATCTGTATCATTTTTTGCATACGCATCTAAAATTTTTCCAAATGCACTTTGTGTTGATATTTTATTATCATTTATTAATACAGGTTCATCAATTACTATTTTATTTCCTCTAAATTTTCTATGTCCCACTTTTTGAAAAGGAAGTTTTTTAATATATTCGTCAATATTTAATTCGCTTTTTTCATCAGAGAATCTATTCCACTCCTCACCGTTATTTATTTCTAATTTAGATTTAAATTCATCCATTTGGGCCTTAGTCATCAAACCTGCATGATTGTCTTTATGTCCTGCTAATGGCGTACCCCAACCCTTAATTGTGTAAGCAATAAATGCAGTAGGTTTATCATCTTTTATTTTATTAAATGATTCACATAACGTTGAAACACAGTGTCCACCTAAATTTGACATTAATTCTAAAAATTCAGAATCAGATCTTTTGTTTATTAATTTTGAAACCTCAGATTGGTCACCAATATCATCTAAGATTCTTTTTTTAAAAACTTCACCACCTTCAAAAATTAGAGCTGAATATAATTGATTAGGGCAATCATCAATCCATTTTTTTAATTTATCTCCACCAGGTTCTTTAAATGCTTCTTCTTGTAATTTTCCATATTTTAGTAGAATAAGATTCCAATCAAATGCTGAAAAAACAGAACTTAGTCGCTCTGAAAGTCCTTCATGAACAACACCATCAAGTGATTGTCGGTTATAATCAATTATCCACCAAACATTTCTTAGGTCATGTTTCCAACCTTCTTGAAGACACTCATAAACATTCCCTTCATCAAGTTCCGCATCACCGACTAGAGCTATCATTCTTCCTAATTGTCTATTATTATAAAATTTTTTTCTTGCAATATAATCCTGAATTAGAGAAATAAAACTTGTCATTGCGACACCCAAACCTACTGATCCAGTCGAAATATCAACGTCATCAATATCTTTTGTTCTAGACGGATATGATTGTGCACCACCAAAACCTCTAAAATTTTCAATTTTTTCTTTAGTTTGTAAACCGGATAAATACTGAATAGCATGAAAGACTGGACTAGCATGAGGTTTAACTGCAACCCGATCCTCTGGCCTTAAAATATTAAAATATAAAGCTGTCATTATTGAGACAATTGATGCAGAACTTGCTTGATGACCACCAACTTTAAGGCCATCTTGGTTTTCTCTTATGTGATTTGCATTATGGATCATCCAACAAGCAAGCCACAACACTTTCTTTTCAATTTTTTTTAAAATATCAACATCATTCATTTTTTAACTGTAACATCTTTCAAATGAAATGAATGACTAAATATTATAAATATACTTCTAAATTTAAAATTATCTGCTAATATACATTTTTTAGTAAAATTTTATATTAAAATGGTTTTTATTTGAGCAATATTGATAAAATAGATCAAAAAATTATTTTTTTTCTTCAGCAAAATGGAAAATTAACCAATTTTGAATTAGCTGAAAAAGTAGGCTTGTCACCATCTCCTTGCTTAAGAAGAGTAAAAACCTTAGAGCAGAAAGGTTTAATAGCTGGTTACACAGCTATTATTGATGAAATTGCTTATGGTTATCCAGTAACTGCTTTTGTATCTGTTAGATTAGAAAATCAAACTGATCAAATTTTAAAGTCATTTGAAAAAGAAATAACGTCTTTAGATGCTGTTATGGATTGTTGGTTAGTAACTGGAAATAGAGATTATTTATTAAGAGTTGTTGCAACTGACTTAAAAAACTATGAAATCTTTATGAGAGAAGAACTCACAAAGGTTAGAGGTATTGCATCAATAGAAACAAATTTTGCGCTAGGAAGAGTTAAAACAATAAATACCTTACCTATAAATTATTAATAAATTATGTTGTATGAACATTGATAAAGAATTTAAGAAATACAAATGCTGGAGATTTAAATGTAAGCTACTTTGAGGCCGGTTCACGAAAAGGTTTACCTGTAATACTTATGCATGGCTTCCCATACGATATTCACGCTTACAAAGAAGTAGTCCCATTATTAATTTCAAGCTGCAGAATAATCATTCCTTACTTAAGAGGGTATGGACACACAATTTTTTTACAAAATGACACCTTACGTTCAGGCCAACAAGCAGCACTTGGACTTGACTTGTTAAAGCTTATGGACGCACTTAAAATAGATAAAGCAATTTTAGGAGGATATGATTGGGGTGGCAGGGCAGCTTGCATAGTTGCTGCACTATATCCAAATAGGTGTTTAGGTTTAGTTTCATGCAACGGCTACAATATTCAAGACATAAAAAAATCATCAATACCAGTTAAACCAGAAATTGAAAAAAAATTATGGTATCAATATTTTTTTCACAGTGAAAGGGGACGAAATAGTCTTTTAAATCATCGTCATGATTTTATAAAATTTATATGGAAAACGTGGTCACCAACTTGGAATATTAATAATAATTTATATAATTTAAGTGCTAATGCTTTTGAGAATCCTGATTTTGTAGAAGTAGTCATTCATAGTTACCGACACCGATTTGGACTAGTATGTGGAGACAAAAGGTTTGAAAAAATAGAAAAAAAATTATCTAACCAGCCTATTATTTCCGTGCCAGCCATAACAATTGATGGTAATAATGACGGCGTGACAGGATTATCTGATGTTGATAAAATTAAACAAAAATTTTCAAGTCATCTTAAACATGAAATTCTTCCAAATATTGGCCATAATGTACCTCAGGAGGATCCTAAAAATTTTTCAGAAGCCATTTTACATATAATAAAGATTCACAAAAATTTATAAATTCGCAATCTTTGTAGGTATTCCAAATTCTTTTCTACATATTATAGCCAAACGTTTAATGCCCTCATCAATTTCTTTAATTGAGGGATTACCAAAGCAAAGTCTCATTTTATGTCTACCACTTTTGTTAATTGACCATTCATTTCCTGGATTTATAGCCACACCATCTTTTAATGCCAATTCGTAAAGACGAGATGTGTCTACTTTTTTATGCATATCAACCCAAACAAAAATTCCACCATCAGGCTTTTTATATTCGGCAGAAGACCCAAAATATTTATCCAAAGCATTGCAAATAGCTTCTGATTTTTTTTGCAATTTATTTTTTAGTGTTTTGACATGTGAATTAAAATTTTCCTTACAAAACTCTGCCAGTGCCATTTGCTCTAATGATCCGCTACCTGCGTCAGTTTTATAAGGTAATATTCTTGATAAAACTTCCCAATTAGCAATTAAATATCCAACTCTAAGTGCAGGTGCAATTGATTTAGAAAAAGATCCACAGTAAGTTACATATCCTTCTTTATCAAGTGACTTTATCGCAGGGGGTCTTTCTTTTTCAAAAAGAAGATCTGCGTAACAATCATCTTCAAAAATAGGTATTTGATATTTTTTTGATAATTTTATTAGTTGCTTCCTTTTAGCAATAGACATTACTGTTCCAGTTGGGTTTTGAATTGTTGGGATCGTGTAAATATATCTTGGGATTATTTTTTTTTTCAGAAGATCATTCAACTCTTGCTCTAGGATTTTTAAATTCATTCCGTCTTTTTCTAGAGGAATTCCAACCATATTTACACCAAGTCTTTTTAGCCTTGAAATAGTTCCTCCATAATTTTCCTCTTCAATTATTACTGTATCTCCTTTTCTAAGAAATGTCTGATTTACAAGATCTAAAGCTTGCAATGAACCAGAAAGAACTAATATCTCTCTTTCGGAGCAATTAATTTTTGAACTAATTTTTAACTGATTTGATATAAATTTTCTTAATGGTAAAAAGCCCTGAGGACCACTTTCAAGTCCGTATTTAGCTAAAGTTTTTCCCTCTTTTAATATTATTTTATTGAGAGAATCCTTTATAGATTGCACTGGGATACTATCACCATCAATATGGCCTCCTACAAAATTGAATTTTGGAAAACCTTTCCATTCCACTGCTGGCTTTAGAGCATCTAAATGTAAAAAATTATTAATGTTAAACATTTCTCCCCCTATAGTATAAACTTATATCAAAGATTCCTTTTGTAAAATATTTATAAAGATTTATATTTTAACATAATGGAAAGAATACACTCATGCTATCAATTGAAAATTGGATAAACAACATAAATTCCAATAAAAGATTAATCGAAAATGGTCGTTGGTTAAATATAACTTTCACATTTGGTATTGGAGACAAAGATTATTTATTTGAGATCCTGAGTGGAAATGTGTTGTCAATAAATGAAAGAGAAATTTTAACACAAAGTGGAACTTTTAAAATTTATGGACAAAAGGATAGTTGGAATAAACATTGGTTAAAAGTACCTCCTAGAGATTATCATGATATCTTTGCTATGCTTGCGAAAAAAATTATATATATAGATGGAAATTTAACCCCATTTATACAAAACCTTCAATATTTTAAAGATCTAATAGCTTCTAATAGAGATAAGCATGACTAATTTAAACTTTGAGGATATTATTGGCAGATATTTTAATTTAAATTTAAAAAAGGATAATTATAGAATTTATGTTGAGGAGGCAGGACAGGGGACACCTCTATTATGTCTGCATACAGCTGGGTCTGATGGAAGACAATTTCGACATATTTTAAATGATAAAAGAATTACAAATAATTATAGAGTAATTGTTTTTGATTTGCCTTGGCATGGGAAATCTAACCCACCAGAAGGTTATGAATTGAAAGACTACAAACTAACTACAAATCTTTATAAAGAAATAATAATGTCTTTTTGTAAGCAATATAAATTAATTGATCCAGTTATAATGGGTTGCTCCATGGGTGGAAGAGTAGTCT
This sequence comes from alpha proteobacterium SCGC AAA015-N04, assembly GCA_000383115.1. GTDB lineage: Bacteria > Pseudomonadota > Alphaproteobacteria > Puniceispirillales > Marisalimonadaceae > Marisalimonas. The sequence continues at coordinate 13,574 of KB910537.1, forward strand.
TACATCTTGCCCTAGAACATTGTGATTACTTTAAAGCAGTGATTGCACTTGAAGGTTCTGACAAACTTGAACCTTATTATGATCTAGATTGGCTACACAGACCAGATGTTCATGGTGGTTTAGTTCAAGCAGCATTTGTTTCCTCACAAATAGCACCTCAGAGTCCAAATAATTTTAAACATGAAACTTTATGGCATTATATGCAAGGAGGACCCGGCGTTTTCAAAGGAGATCTTTATTTTTATTGGCATGACGGAGACTTTGACGACCGTTCAAATTTAATAGATACTTCAAAATGTCCAGTATATCTTTTATCAGGTGAATATGATTGCTCTTGTACACCTGAGCGGACACTAGAAACAGCAAAAAGAATTAAGGGATCTAAGGCAACTATAATACCAGGAATAGGTCATTTTCCTATGTCAGAAAATCCAGATTTATTTAAAACTTATATCTATCCAATATTAGATGAAATTATAAAATAAACCTTACCCGGCCTTTTCTATATTCCCACAAACACTTACAGCTTGACCAGAAATATTTTTTCCCGAGAGGACTACATAAGAAATGAGCTTGCTCTGCTAAATCTTCGTGAGTTACAAATCTATTCAATGACGCACCAGATAAAATTTCGTCTCTCATTACTTCAAACGATACTTTTTTAACTTTAGCCTTTGCATCAATAACTCTGTTTTGTCTTTCGCCTTCAACAATACCTGGTAAAAGTGCATTTGCTCTTATACCCCGAGGACCTAGTTCAATTGCTAAACTCTTAACCATGCCTATAACCGCCCATTTTGTAGCTGCGTACGGTATCCTGTAAGCAAAGCCAACTCTACCAGCAACAGAAGATACCGACAGAATTGATCCATCGTTATTCATACGTGGAACAACTAATCTCATTGTTTCAAAATGACTAGTAATATTAACTTGTAAACACTCTTGCCAACCTCCTAGTGTTTGATCACCAACACCAGCAGTCTCTCCTGCAATCCCAGCGTTATTTACTATAATGTCAATTTCTTTTAGGTAATCAAACCCGGCTTCAACCATAGATGAGATTAATTGGGTTTGTCTAAGGTCACATACAACTGCTTTAATATTATCATCAACATCGTTGACTTTGTTCACAGCTCCAGGATTGATGTCACATACAAAGACTTTGGCTCCTGCTTTGTCAAATCTTTTAGCTATTGCATAACCAATCCCATCAGCTCCAGCTGTTACAAGAGCCTTTTTACCTTCAAGTAGTCTTTCGTAGTTCATTTTTAACTTTCTAATTTATGTTAGTATTATTTTTTCCTTTTAGCCCTAACATTTGTCTTGCTTCATCAGGTGTAGCAATCTCAAGTGAAAGCCCTTCTAAGATTTCTCTTACCCTTTTTACTTGGTCAGCATTTGTCTTAGCTAAATTACCAGGACCATCCCATAAAGAATCTTCAAGACCAACGCGCACATGAGAACCTAAAGAAGCACCAGTTGCATTCATCCTCATTTGAGTTGCTCCAGCACCAACAACCGACCATTCATAACCTACTTCACCAAATAATTTATCAGCTGTTTTTTTCATGTGTAATAAATTATCAGCATCTGCTCCTATACCACCCATTATTCCCATAACAAATTGAATAAAGTAAGGTCCTTTTAACATACCTTCTCTATGAAAATAATGGAGATTATATAAGTGGCCAACATCATAACATTCAAACTCAAACTTAGTTTCATTTTCATACCCAAATGTCATTATGTTTTCAATATCTTCAAAAGTATTTTTAAAAAGAGAATACTTACTTTTTTCAAGCATTTCTTTTTCCCAAGGATATTTTAACTGATTATGTCTTTTGAGCATTGGGAAAAGTCCAAAATTCATTGATCCCATATTCAAAGACGCAAGTTCTGGTTTAAAATGCATTGCAGGCTTCATTCTCTCTTCCACTGTCATTTGAGGACCACCTCCAGTTGTAATGTTTATCACTGCATTACAAGAGTTGTGAATGGTTGGCAGAAATTTTTGAAATTCTTCTGGATCTTGAGTTGGATGACCATCATCCTCATCTCGTGCATGCAAATGCAGAACAGCAGCACCAGCTTCATGTGCTGCTAATGAATGTTCAATAACTTCTTCTGCTGTTACCGGTAAAAACTCCGACATTGAAGGCGTATGTATCGCTCCCGTTACTGCACAGCTGATAATAACTTTTTTAGCCATTTAAATATCCTCTCCTAATTCAGATTTAAGCTTTCTAATTAATGCAATCATTTTATTTCTTTTTTCTACTCTATTATCCCTTTGATCATAAGATAATCTTTTTCTTTGATCTATTTCTAATTTATTTAAATATTCTTCTGAATATTCAGGAACACTATTTTGCTCTTTAGCTAAATTTTGTATACCCTTTCTATATCGAGTAAAAGAATCTTTGATACCCTCTGGTGCATTTAAATCCATAATCTCAAAGGGACCCATGAATGCCCACCTTATACCTAATGCATGTTTTAAAGCTATATCGATATCTTCCATAGAAGCAAACCCTCCTTCGTGAAGTCTTACTGCTTCATTAAGAAGAGCACCCTGCAATCTATTTAAAACAAAACCTTCTGCCTCTTTATTTATAGTTATGGCTGCATATTTGGCTTTTTTGTATATTGAGATAGCTTGTTTAATAATTTTAGAATCGGTATTTTCCCCACCAGCAACTTCAACAAATGGAACAATATGTGGTGGCAACGCTGGATGAGCATTGATACATCTGTGCTTGTGTTTAACAAGCTCCGAAATTCTAGATACTAAAAGGTAAGATGATGATGACGCAATTATAGCATTTTTTGATGTTAGTTTATCTAATTGTACAAAAATTTTTTTTTTAATCTCTAAATCTTCTATAATACTTTCCTGGACTAACAAAGAGTCATTGCAAATTTCTTCGATATTACAATTAAGTTTTATATTAGAATTTATCCTAATTTCGTCAATATCGGGATTAATTATACTTAAATCTTTAATTAATTTGTTTGATGTTTTCCTAAATTTTGCAAAACTATTTTGATTTATGTCATAAACAAAACATTTAAAACCAGCATTTGCAAAACCTATTGCCCAGCTAGTCCCAATCAAACCTGCGCCACAGATCCCAATTTTATCCATTTATTTATCCTAAAAAAACCGCATCAAGATGCGGCTTTTGCTAATTTCTATATTAGTCGTGGCAGCCACAACGCCATTTCTGGTTGATATATAACGAAGCCTAGACCTATTAATTGTATAATAACAAAAGGTATAACACCTCTATAAATACTTAATGTAGCTACTTCAGGAGGAGCAACTCCCTTTAAGTAAAATAGGGCAAAACCAAATGGTGGTGTAAGAAATGAAGTTTGAAGGTTAATCGCCATCAAGACTAAAAACCACACCATAGTTTCTTTACGACCGTCAAGGCCAGTTAATTGCGAAACATGATCACCAAAATCTAGTAGAACCACAAGTGGAGCGAATATTGGAAGAATAATTAAGGTGATTTCAACCCAATCAAGGAAAAATCCAAGTAAAAATGTCATTCCCATTA
>KB910538.1:0-4700 GCA_000383115.1 alpha proteobacterium SCGC AAA015-N04
ATTGATGCAAAAATCAATAATCTGACAACACTCAAAATAAACACGCAAGCGGCTCAATCAAGAATTGAGGATGCAGATTTTGCAGCGGAGACAACCAAAATGACGAAAGCACAGATTTTATCACAAGCTGCTACGTCTATGTTAGCTCAAGCTAATGCATCGAAGCAAAATTTATTAACACTTCTGCAAGTATAACATAAACATAAAAACTACCCTATATACTCAAGTCATTTAGGGTAGTTTTTAAAAACAAATATTAAATTTAGAGATTAACTATATCTTTTTAAAAAAATAATAATTGCTGTAGCTATAAATTTTCGGATTATGTTTATAAAAAGTCCTATAATAGATCATTAATCTATATTTATATTTAGGACATCCTATTTAATACTTTTGTAAATTATTTACAATGTTAACCTAAATTAAGTAAAATTTATTAGAAAATTGAAAAAAAGAAGGTGATATGTTTTATATTGTAAATTACACAACTAATTAAATTAAAAATAGTAATTATTTTCATATTTTATAAATATTAATTTTTACAACTTATTTAGCTTCTAATAAAAATTTTACAGTTAAACACAAAATTTGGCAGAATTTTTGCAAAAGTTAAAATAAAGGATTGCAAGCATGTCAGGGTTTTATGTAGAAAAAAATTTAAATAAAGCTAAGGTTTTAGCTCGTAAAGGAAAAACATTAGAAGCTTTAGAAATTTATAATTCGATTATACAAAAGTATCCTGAAAACAAAAGAGCTCAATTAGGTATCCAGCAACTAAAACCATCTAAGCAATTTATAAATAATTTATTAAACTTTTACCAAAGTGGTAAATATGATGAGACTAAAAAATTAGCATTACTTATGACTAAACAGTTTCCACTCTATCCATTTGGATGGAAAGTGCTTGGTGCGGTTTACCAAGAATTTGGTCAAACTGATGATGCTTTAAAGAGTTTTCAAAATTCTTTAAAATTAGCTCCTCAAGACGCTGAAGGTCACAACAACCTTGGCATTATTCTTCATCAAGTAAATAGATTAGATGAAGCTGAAAAAAGTTTTGATAAAGCAATAACAATTAAACCTAATTATGCATCTGCTTATAATAATTTAGGTAACTTGATTAAAGACATAGGTAAATTAGATGATGCGCAAAAACATTATAATCAATCAATAAGTTTAGATCCTAAATTTGTTCAAGCTCATAACAATTTAGGAAACACACTTAAAGAATTGGGTAAACTAGAAGAAGCTGAAGTTAGTTTCAATCAGGCAATTAATTTAAACCCTGATTACTATCCTGCTTATAATAATTTAGGTAATTTACTAATGGAGTTGGATAGATTAGATGATGCAGAAACAATTCTTAACCAAGCAATAAAACTTAATCCTAATCTAGTACAGGCTTATAACAATCTAGGAATTACTCTTAAAAAATTAAAAAAGTTTTTGGAATCGGAATCAATCTTACGAAAAGCCATTGCAATTAAGCCTGATTATTCTGAAGCTTACATCAATCTAAGCGGTACACTCCAAGAATTAAAAAAATTCGATGAATCTGAAATAGTTATTAGGAAAGCTATTGAATTAAAACCAAATTCACCTGAAGCCTATAACAATTTAGCTCATATACTTAGAGCAAATGGTAAATTAGAAGATGCTGAAATGTACTATAGACAAGCTTTAGCGTTGGACCCTAACTTTTCTAAAGTTTATTTTAATTTAGGAAATACAGTTAAAGACTTAGGAAAAATAGAAGAAGCCTTAGATTATTTTAAAAAAGCATTAGAACTTAATCCTAACTTTGTAAACGCTCATATCAATCTAAGTAATGGACTTAGATTATATAGCAGATATGAAGAAGCATTAATACATCTGAAAAAGGCTTTATCTTTAGAGCCAGCAAATGCAGATGCCTTAAATGGATTGGCTGTTTTACTTGGAGATCTTGGTAAATTAGACGAAGCGAAAAAGTATTATTCCCAATCATTAGACTTAAGGCCTAAACAAGCTTCTACACATAGACACTTTAGTCTTGTAAAAAAATATATTTCAAAAGACGAACAATTTAAAAAAATGTTAGAATTATATTCACAAGAAGATATAACAGAAGAAGATTTGTGTCATATTAATTTTGGATTAGGAAAGGCGTACCAAGATTTAGGAGACTTTAAACAATCTTTTAAACATTTTAATGAAGGCAATGTTTTACGAAAAAAACTCCTTAATTATAACATAACTCAAGATATTGAATTATTTAATCAAATTAAGAATAACTATCATTTAATTAAGAAAAATTTGAAACAATTAAATTTTTCTAGAAGTAAAATAAAGCCAATATTTATAGTTGGTATGCCAAGATCTGGAACTACATTAGTGGAGCAAATTATCTCTTCTCATTCTAAAGTTACTGGTGCAGGAGAATTAATCTTTGTCCAAAAATATGGTTCTTCCTTGTTTGATGGTATTTCTTTAGTAAACAAAAATACTCTAGCCAATTTTAGAGAACAATATCTAGATAAATTAGAGACTTTTTCCAAAGGAGCAATGTTAGTTACTGACAAAAATCCTCAAAACTTTAGATATATTGGTTTACTGTCGGCTGCTTTTCCGGAGGCTAAGATAATTCATGTTAAACGAAATCCAGCAGCAGTCTGTTGGGGAAACTATATAAACTATTTTATTTCCAATGCGGCTAGTTTTGCTTACAATCTTGAAGATATTGTTAAGTATTACAAACTCTATAATAACCTTATGGAATTTTGGTCAAAGTCTAAAGAGACTAGCATGTATGATTTAGATTATGAACTTCTCACAGTAAATAAAGAAAAAGAGATCAAAAGTTTAATTAAATATTTAGAGTTGGATTGGGACGAAAATTGTTTATTTCCAGAAAATAATAAAAGAAGTGTTTCAACTGCTTCTGCTGTACAAGTTAGAGAAAAAATTTATCAAGGAAGCTCAAAAAAATGGGAACAATATAAACCATTTCTTAATGGTATTTTTGATAATTTAAAATAAATATTATTAAACTTAATTTTAAAATTATTCTCTTAATTTATATCAAAATCAAAAAACTTTTAAACTTTTTTCTAATACGTCGTAGTTACTAACAGTTTATTAATTTAACCTGGAGTAAAACGATATGGGAAGTATAAATACAAATATTGCTGCTCTTTCAGCTCAGAAAAGTATGGCAGATCAAGTTGCTAAGTCAGATCAAGCAATCGAAAGATTATCATCTGGACTTAGGATCAATAATGCTGCCGACGATGCTGCTGGAACAGCCATTGCGTCTAAAATGGAAGCTCAAGTCAGAAGCTTAGGCGTTGCCATCAGAAATGGTCATGATGCTATTTCAATGACACAAACAGCTGAAGGTGCACTTGGTGAGATGGAAAACATTTTGCAAAGAGTACGTGAGTTAGCTGTGCAAGCTGGTAATAGCACCTTAAGCTCTGCTGACAGAACTGCAATTCAAGAAGAAGTAACCGCTTTAACTAAAGAAATTAACGACATAGCATCAAGCACTAACTTTAATGGTGTTAAATTACTTGATGGAACAAATTCTAGCGTTGATTTTCAAGTGGGAGTGGATCAGAGCGATGCTTTAACAGTTGATCTAGAAGCTTCTACTGCTGCCGATTTAGGATTGACTGGTAGTATGGGTACCAATCTCTTTACAAGTTCAAGAATAGAACTAGTTGACGTAAGTACTTATAACGCTGCAGCTATTAAAATCAACGGAGAAAACCACGTTGTAACTCAATCTGCCACATTAGTTGGTACAACAAATGCAGCTGAATTGTTAGCTAATGCTATTAACACTAATACTGTAGGTCACGGTGCTGTGGCAACAGCTTTTAACAGAATTGAGGGATCTGAAATGGGCCCTGATTTTGATATGACAAACACTTTCACTGTCAACACAATAGTCATAGCTATTCAAGATTCAATGCAAGATGTTGTGGATGAGGTTAATGAGAGTGTTGCTGGTGTTACTGCTGAATTAGGTAATAATAACTCTATAATCTTATCTAACACTGACGGTGGACAAATTGTTGTTGGTGGTAATGCACCCGCTGGTGTTGGTTTAACTGCCGATACTTATGAGGGTTTTTATTCATTAGAAAACGTGGATGGATCCGCTGTAAAAATTGAATTAGGTAACTTAGCAAATGGTTATGTTCAAGATACTGATGCACTTTCAGCAAATTTAAATAACTACGGTCTTAATCAAACAATTGATAATGGTCTAAAAAGTATTGCAGTTACAACCGACATTCTAGCTTTGACTGACGAAATCAAAATTAATGGAGTTCAAGTTGGAGCTACTAAAATTGACTCAGCTCAGGCGAAAGCAAATGCTATTAATGCCATATCTGATCAAAGTGGTGTAAGTGCAACAGCATCCACAACATTGTTTTTGGATTTAAACTTTGATAAAGATGCAACAAACGCCTCATTTGAGGTGAATGGAACAGCAATAGCGGTAAGTGGATTGAATTCAGTCTCTGATGTTGCTGCTGCAATTAACACAGCGGACGTAGGAGTTATTGCTACAGCTTCAACAGAAGGTTTGTTGAAACTATTTGATACTGGTGGACAGAATATAACCATTGATATGTCTGCTGTTACAAGTTATGTTTCTGCAGCTACAGACGCTAATAACGTAACTATATCAGTCGCGGCTAACATAACGG
>KB910538.1:5250-16240 GCA_000383115.1 alpha proteobacterium SCGC AAA015-N04
ATTGATGCAAAAATCAATAATCTGACAACACTCAAAATAAACACGCAAGCGGCTCAATCAAGAATTGAGGATGCAGATTTTGCAGCGGAGACAACTAATATGACGAAAGCACAGATTTTATCACAAGCTGCTACGTCTATGTTAGCTCAAGCTAATGCATCGAAGCAAAACTTATTAGCTCTTCTTCAAGGATAATTTGGAGATCTAAGGAAGAAAAGCCATTTTTGTCTAAGACTCCAAGCTTAGTCAAAATGGCTTTTTTTTATTTATATAATTCTAATTAATAAGAAAAAATGAGAATTAAAATTTGTTAGAAACATAAAGAGTCTATTTAACTAAAATTATAATGTTTAAAAGAAATTGGCAAACTTTATGCATAGTTTAAAGAAAAGAATTATCATAATGTCAAATATATCCATTGAACACAATCTAAATAAAGCACGATCTTTAACCAGAAAAGGGAAAAATAAAGAGGCATTGAGTTTATACAAATCAATGATAAAAAAATTTCCTAACAATAAAAGAATACAATTTGCGGTTCAACAACTAAAACCACCCCAAGAAAGAATTAATACTTTGTTACAGTGTTATCAAAGTAAAGAATTCATCCTTGCTGAAAATTTAGCTACTTCTTTAACTCAAGATTTTCCTGCTCACGGTTTTGGTTGGAAAGCTTTAGGTTTAATTTTAGCAGAAAGTGGTAGAAATAATGAGGCTCTAACTATTTATCAAAAAGCAATTATAACAGCTCCTCAAGATGCTGAAATTTATAGTAATTTTGGTAACTTGCTAAGAAATTTAAATAGACTAGATGAGTCTGAATCTAATTTAAGGAAAGCTGTATTTTTAAAGCCTGATCATGCTGATTTTTATAATAACTTAGCCATTACACTTCAAAAATTGGGTAAGTTAGAAGAAGCTGAAAATTGTCTATTGCAAGCGATCAAATTAAAACAAGATTTTATTCAGGCCTATAATAACCTAGGATTTACTCTAAACGAACTTGGTAAATATCATGAAGCAGAAATCATTTTAACTAAACTAATTACAATCAAACCTGACTTCGCAATAGCCTACAATAACTTAGGTAACACCTTACAAGGATTGGATAAATTCGACAAGTCTGAAGTCATGTTTAGAAGGGCGATCAAACTTAAATCTGACTATTTTGAAGCCTATAATAATTTAGGAGTAACTTTTCAAAAGATGGAGAAATATTTAGAAAGTGAAGAAATGTTTATCCAAGCTATTAAAATAAAACCTAATTATGCGCAAGCCCTTTATAATCTTGGAAATACCTACAGAGAATTAGGCAGATTTGGAGAGTCAGAAGTAAATTTAAAAAAATCAATTAACTTTAAATCTGATTTTACAGTTGCTCATTATAATTTAGCAATGACCCTTTTAAAGATGGGAAGGATTGATGATTCTATAGAGGAATTAAACAAAGCTATCAATATAAATCCGGATTATTTATCAGCAAAACATCAGCTAGCAGCACTCCGTGGTGAAATCACATCATCAGCTCCATTAGAATATGTTGAAGGGCTTTTTGATGGATTTGCTATGAAGTTTGAAAATTCTTTAGTAAACAAACTAAATTATAAAATACCAAAAATAATAACCAATATTATTTTGAGAAAAAATAAATCAGAAAGGTTAGGGTCAGTTATAGATTTAGGTTGTGGTACCGGTTTGTTAGGGGATGAGATTAAAGATTATTGTAAAATTTTAGATGGTGTAGACATTTCAGAAAAAATGCTGGAAGTAGCAAAAAAGAAAAATATATATGATGATTTAATCAAGGAAGATATAGTCAGGTATCTATCAAATATAAATTTCAGTTATGATTACTTTATTTTAACTGACGTTTTTGTTTATATTGGGGACTTATCTGAAGTTTTTAATTTAATAAAAACAAGAAATGATAAGGAAGGAAAACTTGTTTTTTCTACTGAAGATTATAATGGTGATAGTTTTGTTCTTCAAAAAACTGGACGTTATGCTCATTCAAAAAAGTATATAGAAAAATTATGTGAAAAATTTCAGTACAAAATAGATCATTTTGAATTTCAACCTCTTCGAAAGGAAAATCGGGAATTTATACAAGGAGGTATATACTTGTTAAAGTTTTAATAAAATTATTTAGCTAATATTTCTGATGTAAATCTTTTATGCGACAAGATATTTAAGATTAAATTAAAAAAATGAAACTTTGAATATTACGATGTAAATAATTAATGTAGATTTCTAATTTAAAATTAGATTCAATTCATACTTTGGAATACTTAAAATTCGATTAAATAAAATAATATTACTTAATTAATAGACAACAATTTTTGGAAAATTGATGAAATTGACAATTGATAAAGTTTTGCAAAATGCAATTGCAGCACACAAAATAGGAAACACCAAAAAGGCTGAAAACTTTTACAATACAATTCTTAAGACACAGCCAAATCATGCAAAAGCCAATTATAATTTGGGGATGATAGCCATATCAGTTAATAAAAATGAAAAAGCTTTGATGTTATTTAAAAATGCATTAATAGCAAATCCAAAGATGGAGGAGTTTTGGATAAGTTATATATATGCACTATTTCGACTCAATATGTTTCAAGAGGCTAATTTAGTTATAGAAAAATATAAAAAAATAGGTTTTAATTCGAAAAAAATTATTGAAATAGCTAACTCTATACATCGTAAAAATTTCAAACAAAATTTTTTTCTAGTTATTAAAAATTTTTATAAGAATATATCAAATCAAATTTTATTAAATGCAGCTCCAGGTTGGTTATTTTCAGTAAGCTTTGACGGACATTATATATGTAATGATGAAATAAAAAATAATACATCACGCAAAAAATTTTTAGATAATACAAAACAAAATGTTATTCAAAATAAGACTGCCAATTTTGAGATTAACCCTTCAGATTTTTTTGATTATTTGAATAAAGAAAAAAATGTAATTAAAAAATATAACTATATTAAAAATCTAATTTTCTCAAATGATAGTAATTTATCAAACGATAGCTTTAAAAACGATATTGAAATTAATTTAGAAGAAGCTTGTCAAAAAACATTTAAGGTAAATGATTTAAATATTGTTATAATTGGGGGAGGGGTGTGCGGTTTATTCTTAGCAAACAGCATAAAGAAAAAGTATGGTAAAACTACAAACATTTTAGTTTTAGATAATCGATCTTCATTCCAAAATACCCGTAAAACTTTTAAAAGAAATTGGTTGACGCATATACCTGTTGATATTTTTTCTAAAGGTCAACCTTCAAATGTGATTTCTTTATTAAAATGTTTTGGGACCAATGGTTTTATTGGTGTCCCAATAAATATTTTAGAAACAATTTTACATCTGTCATGCAAACTTCAGGGTGTTAAATTTTATTTTTCTAAGAATTGTGATTATTCAAAATTAAATAATGATTTAAGTGATATAATTTTTGATGCAACTGGAGGACGTTTAAAACAAATTTATCCTTCATCAACCTATTTAAATGAACAAACCCTAGAAATCTCAAAAAAAGAAATTAATATAAAATACGCTGGTATTAATCAGTTGGATCATATTCCAAATACGAAAAATGATCGTTTAAAAATTACCCTCAAATCAAATGGAAATTATTACAGTCCATATATTAATGGATCAAAAATTTTTACTCACATGATTAAGCTATCAAGTATACCATCAAGTTTAATACCGAGAATTTTAAACAAAATTCAGGACATTAATTTTTCGAATCTATTTTACGTATGGAATGGTGAATTGAAAAATGAAATAAATGAGGGATTAATAATTATTAATTTACAAATTGAGGAATATGAATCCCTAAAGACTATCATTAATTTACCAAAAAACTTAAAATCTCTTTCTGACAGTTTTAATCTTGAAGATCTCTTTAATTTTAAAATAGCTCTCATTTTAAGATGGCTCGTATCGGTTGATGAAAACTGTAAAATTATAATTGAAAGACCATTCAAATACGACGCATTTGTAAATTTAACAGCTAATTTAGGTTCAATTAATGGTAAACGTGTATTTCCTATCGGTGATTCACTATTTTGTGGACATCCAAAGGTAGGTAATGGTCTTGCACGTCACCTAAATATGATAAATGAACTCGTACAAAAAATGTATATTAATTAAAATTTAATATCATCAAACAACACAAAAATAATTTTTATTAAATTATAAAATATTTAGAAGTTTACTGTTAGTGAACTTTTCGATTGAATATATGAAGAATTTTTTAATTGATTTGGTGTTTAAAATTTTTAATTCTTAAAACTAATTCTGTAACAATTGTAAAACATTCTGTTGTACTTTTCCAGCTTGCGCAATCATAGCCATAGCTGATTGTTGTAATATTTGACTTTTGGTTAAAGCTGCAGATTCTTTTGCAAAATCTGCATCTTGTATTCTTCCTCTTGAAGCATCTGTATTTAACGCAACGTTAGACAAATTATCAATTGCTTTTTCCATCCTGCTGCTAAGCGCACCTAATTTAGCTCTTTCCATATGTATTCTGTCCAGAGCTCTATCAATTACACGAAGAGCATTGATAGATGCAGTTCTTGTTTTAACATTTACGCTTTCTAGTTTATCTAATGATGCTGCACCAGGAGACAATTCGAATAATCCTTTTCCATCTTCACCTAAGACAGTGAAACTATTGCTTGAAACGAGTTCTAATTGACCTGATACAATTACAGAATCTGCCCCTTTCACGCCTACAGTAATAGCAGCTGCAGTAGCTGCTGAGGGTGTAACTGAGTGTATCTCTTTAAAAATTCTTCTACCAGTAACAGTTTTAGTTGCAGCAGGACCAGTAATTACCTCAGTTAAAGCTGCACCATTCATATCAGTGCCCACAACTGTAAAAGTTTTACCAGATTCATCACCAGACGCGCTTGTAATAGTTACAAAAGCTGCTTGGTTGATTACCGCGGGTGTGGTTCCTATCTCAACAGATCCAGAATTTCCATCAACAGTTACAGCGCTGACAGTTTTAAACACTTTACTGCTAGTTGCAACCGCACCATTACCACTTACACCATCAATTACTTCTTCTAATGTGTTACCATAGACATCTGTACCAGTCACAGTGTATTTGAATGAGGTGTTATCTACTGTATCTCCGTTTGTTATAGTAATTCTCGAGTTAAGAGACGTACTACTTGCTAGTGCTCCACCAACAGTATAAGAGCCAGCACCTGTCACATCTTGTGCCGTAACTAATCCATTAGGATCAGCAGTAGCAGAAGCAATACCAGATGAGTTTAATAAAAGAGCTGTACTTGAACCTGGAGTTTGAGATGCGGCGACAGACGTAGTTGATGTTGTGGTTACGTTTGTGTCTCCAAGCATTACGGCATCTCCAGCAACAACTTCTTCATTATCTAGGCTTGTAACTAATAGAACTCTTTGAGCACCAGTTGCTGCTGTGTCACTTGCAAAGTTAACGTCACCTAATTTAATATCGTAACCTTCGTTTTGCACTAATATAATTGAGGAAGTATCACTGGATAATGTTGCAGTAATACCAGTAGTAGTTGTGTAATTATTAATAGAGTCCCTTAAGTTACTTAACACTGAACTACCTTTAGCATTGTTAAGAGTAATATTGGCAGACACTGATGTAGATGTGCCATTTTTTCCTTGTATTGAGAATGAAACGCTATTTTGACCATTGAAAGAACTATCTAATGTTTGAGCCTCTATTTTTAATTGTGAAGAAGCAATTGCTGATACTCCCGTCGAATCAAAAACGGCGTTAACTGAAGTTGCTATATCTCTTATTGTTGATCCTGCAGCAGCTGTTACGGAAGAACTTCCTAATATACCATGTATAGTAAAAGATTCGGCTTGTATTAGATTTGCTTCAGTTGTGTCAGCAACAGCGTATGCGTTTAAAGCTAAATTGTCATTTTTATTGCTGTTAGAACTAGTATCAGTTTCAGCTCCGTCCGAAACGGCTTTGAATGCACCCAAGGCATCGATACGCATCGAAGATACAGAAAGTTGCGCAAATTCACGTTCATGAGTACCAATCTGAAACCTTCTATCTGCAAATGAACCGTCTAAAACTGCAATTTCATTAAAGGTAGTATCTCTTGTAACTCTGTCAAGTTCTGCCAACAATTGTATAACTTCTGCATTTAAATATGACCTTTCCTCGGCATTCATCACATCAGATCCAGATTGAATAGCGAGTTCTCTTATTCTTTGCAAAATATCAGAGGATTCGTCGAGGGCACCTTCTGCAACTTGAGCCATAGATATTACATCACCTGCGTTTCTTACTGATTGCTCGAGCCCCCTTATTTGAGCTGTCATTCTATCAGCAATGGCAGCACCTGCTGCATCATCACCTGCATGATTAATACGTTTACCAGACGATAACCTTTCCATAGCCGTAAGCATGTCACGTTCTGTTTGGTTCATCTTGTTAAGTGCAAAAGTGGCAGCACTATTAGTATTAACTGTTGGCATGTTAATCTCCATTAATTGTGGAAATTTTATGCAAATCATGTGCCAAATAAAAAAATTTAATATTTATGCTATTTTGTTGAGTTTCTTTATATCATTCAAATTTAAGGGAATTGAACTTATCATATTGTATCTTACTACAATTTCGTTATGCATATAAGTTGGTGATAAAGAGGAACGTGATCTTATAAAACTTTCTGTAAGAGATCCATGAGACGCACTTTGATCGTTAATGTATAATTTTTTTATATAATTAGGATAGACATTGTTGTTTGCTCTTTTCAAAACATTTGGCTCTTGAACAATTCTAGAATTAATTGGCATAGTGTTTGCAGAATTGGAAACGGTTTCTTTACTTAAAGGAACCGAAGCGTTTGTAGGTTGAATAGAGTACTGATTATTAATAACATTATTATTGATCATAATTCTAATTTAATCACAAATTGTAATAAATAGCAAATTTTGAAAAATTTTTAAAATGTTAATTCAGAAAAGTGACTATTGATGAAAAATAAAGAATACATAAGTGCATATCAAAAAACTAAATCTTCTATTAATTCTGTGAAATCTTCTCATGAGATTATTAGAGAATTAATGTTTCAATTATCTAATTCACTTCAAAAAATTTTAATTGATATAAGCGAATTTTCAAATGACCCATCGAATTTTGATAATACTTCTAAAAGGGAAATTGCTTTAAAAAAATCTAAAAATATGAGTAAATGTTTGTCAATTATATATGGATTGCAAACTTGTCTCGACTTTGACAAAGCACCTGAGATTGCTGGAAATTTATTTCAACTTTACGAGTTTGTTAGACAACAAGTTATAAAAGGTTTCACAAACAGAGATGTAACTGGAATAAAGCAAGCCATTGAAATAATGAAAGACATTCTCAATGGTTGGAAAGATATGTCCTTAGAAGCGAGATAATAATGATAGAAACATATAAAGATGATTTAGATACATTAGAAGCTTTATCAATTAAAATTTCAGATTTAATCAATAAAAATAAATTTGAGAACATTGTTGAGTTAGATTTACAAAGAAAAAAAATTATTAATAGGATTAGTCAGTTACCTAAATCATTACCCAAAAATAAGATAAAGAATGTAATCCAGCTTAACAATATCTCAATATCTAAAATTGAAGAAAAAATTATCAAATTAAATTTAACAAACAATAAGCTTAAAAAAAGAATAAAATTTTATTCTCAAAATAAGTAATTGAAAAATATTAGTTTATTATTTTATTTTAAATAATAAAAAAAATTAAAAAAAAATTAAACAAATCTTAATCTCAGTCGTAATAGCAACTGTAAATCTAATATAAATTCTAATATATTGTGGGGATATAAATGATTAGTATAATAAATTCTTCTAGTGCGCCTTCTATACAAAAAAATTTGTCAGACCAAATTAAACAAATTACTGAATCAAGTGAAAGATTATCATCAGGAAAAAGAATAAACTCAGCATCTGATGAACCAGGATTAATATCAACGGTATCAAAGTTAAATGCTAAAATAGCATCTATTTCTCAAGGTTTATTGAATGGTTTTCAAGCAATAACTTTAACCCAATCAGCCGAAAGTGGTCTCTCAGAAATTAATAATTTACTAAGTATGATAAGAGCATTAGCAGTGGAAGGAAGCGATACGACTTTAACGGATGCTGATAGAACTACCTTACAAGTTGAAATAGACGCATATCTTAAAGAGATAGATTCAATTGCTAGCAATACTAAATTTGACGATTTAACATTGTTAGATGGTAAAAATACGTCTGTTAGTTTCAACATAGGTAATGATGCTAGCTCGAGTTTATCTATCAACTTAGTTGATTCAGATAGCGTAGCCTTAGACCTTTCCGCCACTTCAGGTGTGTCTGAATTTACTAGTGGTAGAGTAACTAGTTTTAATTATAGTGGTGCAAATCTTGCTGCTAACGATATTTTAATAAATGGAGAAAACGCTCTTGCAGCTACATTGAGTACAGATTTGACTTCAGGAAATAATACTGCAGCAGCTCTAGAAACCGCGATAAATGCAAACTCAAACACACACGGAGCTACCGCGACTGCTTTTAATAGTTTAACTTCTTCAATTATATCAAATTTAAGTATGTCAAATACTTTTACTATTAATTCAAATACCATTTCAATTCAAACAAGCCTTTCAGATCTTGTCGCTGAAATTAATCAAGAAGCTTCAGGGGTTACAGCACTATTAAACTCAGATAATTCAATTACTTTGTCAAACACATCTGGAAATGACATTGTAATTGGAGGAAATGCTCCAAGTGATTCTGGATTTACTACAGGTACATACTTAGGTTATTTAAAACTTGTTAATAACGATGGAACATTTGTAAAAATTGAGGCTAACACTCTTGCAAATGGATATTCAAGTAATCAAGGTAACATTGACGATATTGCTAGATTAGGATTTAATGAAGTTGATTCTAGCACACAAATAAGTTCAGATTTAGTTTCTACAAATGCTTTAACTGTATCTCACGACATAAAAATAAATGATACTGTTGTTGGAGCATCAACAAGTTCTTCAGCTGCATCTAAAGCGGTTTCGATTAATGCAATTTCTTCAACCACAAACGTTACTGCTTCAGGTCATAACTTGGTAACCATCGTAGTAAATAATTCACAAAGTTCTGCAGCAGCGTCAAACATTAGTATTAATGGAAATGCAATAAATTTTTCTAGCGCTAATACCTTGTCATTAACTATATCTGCCATTAATAATGCAGCTATAGGAGACATTGTTGCTTCGGCAAATTCTGATGGAAATCTTCAATTAATAAGCTCTAGTGGGGCTGATATTATAATAGCTTCAAGCTCTGCTGGTACCTATTTTACATCTCATACAGATGCTACTGGTGCAAATATTTCAACTGCAAGTTCAGTCACTTTTAAAGGACAAATTCAACTTACTCATTCTTCAACAGATACAATCAAAATTTCTGGGGACGATGTTGCAGAAATTGGAATGCAAGCTCAAGCATCTACAAGTTTTCCATCTGCTGGGTCAACCATATCAGTTTCATCATCTACAAATGCTGCATCTGCATTAACAAAAATTGACACTGCAATTGATACAATAGCGAACACACGAGCTAAATTTGGTTCAGCCGAGAATAGAATTGAATACAGAATGAATGTTTTAACAAATGTTCAGATAGCATCTACCTCAAGATTGTCAAAAATTGAAGACGCTGATTTTGCTCTTGAAACTGCTAAATTTACTAAATCACAAATAATTTCTCAAGCAGCTTCCTCTATGCTTGCTCAAGCTAATGCAAATAGCAATGTTTTATTAAGATTAATTAATTAAATGAGTTTGAAGTTAAAGAATATTTTCTCATCTTTTCTATGAGAGTGGTTCTTCTTAATTTTAATTTATCAGCAGCTAAGGCTATTTTTCCATTGGTTATCTGAAGTGCTTGTTCAATTAAAATTATCTCTACATCTTGCTGATGTCTTCTTAGGTCTATTTCATCATAAAAAGTAAACCAATTTTTATAATTTTTTGGGTGTGGTAGAAAATCTTTAGGGTTATTACTTGTGTCATTAGTTTGATCATTATTTATTCCACTTAGGTTAGCAGTCATTTCCCAGATTGCATCCTGCTCCTCTGCTATTGAAGGTACTTTTAATCGAAGTAAATTTTCATAAACATTAGAACTAGTGATTTCTTTCCCAGGAAAAATAACAGAAGCTCTTTCAATTACATTTTTTAATTCTCTGACATTCCCAGGCCAATTATGTTTAGTTAGAGCAGTGATAGCATCAGGAGTAAATATTGGTTTTAAATTTTCATCTAATTTAAGTTGATGCAAAAGCTTAGTTTGAAGGCTTGGAATGTCAGTTCTTCTTTCTGCTAAAGAGGGAACATTTATGGGTAAAACATTAATTCTGAAAAATAAATCTGCCCTGAATTCACCATCTTCTACTTTTTTTTCTAAGTTTCTGTGTGTGGCGCAGATTAATCTCAAATTTATTTTAATATCTTGAGAACCACCTACTCTTTGTATAGTTCTATTTTCTATTGCTCTTAAAAGTTTTGCTTGAAGANAGAGAGGCATATCTCCTATTTCATCTAAAAACAAAGATCCACCACTTGATTGTTCAAATCTACCTTTTCTAAGTTTATCAGCTCCAGTAAATGAACCTTTTTCATGTCCAAAAAGTTCAGATTCTAGTAGCTCGGAAGGAATCGCTGCACAGTTTACAGTTATAAAAGGTCCCTTTTTTCGCGAACATTTATGTATTGCTTGAGCAACTATGTCTTTACCAGTTCCTGTTTCACCTAATATTAAAGCAGTACTATCGGTTTGAGAT
This sequence comes from alpha proteobacterium SCGC AAA015-N04, assembly GCA_000383115.1. Taxonomy (GTDB): domain Bacteria; phylum Pseudomonadota; class Alphaproteobacteria; order Puniceispirillales; family Marisalimonadaceae; genus Marisalimonas. The sequence goes on from KB910538.1 coordinate 16,112, forward strand.
ACCATTGCAATTAAATTTTTCATTGATTTGGTTTCTGGACTTTCACCATCAATCATTTCATTTAGAACACTTAAAGAAGAAGTGTCTTTATTACTTTCATCTACATTATTTGATACTATATTCATAAAA
>KB910539.1 GCA_000383115.1 alpha proteobacterium SCGC AAA015-N04
TCATTTCAAATGTTTTTATTATTAATTCAAAAATTTTTTTTTGCTCTGAGTTTTTAGCATTAATCATAATTCTTGGACCAGCTGCGGGTGTAAAAGGAATAGCACAAAGTAATTTTGGATAATATTGACCTCCAGCATTTTCATAAGCATTTGCCCAAGAATGGTCAAAAATATATTCGCCATATGAATGCATTTTCAAATAATTCGGGGAAACACCAATGATTTCGTCATTTGAATTTTTAATTACTATATGCTTTGGATTCCAACCAGTTGATGGGTGAACTGATTTTGAAACTTCTAAAGAATTCAAAAAATCAAACGACGTGAATGGATGATCAAAGGTATTTAGACTGTCCCAATCGTTTTTGCTTATATCAGATAATTTGGATAGTAGTTCAACTTTCATTATCAAAGGGTTTAAGAAAATACATCTTAATTATCAATCTCAAAAATACCTTCAATTTCTACTGGAACATCTCTTGGTAGAGCAGGAGCTCCAACAGCAAATCTTGCGTGTTTTCCTTTTTCTTCAAAAATTTTAACAAGCAAATCAGATGCCCCGTTAATTATTTTAGGTTGGTCAGTAAAGTCTGACGTAGAAGCTACAAATCCTCCTAACTTAACAACTTTTCTAACTTTGTTTAGATCACCATTACAAGCTGCTTTTAATTGGCTTAGCAAAGCCATTGCGCAAGCCCTAGCCATTTCAATTCCTTCTTCAACAGATACATTGTCTCCAATTTTTCCTTTAACAGTTAATTCACCATTAATAAAGGGTAATTGTCCTGATATGAAAACTAAATTATTTGAAATTACATATGGAACATAACTCCCAGCTGGAGGACTGGGTTCATCAATCTTTATATTTAATTCTTCTAATCGTTTGTTAATATCTTTAGCCATTTAAAATCCTTAATTTAAGAACAACCTGAAGTAGCACCACATGTATTACATTTCATACATGTTCCATTTCTTACGAGAGTGAAGTTTCCACACTCTCCACAAGCTTCGCCTTCGTAACCTTTAATTTTAGCTTCTATTTCCTGAGCAAGACTTGGAACTATTGTTTCATCGATAGTAATTGTAGTATCATTGTTATTTGATAATTTTACATTTTCATCTTTGAGAGAAGTGGTTTGTGGCATCGTTGAAATGTTGTTTGAACCTCCAGATACGACTTTTAATTCTCTTCTAACAAAGCCTCGACTAGCCACTTTTTCTGAGAACAGAGCTTTGTTATCACCTGAGCCTGTAGTGCTCGAATCTAGATCTTCTGGTCCCACATGTCCAAGATCATTTCGGTCCAAATATGATATTGCTAACTCCCTAAAAATATAATCAAGGATTGAAGTTGACATTTTTATAGTATCATTACCAGTTACCATTCCTTGAGGTTCAAAGCGTGTAAAAGTATAAGCTTCAACAAATTCTTCTAAAGGAACTCCATACTGTAAACCAATTGATACAGCAATGGCGAAGTTGTTCATTAAGGATCTAAAAGCCGCACCCTCTTTATGCATATCTATAAAAATTTCACCTAATTTTCCATTCTCATATTCACCAGTTCTAAGATAGACTTTGTGACCACCCACCATTGCTTTTTGGGTATACCCCTTCCTTCTGTGAGGTAATTTTTCACGTTCAGCCCTAACAACTCTCTCAACAATCTTCTCAACGACTTCACTAGTTCGTTTTGTTATATCCTGTTCATTTCTTGTATTATCTTCATCAATGTCATCATCATCTAGAAGCGCGGAATTTAATGGCTGGCTTAATTTCGAACCATCTCTATACAGTGCATTAGCTTTAATCCCTAATTTCCATGACAACATATATGCATCACTACAATCATCTATAGAAGCATCATTAGGCATATTTATAGTTTTGGATATTGCACCAGATATAAAAGATTGAGCTGCTGCCATCATTTTAATATGACTGTCAACGGATAAGAATCTCTTTCCTATTCGTCCACATACATTTGCACAATCAAATACAGCAAGGTGTTCTTTATTCAAATGAGGAGCACCTTCTAAAGTCATAGCTCCACAAACATGAATGTTTGCTGCATCTATTTCTTCTTGAGTGAAGTTTAGAAACTCTAGCATATTAAAACTAAAGTCATTCAATTGATCAGAAGAAATGCCTAGTGTATTTTTACAAAATTCTTCGCCTAAGGTGAATTGATTGAATACAAATTTAATATCAAACGCTGACTCTAGAGAGTCTTCGATTAATTGTATCTCTCTATCAGTGAAGCCTTTTGAAATTAATGCGTTGTAACTTATTGCTTGACAATCTTTTAAGCTTCCAGCACCGACAGCATATTTTTGCATATCATTGATTTGATCTGAATCATACCCTAAATGTGCAAGAGCTTCAGGAACCACACGATTGATTATTTTAAAATATCCACCACCCGCTAATTTCTTAAATTTAACCATGGCAAAATCAGGCTCAATACCAGTTGTATCACAATCCATAACTAATCCAATTGTTCCAGTTGGGGCTATGACTGTGGCTTGTGCGTTTCTATAGCCATTTTTTTCACCTAAAGAAAGCGCTTTAGCCCATGCATTTTTAGCTGCCGTAATTAAGCTTTGATCAGGACAATCCTCAGACATTAGGGGAACAGGATTTATAGATAAGTTTTCGTAACCTCTAGTTTTTCCTTCTGATGCTCTTTTGTGGTTTCTTATCACTTTCAACATATTATTTTCATTTTCTTTATATTTGGGGAATGGTCCTAATTCACCAGCAATTTCTGCAGATGTTGCATATGATACACCAGTCATAATTGATGTCAGAGCAGCACATATTGATCTTCCCTCATCACTGTCATAAGGGATACCCCAAGACATTAATAATCCACCTATGTTTGCATAACCCAATCCAAGTGTTCTATATTCATAGGACCTTTGTGCAATTTCTTTTGAAGGGAATTGTGCCATCATTACAGAAATTTCAAGAGTTAATGTCCACAACCTAGTTGTATACTCATATGATTTTATATCAAAAGAAGCATCATCTTTCTTAAATTGTAATAAATTAATTGACGCTAAATTGCAGGCTGTATCGTCAATAAACATATATTCAGAGCAAGGATTAGAGGCATTAATTCTGCCAGCATTAGGGCAAGTATGCCATTCATTTATAGTAGTATCATATTGTAAACCAGGGTCTGCACAAGCCCATGCAGCTTCAGAAATCTTTGACCATAATTCTTTTGCATCTGTTGTTTTATGTACACCACCATCAGTTCTTCTTATTAGATCCCATTTGCCATTTTGAGATACTTTTTCTAAAAATTCATTACTTACCCTTACTGAGTTGTTGGAATTTTGGCCAGATACAGTCAGATATGCTTCGCTATCCCAATCTGTATCGTAAGTTTCAAATTCAATCTCTTTAAATCCTTGGCCGGCGAACTGAATGACTCTTTGGATGTAATTCTCAGGTATCATTACCGCACGACAATTTAAAACTGCTTTTTTTAGTTCATTATTAACTTTTGGGCTCAATCTATCTTGGTCATTATAATTATCTAAATTACAAGCATCCATAACAGATTTTAAATTTTTTGCTGTTAATTTTGAGCCTGCTACTAAGGCAGCAACTTTTTGTTCTTCAACAACTTTCCAGTTAATGTACTCTTCGATGTCAGGATGGTCTATATCAACTGTAACCATTTTTGCAGCTCTTCTTGTGGTACCGCCTGATTTAATCGCACCAGCAGCTCTGTCACCTATTCTTAAAAAACTCATCATTCCTGAAGATTTGCCCCCACCTGATAATCCCTCAGTACTACCTCTTAATTTAGAAAAATTTGATCCTGTTCCTGAACCATATTTGAAAAGCCTGGCTTCTCTAACCCAGAGGTCCATTATTCCACCTTCATTAACAAGATCATCTTGCACAGATTGAATGAAGCAAGCATGTGGTTGTGGATGTTTATAAGAAGATTGAGATTTAACAAGTTTTTTTGTTTTAAAGTCAACGTAGTAATGACCTTGACTCGGACCATCTATACCATAAGCCCAGTGCAAGCCAGTGTTAAACCATTGTGGTGAATTTGGAGCACACATTTGAGCAGCTAGCATGAACCTCATTTCATCAAAGTATGTTTTTGCATCATTTTCAGTTGTGAAATAACCACCTTTCCATCCCCAATACGTCCATGTTCCAGCCAGTCTGTTAAACACTTGCTTTGCGGATGTTTCGCCTTTGTACCTTTGATCTTCAGGAATTTTGTCTAATTTTGATACATCTGGTTCAGAACGCCATAACCATTTTGGAACATTTTCTTCTTTTATTTTTTTGATAAATGTTGGAACACCAGCTTTACGAAAATATTTTTGTGCAATTATGTCTGCTGCTACTTGGGAGAAGTTTGCAGGCACTTCGATATTTGGTGCACTAAAAACAACAGTACCATCGGGATTTTTTATTTCGCTTGTCGTAGTTTTAAATTCTAAGCCTGTATATGCATCATTTCCTTTGGTTGTAAATCGTCTTTCAAATTTCATCTTTTTTCCTCTTTTACAATAAAGAAAACAATAACAATAATTTATCTCGTCATTTTTTAAAACAGCTTGTGGATAAGTTGTGATTTCTTAAAAAATGGTTACAATTTTATTTAAATAACGTTTTGTTTTTCCTTAGTTTAATATTTGTTATATGAATTTTGATTGTTACTTGTGCCTGTGGATAAACACAAGATGTAGTAACACCAGAAATCTAAACTACATGATTTAGTGTGCGTTCGTAAAGCACATTATTCAATTTTTTTTATTTTTTTTTCTAACTATTTAATTTTACTATATATTTGTCAATTTACTTAATTTGCTGTAAACAAAAGTTAGTATAATAATATTTAATTATTATAATCATTTAGCTATAATACAATTAAGATATAATATATTAGGAAAAATCTAACATGAGATATAGTTCAATCGAAATTTTAATGGGAGCTATAGTATTAATAACAGCTATAACATTTTTAACACTAGGTATGAAATCAGTTAATAGTAATCAAAACGAAGGATACAACATAACATTGATATTTGGATCATCAGCAGGTTTAAAAAATGGTGACAATGTAATGATTTCTGGAATAAGTGTAGGAAAAATTGTAAGTCTTAGTTTAGATAAAGAAAATTTTAGCGCTAACGTAAAAATTATATTGAATGATGATATAAAAATTCCAAATGATTCTTCTGCGAGGATAACGTCTTCAAGTCTTCTTGGTGGCAATTTTATAGATATTATTCCTGGAGCGTCAGAAGAATCAATGCAACCTAACGAAATTATTTATGACACTAGTGACCGAGTAAGCTTCACAGATATGCTTGGAAAAGTAATTTATTCAGGAAAAAAAATAAAGTAAATGTTTGTTATTTTTAGGCGATTATTAATAATAATAAATCTTATTTTACTATTTATTATCCCAAAATTAGTATTTTCTTCTCAATGGATAGAAGGGAATAGATTAGTAATCCAAGGTTTGGATAAAATAACTGCTAGGATAAAGACTTTTGAAGTTGATGTATCACAAACTTACAAATTTGGTGTATTGGATATTTTTGTTGAGAGGTGTGTTTTTTCAAAACCTATTTTTAAGCCTGAATCTCTGGCATACATCAGAATTAAAGATAACTCTGATAGATTGTCAGAGGTTAAGTTCAAGGGTTGGATGTTTGCCTCGAGTCCTGCACTTAATGCCTTGGAAAATTCAGTTTATGATATTTCAATTCTTGCTTGCAAGAAGGTTGACAAACAATCAGAAAAATCAACATCGGTTTCGCCGATAGAAAGAATGTCTACTTCTAATTGACAAGCATTTTGAAGATTAGCTAGGAATTCGTTCTTACTGATTTCATAAGCCCCAAATTGTAATAAATGATCATTCAAAAACTGAACATCTAAAATTTTAAATCCAGTTTTCCACAATCTTGCTACAAGATTTAATAAAGCTATTTTACTAGCATTTGGTACAATGCTAAACATTGATTCTGCAAAAAAAACTCCGCCTATTGCTAATCCATATACTCCTCCAACCAATTGATTATTTTTCCAACATTCCACCGAATGGGCTTGTTTCTTTTCATGAAGCGAAATAAATAAAGTTTCTATTTCTTTATTAATCCATGTTTCAGTTCTGTTAACAGTTGCGCATGATCTAATCACATCTGGAAAAGATTTATTTATAGTAATCTCAAAAGGTTTTTTTTTTACAAGTCGTAAAAGGCTTTTTGAAATATGAAAATTTAATATTGGAATAACACCCCTAAATTTTGGATCAACAAAAAAATAATTTTTATTTGTTCTGCTATCAGACATTGGAAACATGCCAAGCTTATAAGCTCGTATAAGTTGATCTGAAGTAATTATTTTATTATTTTTATAATTCAATTATATTTTGGATAATATTAAAATTTTTTAATTAGTATTTAATAGTTTATTCTCTAACCATCTTATATCATATGATCCTTCTTTCATTACAGTAGTTTCTAATATATTTTTGTGCAAATCAATAGTTGTAGAAATTGGTTCAATAACAATTTCTTTCAAAGCTTGTTTAAGTCTAAGAATACACTGTTCTCTATCAGAAGCATGTACTATTAATTTGGCTATTAAACTATCGTAATATGGAGGAACTACATAGCCGGAATATACACATGATTCAATTCTTATTCCTAGTCCGCATGGGGAGTGAAATTGAGTAATTTTTCCTGGTGAAGGAATGAATGTTTTTGGATCTTCTGCATTAATTCTGCATTCAATAGCATGGCCGCTATATTTAACATCTTTTTGTTGAAAAGATATTGGTTGGCCAGCAGCAATCATAATTTGTTCCTTTACTAGATCTATTCCAGTAATAGCTTCTGTAATAGGGTGTTCAACCTGAAGTCTTGTATTCATCTCAATAAAGAAGAATTGGCCATCCTCATACAAGAATTCAATTGTACCTAATCCAAGATAACCCATTTTTGATGTAGCAATTGATGCAATTTTACCAATTTCATCCCTTGTATTTTGGTCTATTGCCGGTGAAGGTGCTTCTTCAATAATTTTTTGGTGTCGCCTTTGTATTGAACATTCTCTTTCGCCAAGATGTACAGCATTACCAAATTTATCTCCAATAATTTGAACCTCAATATGTCTTGGTTTTTTTAAATACCTTTCCATATAAACACGATCATCACCAAATGCCGCTTTAGCTTCACTTTTTGCTGAAGTAAAAGCAGACTCTAACTCATTCTCATTCATAGCTACTTTCATACCCCTTCCACCCCCACCTGAAGCGGCTTTGATTAACACTGGATAGCCAATTTCTTTTGCTTCAAGTAATGCACTCTTAAAGTCTATAACATCACTTTTTGAACCTGGAACAAGAGGTATGCCTAATTCTTTTGCTGTTATTTTTGCTTGTATTTTATCACCCATACACTTTATATGCTCTGATTTTGGACCTATAAAAATAATATTGTGAGCTTCTACAATTTCTGCAAAATCAGCATTTTCTGATAAAAAACCAACACCAGGATGGATTGCGTCTGCTCCAACTAACTGAGCTGCAGTTATTATAGCAGGGATGTTTAGATATGATTCTGATGATGATGGCCCTCCAATACAAACAGTTTCATCTGCTAATCTTACATGCATTGCCTCGTTATCAGCCGTCGAATGAATAGCTACTGTTTGAATATTTAGTTCTTTACAAGCTCTTAAAACTCTTAATGCTACATCACCACGATTTGCAATTAATATTTTTTTAAACATAATAATTTAGTTACTCAATTACAGCTAGCAATTGTTCAAATTCTACAGGTTGGCTGTCTTCAAAGCCAATGAATATTATTTTCCCGGATTTAGGGGCGGTTATTGTGTTCATTACTTTCATGGCTTCAATAATGAGGATCGTGTCTCCCTTTGAAACTTGAGAATTTAATTTAACAAATGGATCTTTGCCAGGTTCAGGTGCAGCATATGCTGTGCCAACCATTGGAGAGTTCAACGCACCAGGGTGTTTGTTGGTAAATTTTTCAACTTTTTCTATTGATTTAGATACGTCTTCATTCTTAGTGGTATTCGGGAAACTGACAATGGTTTCTTGAGGTTTATAAAAAGGAGTGTTCATATTTTTAACAACTTTAATCTTGATATCACTGGTCTCGTATTCCAATTGAGATAAATTATCTTTGTTAACCATATCAACGAACTCTCTGACTATACTCAAATTTTCTTTATGGATATTTTTTTTGGTCATAAATTTACCTTCTCTAATCTAATCTTCTATAAGGTTTTTGATGGCATCTATTGCGTGGAGGTAAGAATTAAAGCCAAAACCAGCAATTATCCCGTTTACAACTGGTGAAATATAAGATTTATGACGAAAATTTTCACGTGCGTAAATATTTGTTATATGCAATTCAATTTTAGGTCCTTTAAACATATTTAAAGCGTCTAATAGTCCAATTGAGGTATGGGTTAATGCTCCTGCATTAATTATAATTCCATATCCATCATCAATAGCTTTATGTATTTCACTTATCAACTCACCTTCTATGTTTGATTGAAAAAAATTTAAATCTAATTTGTGATAATTACATTTTTCATTACAAAGTGATTTGATTTTATCTAAAGAAAGGTTTCCGTATTTCTGAGGCTCTCTTGTTCCAAGAAGATTTAAGTTGGGTCCATTTATAATATATAACTTTTTACTCAAAATTTTTCTCCGTTGAGTATATAATTTAAATTATTGTCAATTCTAAGTCTCACTAAAAGATAAATTAACCTTTTCTAAACTTTTTTATTATTTCTTTTAAATTATTTAAGTTTAATGCACCAGGGTAAATAATATCACCTATTATAAATGCGGGTGTTCCATTTAATTTAAGTAATTTTGCAATTTCTCTATTTTTCATTAATTGTTGTTCTATTTCTGGGTTATTCATGTCTTTTTTTAATTTATTTATGTCTAAACCTATATTCTTAGCTGTTTTGAATACTTTTTCTTCATTAACTCTTCCTTTTATTTTCATCAATGATATATGAAATTTATTGTATAGATCTTGTTTTTTTGAAGCAAGTGCTGCTTTAGAAGCAATATAAGATTGTTCAGACAAAATTGGAAATTCAACAAAAACAAAATTAATTTTTTTATCTTCAGACAAAATATCCATAATTGGTTTAACCACTGATTTACAATAACCACAATTATAATCAAAAAATTCATAAACGGTAATGTTTGACTCGCTTCTGTAGATACCAGGATTTTTTATTTTTTTTAATAATTCAATATTATTTTTAATTTTTTCTTTTTTTAGGTAACTATCATGATCATCAAGAATAGATTTAATAAGATCAGGGTTTTTAATTAAGAACTTTTTAATAACTTTCTCTATCTGTTCTTCTTTCAATTCATGAGAACTAGCAGGAGTAAAAAGAAAAAAGCAATGTATAACTATAAATAAAGTGATTTTAATCATACTTTTTACCTAAATTTAATAAAGTAATCATTTTTTTTCTTCAATTCTAAACAAAATATCTTTACCTCTTAATCTATACTCATATGTAAGTTCAGGATATTTAAAAGCCAATCTTACATATTTTTTGGCCTTCTTAAAATTTTTTTTAATCAAAGCTACCTCTGCAAGTGCAATAAAAGATATTTCTTTTTTATTAATTTTACCAGAGGCCTTTGCTAGAAGTCTCCACAAAAAAATCCATTTGGGGGTTTTTCGCAATAATTCCTCTAAAATTAATATAGAATTATTAATTTTTTTGAAATTGTTTGTATGTATATAAGTTTTAGCCAAGGACAATTTAATTAGATCAGCATGAACATCATAATCTTTTACAAGTAGATTTATAGATTTTTCATAATTAGATATTGCATTATTAAAGTCTGATTTGGCAAAATAAATATCACCTTGTAATTCATAAAAAAATGGATAATTTTTTAAATTATTTATATTATTTAAACTTTCCATGGCCAAATCAAATTTACCAACCTTAAAGTAGGCTATAGTTTTAGAATATGCCCTTAAAAATTTGTTTTCAATTTTGGAATTATTCAATATTTCAAAAGGATCACTATTATAAGATTTTATTTTATTATTAATATATTCCAGTGAAATAACATTATCATTAATTGAAATTTCTTCGTTACTAATATCATAATCTAATGATTCTTTTTTATAATTTTGTAATTGGTTGAGACGTTTTTTAGAGTAGGGATGCGATCGATAAAATTTGCTCGTCATAGACTTATTTAAAAATTCTTCTTCGCTTAATCTGATTAAAAGATTTTCTAGACCATCATAGGAAATTTTAGCTTTCCTCATAATATCTAATGCGAACTTATCAGCCTGTTGCTCTTGAATCCTTGTAAACTGAAGATAAGATTTTGTAGCTAAATCGTTACTACCGATAATCAAACCTGCAGCGGCGTCGCTATTTAATTTGTTGCTCATTGATAGCGCAACACCCGCAATTGCAGCTATAGTTGCATAGTTTGTATTAGTATTTCTGTTAATTAAGCGTGAGCTATGGTGATTAAGAACTAAATGTCCAATTTCGTGCGCTATAACGCCCTGAATTTCGCTAATTGAACTGGCTCGTTTTATAAGTCCTGTATTAATGTATATGTTATTTGAACCAGTAACAAAGGCGTTGTATTCATCTTTAAAAATCAATCTTGGATAAAATGTTTGATTATTATTATCAATATTTTTGGTTATTGAGTCTATTATTTTTTGCAAAAAAAATTCAATTTCAGCATCTCTTATGATTCTAATATTATTGGAAGCTAATGCGCTAAAAGAAAAAAAAATGAAAATTAATGAAATTACGGTTTTTATTTTGACCACCACCCTTTTCTTTTAGGTTGGTTAGAATCAGAGTTCTCTTCAACTTTCACCACTTCAATAGGTCTTGAACTTTTAAGTTCTCTGACATTTGCGATTTTATTTTTATTTTGATTTTCTTTTTCTAAACTTTTTTTATTATTTGTTTTGAGTTTATCAAAATTATCCTTGACATCGTGAACAACCTTATTATTGGACTTATTTTTTTTTGATTGTTTAGAACTTTCTTTAACTTTCTTTTGTTTTCTTGATTTCTTTTCTATTTTTTCTTCTTCTAAATTATTTTCAATATTATTTTTATCTTCATTTTTAAAGTTTTGATTTTCTGTTTTTACTGTTTTAACATTATTATTTTTATTTATATTGTTAGTTTTCCTATTTTTTTTAATTGATTTTTTAACTTTCTTTTTTCTACTATTATTTTCATCTGATTCTTGAATAGAGATCTCTTTTTTTTCGTTAATATCATTATTTATTGAGCTGTTTAGATTAGCTTTTTTAATAATATCTAGTTTTTTTAACGGTGGAATAATACTATCGTCATTAATGAATTGTATTTTTACATCATATCTATTTTCTATTTCACTAAGTTGATCTCGCTTGTTATTTAAGATATGGAGAATAACAGCTGAGTGTGCGTGAATTTTTACTCCTGAATTATCTTCATTCATACCTTCTTCTTCAATAGATCTTAAAATTTGAATAGCGCTAACCTCGATAGATTGGATTCTTCCAGAACCGCCACAATGAGAACATAATTCTGAGGAGTTTTCTACAACTGAAGGCCTTAAACGTTGTCTTGACATCTCTAGTAATCCAAAAGTACTAATTTCTCCAATTTGAATTCTTGCTCTATCTTTTCGCATTGAATCTCTTAATTTTTTTTCAACATTATGACGATTTTTGTTGTCCTCCATATCGATGAAATCAATAACTATAAGTCCTGATAAATCCCTTAATCTAGCTTGTCTAGCAAATTCCTCTGCCGCTTCAAGATTAGTTGTTAAAGCCGTGTTCTCTATAGATCTTTCTCGTGTTGCCTTCCCCGAGTTGACATCAATGGCAACTAACGCTTCAGTTTGATCAATTACTAAATATCCTCCAGAATTAAGAGTTACTTTAGGATTAAAAATATCATCCAATTGAGAGTCTAGATTAAAATTTTGAAAGATAGGTCTTTTTTCATTGTTGTATTGTTGAACTTTTTTTGCATGACTTGGCATCAAAGCTTTCATATAATTTTTACAAACTTTGTAAGCTTTGCCGCCCTCAACCAAAACTTCATCAATTTCATTATGATATAAATCTCTTATTGCTCGTTTTACTAATGATCCCTCCTCATGAATTAGAGATGGAGCATTTGACTCTAGTGTTAAATTTTTGACATTTTCCCATATAGTTATAGAGTTTAAATAATCTCTCTTAATTTCATTTTTAGTTCTTTTGCATCCAGCAGTTCTTATAATTAGGGCCATGCCCTTTGATAAATCTAAATCATCAACTATTTTTTTAAGCCTTTTCCTATCTGTTAGATTACCAATCTTTCTACTAACTCCTCCTCCCCGAGGAGTATTTGGCATCAAAACGCAATACCTACCGGCTATTGAAATGTAAGTGGTAAGTGCGGCCCCTTTTGTACCTCTTTCTTCTTTGACAACTTGGACTAATAATATTTGTCGTCTTGCAATTACTTCTTGAATTTTGTAATTCTTATATAAATTTTTTTTTACTTTTTTTAATTCATCTTCATTAACATCTTCTTCATTTTCATCATTTATATTATCTCCGATAATCAGCTCTTCGTCAGTTTTATTGTAAGCCTCAGCTATAAGTTTTTGTCTATCTTCTATTGGAATTCTGTAATAGTCAGGATGTATTTCACTAAAAGCAAGAAAACCTTGTCTATTTCCGCCGTATTCTACAAAAGCAGCTTGTAGGCTTGGTTCAACTCTTGTTACTCTAGCGAGATAAATATTTCCTTTTAATTGCCTTCTAGAATGAACTTCGTACTCAAAATCATCTATTAAATCATTACTTGTCGTTATTACTCTTGTTTCTTCAGTTTGTTTTGCATCGATCAATAAACGCCTTATCATTAATATTCTCCAAATCAAAAAGCATAATCAATTAAATGATTATATATATTTTAAAATGAGTTTCTAAGAAAAAATAATGATGTCACTTAGTAGTTATATAAATATTGTTATATAAAATCTATTCTGAAGTTTTATCCTATAAAAAATTTATTTTTAAAGTTAAAATTAATAATAATTATTCCCTATTCATGATTACAATATTAAAACTTTTTTTCTCATTCTATCGCTTAATGCTTACAAGCATTCTATTAAGTTAATTTTGAAACTAAAAACTCATTAATTTATAATTAATGAAAGTCAATTTCCAAATTTAAAAAATTCTCTGTATATTTTATATATTGTTGAATTCATCAACACAAACTTTATTTTTATTATGGTAAATTTATTTTAAAATATTTATAAAAAATTATGCTCAAAAATCTGATATATAAATATAAAATAATTCATTTATTTTTATTTTTCTCAATAGCGTTAATTTTTAATGAAACCTTGTCGCATACTACAGATCGTTCATGTATAATAAAACCACAAAAACTAAATTGCTCAAATTTAAATTTAAATGACAAAATCAAAATATTTTTATTGGATCAACCTTACAGAATAGTTATAGAATTTGATACCTTTGTAAAATTTCAGAGATCTCAAGATAAAAAAGCAAAAAAAAATAATATATTAAGTGATTTTAGATACAATAATACAAAAACTAATTCAAAGCTCGTTCTAGAATTAATCAAACCTGGAATAATATCAGACTTATTTTATTCTAAAGATAAAATGAATGATAAATATATAAATTTAGAAATGAATATATCAGAAATTTCAAAAACAAGTTTTTATATTGCAAAGCATAAATTATCAAAAAACAAAGGAGATTATTTTTTATTAAATAATGAAATAAACTATTCTAAGAAAGTAATAAAACCAACTATAAGAGAAAAAAAATATAATTTTTCAAGCAAATTACAAACTAGATCAACCCTTACGAAAACTGGAAAAAAATTTAATGTTTTTATTGATCCGGGTCATGGTGGAAAAGATTCTGGTGCGATAGGTTCTCTAGGAACCCTTGAAAAAAATATCACACTTCAATTTTCACGTCTTTTGGCAAAACAATTGTTAGAAAATAAAAAGCTATCAGTAATTTTATCCCGTAATAGTGATAAATATTTAACACTAAAAAAAAGAACACAATTAGCTAAAAAATATAATGCAGATATT
>KB910540.1 GCA_000383115.1 alpha proteobacterium SCGC AAA015-N04
GCCCAAGAGTAGAAATTTTGTGCCAGAAATGATAATGGAAACTCTTTTTAAAAAAACAGATTTAGAAACCAGAGTTTCATTAAATTTAAATGTAATAGACGAAAAAAATATTCCAGGAGTAAAATCTTTAAAAGAAGCTCTTAAAAGTTGGCTTGTTCACAGACAAACAATTTTATTGAGAAAAAGTAAATTTAGATTATCACAAATTGAAAATAGAATTAATGTTTTAAATGGTTACTTAACTGTCTATTTAAATCTAGATAAGGTTATTCAAATAATTAGAGAGGAAGATCATCCTAAAGAAATATTAATATCTTATTTTTCAATAAATGAAATTCAAGCTAATGCAATTTTAGATATGCGCCTTCGCTCTCTAAGAAAATTAGAAGAAATTGAAATTAAAAATGAATTAAAAAAATTGGAAAGTGAACTGAATGATCTTAAACAAATTATATGTAATGAAAATGAGCAATGGAAGACTATTTCTAATGATATAAAAAAATTAAAAAAAGATTTTTCAGAAATATCAACAAGAAGAACAAAAATACATGAATTAAAGGAAGTATTAGAGTTTAAAGAGGAAGATTTTATTATTAAAGAACCAATAACAATTATTTTATCTGAACAAGGATGGGTGAGAAGTCAAAAAGGGCATTTAAGTGAAAATATTGCATTGAAATATAAAGAAGGAGACAAAGAAAAGTTTAGATTTCATGCTTTTACAACAGATAAAATAATGTTTTTTGCTGAAAATGGAAGATTTTATAGTCTTTTTGCAAATAAACTTCCCTCTGGAAGGGGCTTTGGGGAGCCTATCTCACTTTCAATTGATTTAAAATCCGAAAATAATATTGTATCTTGTTTCTCATTTTTTAAAGGAAGTATAATTTTAGCACTTGAATCAGGTCATGGTTTTAAAATTAATACTTCTAACATTATTGCTCAGACAAAATCTGGAAAAAAAATATTGAATGTAAAAAGTGATAACAAAGCAAAAGTTTGTAAAAAAATTCAAGGTGATACAGTAGCTGTTGTTGGAAACAATAGAAAATTAATAGTATATTCTTTAGACGAGATCCCAGAATTAAATAAAGGGAAAGGAGTAATTCTTCAAAGATATAAAGATGGCAAATTATCTGATATTACAACTTTTAATAAAGAAGACGGAATAACATGGAAAATGAATGGTGGACGTCAAAGAACAGAAAAGGATCTTTTAACGTGGCAAGGGAAAAGGGGAGCTGCTGGAAAAATGGTGCCCAATGGATTTCCAAGACCACCCATCTTCAATTAGAACTTAGTTAAAGACTTTTTTGTAGATTCAAGTTTGATCAATATTTATGCAATTATTTTTTAGTTATTTTTTTTTGAAAAAATTAAACAATTAGCTTTAAATTATCTTCAAATTTGTGTAGTAATGTATTATCTTATTCAATTCTAAATAACTTTAAAATATAGAGGGAGGACGTTCAATGAAACGTAGAGATTTTATTAGTAAAGCAGGTGTAGGAGTTGTTGCAGGTGTTACTGGAGCTTCTGCATTGTCAGCTCCTGCTATTGCAGGTGGTCATAAAGAAATTAACATTGTATCAACTTGGCCAAGAGATTTTCCAGGTTTAGGTTTATCAGCACAAAGATTATCTGCTAGAATTACTGAATTATCAAAAGGTAAGTTAAAGGTCAATTATTTTGCTGCAGGTGAAAAAGTTGGAGCATTTGATGTTTTTGATGAAGTTGCATCTGGAAACTCAGAAGCTTACATTGCTGCGGACTATTATTGGAAAGGTAAACATCCTGGTTTTGCATATTTTACGTCTGTTCCATTTGGAATGACAACAGTTGAGTGGAATGCTTGGATTAAGTTTGGCGGGGGCCAAGAACTCTGGGATGAAATGTCAGGTGAGTTTGGATTAAAAGCTCTTCCGTGTGGTGGAACAGGTACACAAGCTGGTGGATGGTTCAACAAAGAAATAAATTCTAGTGAAGATTTAAAGGGCCTAAAAATGAGGATTCCTGGATTAGGTGGAACTGTTATGTCTAAACTAGGAGCTTCTCCTGTATCTTTACCTGGTGGTCAAATTTATGAAAATCTCGTTTCAGGTTCTATTGATGCAACTGAATGGGTTGGCCCTTATAATGATTATTTCTTAAAATTTTATGAAGCCGCAAAATATTACTACACAGGTGGTATGCATGAGCCTGGTTCGTGCTTGGCTATGGCTTTTAATGGAAGTTTTTGGGGTAAGTTAACAGATAATGAAAAGGCTCTAATAACTGCTGCTTCAATGGAAGAGCATGCTGCCCAGTATGAAGAAACATGTGCTAAAAACGGTGAATATTTAGCTAAGTTAATTAATGAACATGGTGTTAAAGTTAGAGCATTTAATGACGACGTTTGGGATTCTTTTGGCGAAGCTTCAGCAGAGGTTTTTGAGGAAACTAGAAACCATTCAGCCTTAGCTAAAAAGATTGATACTGCATATCAAGCTTTTATGAAAGAATGTGGTGGTATGATGGCCAAATTTGAAATTTCATATGTTAACCAACGAAACAGAGTTTTAGGACTTTCTTAAAGCTATGATGGGAGCCAGTTTTTCTGGCTCCTAGTTTTATTAATGGAAAATAAAATTTATAATTATTATCGATTATTTGGCTGGTCTATAATATCAGCTGTATTTGCTTTTTTAGTAAATAATATTTTGCAACTAAGCTTCGGTTTTGAAAGTATATTTTCTCTAGAAAATAAGTTTTCGATTACTTCAGTCATTGAATTAATAATATACTTTTTCAGTTTAATAATATCATCAATTGTAATGTTAAAGTTAAACAATAAACCGTTAAGGTTTGACTCCAAAATTTTGCATAATTTTAATGTCTATATAATTCGCTCCTGTTTCTGGGTTATTTTTTTAGTCGGCTTAGTTGATATTACTATATCTTTCTTACGGGTTGAGAAACTCTTT
The DNA here is from genome assembly GCA_000383115.1 of alpha proteobacterium SCGC AAA015-N04. Taxonomy (GTDB): domain Bacteria; phylum Pseudomonadota; class Alphaproteobacteria; order Puniceispirillales; family Marisalimonadaceae; genus Marisalimonas. The sequence goes on from KB910540.1 coordinate 2,964, forward strand.
GAACTTTTTTTAAGTAAGGAATTAACAAGTCAATTCACTCGTCCAGTCTTTGTAGGAAGTTTTGTTCATGTACCTCTAATAATTATAGGTTTTATTTTAGGTATGTTTACTAAAACTCTTGGTTTTCAATGGTTATCCTTATTAATTGTGGCTAGTGAACTTGTAATAGTGATTACTAGATTTATTTTCTCTTATGAGCAAACATTTATGGGTGACCTTGTACGATATTGGTACGCTGGATTGTTTTTATTTGCATCAGCATATACGTTATATGATGAAGGACATGTAAGGGTTGATATTTTATACCAAGGACTAAAAGATAAAACTAAGGGTTTAATAAATTCGATTGGCTCAATAACGCTTGGTGTGTCTACATCTTTAACAATCATTTTTATAGGTTTCCACGGCAAACAATCAATAATTAATAGTCCAGTGTTAAACTTTGAAATAACTCAGCAAGGAACTGTTGGTATGTTTATCAAATACCACCTTGCATTGTTTTTAGGCATTTTTGGTTTAACAATGCTGATTCAATTTATAAGTTACTTTTTTGAATCACTAGCTGATTATTATGGTGAAAAAGGTAAAAGAATAATTGAAAGTCAGATTGGTCATTAATTTATGGAATTAATTTTTTTATTATTGTTAATAGTTATAATGGCAATATCTTTAGCTTCAGGGTTTCCTGTAGCCTTTGCTCTTCCAGGTTCCGCCATTATATCCATAGGTGTTGCTGCATTTTTTGGATATATATTAGAAAACAATGCAGATGCTTATTTTTTCTCTGGTGGACCATCTGAATGGCTCTCAGCTGGTGTTACAAATCTTAGAGGAGTATATTGGGAGGTAGAAAGGGATACACTAATTGCAATACCTTTGTTTATTTTTATGGGGCTAATGCTTCAAAGATCTAAAATTGCTGAAGATTTACTTGTAACAATGGCTCAACTTTTTGGTCCGGTTCGAGGTGGATTAGGAATTTCCGTTGTATTTGTAGGAGCATTATTAGCTGCAACCACTGGAATAGTAGGTGCAACAGTAGTTGCTATGGGATTAATATCTTTACCAGCAATGCTTCGAAATAAATACTCTGCACCTCTTGCTACTGGAACTATAGCTGCATCTGGAACCTTAGGACAAATAATTCCGCCCTCTATCGTTCTGATAATATTAGCTGATCAACTTGCAACAGCGTCCGATCAAGCAGGTACAATGCGAAAAGCATTATATAAAGAAGCAACAGGTCAAATATCAATGCCTTCGATATTTGATGTTACTTCAACTAGTGCTGGAGAGATGTTTTTGGGAGCCTTTCTTCCTGGTATTTTACTTGTGGGAATATATATGCTTTTTATTTTAGTACTCGCATTTGTATCACCTAAAAGTGCACCTTCAGTTCCATATGAAGGTAAAATGGATAAAAAATTTTGGCTTAATGTAATGTTGATTTTAATACCTCCATTAACATTAATTATATTGGTTTTGGGTTCAATTATTACTGGAATTGCAACAGTAAATCAGGCAGGAGCTATTGGCGCTGCTGGTGCTATAATCATGGCAGGCTATAGGCAAACTGAAGGTCTGAAATCTTCATTATATCCAGCTTTTTTGGTATTAGTTTCTATTTTGTTACTTGCATATGCAGTTAGTAATTATACCATGAATGTTAAATTAATAAATACCTTTGAAGATAAAATTGGGATATTTATTGGCGTTGTTGGATCAACTTTACTGCTAATTGCTCTTATTTGGAGTAGTTGGAGATTATTTAAATTTAATAATACTATGCAGGGTGTCATGATGGAAACAGCCAAAACCACCTCTTTGGTTTTTATCATCCTTTTAGGAGCTGCAATGCTCACAGCTGCCTTTAGAGCATTTGGAGGAGAAGAACTTGTAAAAGAATATTTAAATTCTTTACCTGGGGGTTTTTGGTCAAAATTCGTAATTGTAATGATAGTAATTTTTATATTGGGTTTTTTCTTAGACTTTATTGAAATTGCAGTTGTAGTAGTTCCAATTGTAGCTCCTATTTTACTTGCTGATCCGTCAGCAAATATAACAGCTGTATGGTTAGGGGTTATGATTGGTCTAAATATTCAGACTTCTTTTTTAACACCTCCTTTTGGTTTTGCTTTATTCTATTTAAGAGGTGTTGCTTCAAAAGCAGTTAAAACTATTCAAATGTATAAAGGAGTGATACCATTTATTACGCTCCAATTGGTAGCTTTAGCAGTTGTAGGTTCATATCCATTTTTAGTAAATTACTTACCAAATAGATTAAATTTTCTATCAGAAACATCTCCTCCTCCTAAAAACCCAAAATTACAATTGTGTACAGAAAAATATATGAAAGAAAAGGTATTGAATTCAGATAGTTTAACAAAAATTTCAATTGTGAATTTTTCTAAAGTAGATTTGTCTTCAATGCCAAATAAATATAAGAATACAATTACAAATTCTATAAGTACAATCGAAAGTGGCTTTTTGAATTTAAACAAAGCATTTGAAATTGATTCAATAATACAAGACCAATCAACAGATTATTTGCCACTTTTAAAGGAAGTAAGAAATAAAGAAAAAAATATTAAAGAAATCGAATTATTAATCAAAACCAATGAAACAATGATTTCTAATGCTGAAAATAATGATATCCAAAGAATTTCGTTGTTAAAATTAGAAGTTGAAAAACTAAAAAACAGTATTCAAACTGAAAAACAAGGATATCCAAAAAATTGGTCAGAAACATACAAAAATTTTCAGAAATTAATTAAAGAAGAAAATTTAAATCGAATTAAATACAGAAGAGCTATGGATAATTCTTATGACGAAATGTCAACATTGCGAAATATTTTATTATCTAGATCTGAATTTTACAAATTTAGAAATGAATTTAAAAAACTTAGCCAAATAATAAAGACAACTGAGCCCAAAGCTTTGTCCAAAGAAATAAAAGTTTTTTCAAAAAAGATTTTACGTTTACCTGATAATTCAAAAATTACATCTAAGCTTTCTAAAGTTTCTAGAAACTTAAAAAAGAAAAAAGTAAATTATGAAAAAGTACTTAAAGATTTTAATAAATCATTTGCTGAGTACGAAAAAAAGTTTAGTGATCTTAAAAAAATTGATGATAAAATAGTCAACGACTTATCAATTTTTCTAGATAACACAAAGTTTACAATAGGATTAAGACAGCAACAAACACTTCCTAGAGATATTGCTTTATTCTTGGCTGCCTGTAGATCCGACCACCGTGATTTATCGATATATTTTTAATAGACATATTATGATTTCTCCAAAAATTTCTTATAATTATATGATGGTTGCTCCTCACCATTTGGCAGCAAAATGCGGTTCTGAAATATTAAAAGAAGGTGGCAATGCTATTGAAGCATTGATTGCTTCTGCTTCAATGATATCTGTTGTATATCCTCACATGAATTCTATGGGTGGAGATAATTTTTGGTTAATCTCAGATAAAAATAAAAATGTTTACGCAATTGACTCCTGTGGTCCAGTGGCTAACAATGCTAGTATAGAATTTTATAAAAATCAGGGTTTTAGCTCTATTCCATCACGTGGACCGTTGTCAGCATTGACTGTTCCAGGTGCAGTTGCAGGTTGGAAATTAGCATATGATTTTAGTGTTAAAAATTTAGGAGGCAAAATTCCAATTAGTAGACTTTTGTTTGATGCAGAACAAACTGCCAAAGAAGGTGTTAGAGTAACAAATACTTTAAGAAATAACTTAGTATCAAAATTAAATCAACTTATTGATGTTGTTGGTTTCAAAGAAGTTTATTTAAAAAATGGAAAGATACCAAATGTTGGAGAAAGACTAGTTTTTCCAAAACTGTCAAAAACTTTTTCTTGTTTAATAAAAAACGGTTTAAATGATTTTTATTCTGGTGAAACTGCCAAAAACATAATCTCAGATCTCAAGCAGGTTGGTTCACCTTTAAGTTTAGAGGATTTCTTAAACTATAAATCAGAGTTTGTTAATCCTTTAGAATTAAAAATTAAAAAAGCTAAACTTTTTAACTTGCCACCGCCTACTCAAGGATTGGCTTCAATTTTGATTCTTGGTATTCTGGACTATTTATCAATTCCATATAAAAATGATACAGAATTTATACACAGCATTGTTGAGGCAACTAAGTTAGCTTTTAGGATAAGAGATAAATATATTACTGATCCAAAATATGTGACAGTTAACATTAATGATTTTCTAAAACAAAACTTTATTAAAAAACTTGCTATGGACGTTGATATTCGTCAAGCTAAGCCATGGCCAGATAGCAAGATTGGAGGAGATACAGTTTGGATGGGAGCAACAGACTCATACGGTAATACAGTAAGTTTTATACAGAGTATTTATTGGGAGTTTGGTTCAGGATTGATTTTACCTAAAACTGGGATAACAATGCAAAATAGAGGGATCAGTTTTTCTCTTAATCCAACGGACCTAAATAATTTGTTGCCTGGTAGAAAACCTTTTCATACAATTCAGCCAGCTTTAGCTCATTTTGACGATGGAAGAGTAATGTCATATGGAACAATGGGTGGGGAAGGGCAACCACAAACTCAAGCAACAATTTTTTTAAGGTACGCAAACCAAAATCAAAACATCCAAAAAGCTATTTATAATCCAAGATGGCTTTTAGGAAAAACGTGGGGAGAAGAAACAACATCATTAAAGATAGAAAATCGATTTGGAGTCTCAACATTTCAGAAATTAAAATCCATGGGACACGATGTTGAAGTTGTTGGCCCTTTTGAAGAAATCATGGGACATGCTGGTTGTGTTGTAAAACATATGAATGGTCTAGTTGAGGGTGCATTTGATCCAAGAAGTGATGGAGCTGCTTTTGGAAATTGATCTAAAGAATTTTCCATTCATTATCATATAAGATTTGACCTGGTTTGAATCTCGCTTTATAAGACATACTACTCAATTGACTTATATAATATCCCAAGTATAAATATTTTAATTTTTTTAGTTTTCCGTAAATTAAGCATTGAATTATCATATAGTTCCCTAAACCTAGACTTTGATAATCTGGTTCAAAAAAACTATAAACAGCAGATAAACTATTTTTATTAATATCTAATAATATAACTCCAACTAAATTATTATTTTTATTTCTAAATTCCATTAAAGATGTATTAATTGGAGATATTTCTATCATAGAGGTAAATTCATCTTCGTCCATTTTAGCCATGGAACTACTTGGATGTCTGGCTTTTTGATATTTTTTAAAGAGGTCAAAATGTTCTTGATTTGTAATATTTTTTTTTATTTTATAATTTATGTGATTTAGGTTTTTATTGATTCTTTTTAAGCTTCTTGAAAGTTCAAAATTACTTACTAAAACTCTGTACGATTTACAAGCACTACAATTTTCACATACAGGTTTATACATCCAATTTTCAACTCTTCTAAACCCATTTTCTGCTAATTCATCATGAATGTTTCTGTTATATGTTATTTCTGTAGCAATTCTTTTTTCGACTTTATCTTTTAAATATGGGCAAGGAGTAGCTTTTGTAAGCATATAAATTTGTTTTTCAAAAATATCTTCTGACTTTATGTCTGCCATCTTTATACTTACGACCTAAATAATAATAAATTTATTCTTTAACTTGGTTTATTACTTTTGCAATATAGGGAGCGAAATACGTAATTATTCCATTACAACCAGCACGTTTAAATGCTATCAAGCTTTCAGCAATTATTCTTTCTTCTTTGAACCAACCATTGTTAATTAGAGAATACTTTGGTAAACATTTGTACCTGTCCAAACAAATTTCTTGAAGAATTGACTTAGCGTGTTTTTTAGGTCTAGGAGCAATTGATGAATTTATAATCTCATCAATAACAAACTTTTTACTATTTAAAAAACCACTATCAATAAAAATAGATGCAATAATGCTTTCAACTATGTCACTTAATATAGACTTATTATTTTCAAGGTTATCACCTTTTTGTATTTTTATAAAATTAGACAAACCAATTTTTTGAGCGTAATTAGCTAGTGTATTTTGATTAGCAAAATTTTGATAGTAATGATTAAGCTCACCTTCACGTGCATTAGGATATAAATTAAAGAAATAATCTGCAAGTATTAGACCTAATACTCTGTCACCAAGAAACTCTAATCTCTCATAATTATAATTAGCTTCATTTAAAAATTTGGATTTATAGCTTGAATGGGTAATTGAAATTTTTAAAAGGTCTAAATTTTTAAATTTATAATTTAATTTTTTTTCAAGCTCATTAATTTGCACTATTCTATAGCCTTACCTATTCTTGAGAATCTGATAGATTTATGCCATTTCCAGAATTCAAATATAGAAGCAGAACTATTGTGTGAAAAGAAAATAATTTGAGCCTTACCAATTAAGTTTTTTTTCGGAACAAAGCCCACTTCTGAAGTTCTACTGTCTCTACTATTATCTCTATTATCACCCATGAAAAAAAAAGTATCCTCTGGAACTTTAAATTGTATAGTATCATCAAAAGGATCAGTATCACTTGACTCAATTATATTGTGAAAATTAGTATCTTCAAATTTTTCTTTATATTGCACAAAAATTTTTTCTCCACCATATACTGATTTCATATACCCAATATTAGTTTTAACTCGTGTTGCTCTTTTTCCGTTAACGTACAACATACCTTTCTTAACCTGAATAGTATCGTTCGGTATACCTATTAATCGTTTAATATAATCAATACTTTCATCTCCAGGTTTTCTGAAAACAATGACATCACCTCTTTTGGGACTTGAATCTAAAACTCTATTTTTTATTGGCATGATACCAAAAGGAAAACTGTATTTTGAGTATCCATAAGAATATTTTGAAACAAAAAGATAATCGCCAACTAACAAAGTTGGTATCATTGAGCCAGAGGGTATGTTGAAGGGCTCAAAAAAAATTGATCTAAAAATTACTGCAATTGAACCAGCAACTAAAAGTGTTTTTAACAGTTCTTTAAAAGAATTTTTTTCTTTATTTTTAAGTGCAGTCATTAGTGAACCTCCAATTAAAAAAATACCTGTAATAATTATTTAATTTATGCATTACCTACACACACGGAGCAAGAGAAATAACTACAAAGGCTAAAACATAAGGTGGCTCATCAGATATTGAAACATTAAAATTAAGTTTGGCTTGCAAATCTATTTCTTTTTTTTGTATAAATTTTTTTGTTGTACCAGAAAAAAATAAATAAGGTTGGCCTTCATTGGTGTTTAAAGTTTGAATTTCTTTGAACTTTAATCCTAAACCTCTTTTTGGACTAAGGGCTTTCCAAACTGCTTCTTTTACTGCAAATCTTTTCCCTAAAAATGAATTTAAATTTTTTGCTTTCTTATTGAGTATCTCTATTTCCTTTTTTCCATAAAATCGTAAGATAAATTTTTTGTTATGCTTTAACAGAATTTTATCTAACCGTGAAATATTAAGAATGTCACTTCCAATGCCTAAAATCATTTAACGGATTCTTTCAAAATATTTATCATTTTTTTAATTGAGTTTTCAAGGCCATTAAAAATGGCGTCACCAACTAAAAAATGTCCAATATTTAATTCAGATATATGTGGTATTGAAGCTACATTAGACACATTATCGAAATTCAGTCCGTGGCCGGCAGCACATTTAACATTGATTTTTTCTCCAAGACTTGCTGTTTTTTTTAATTTGTCTAACTCAAAATTACTTGATGTATTTTCAAAATAAGCATTAGCATACATACCTGTATGAAGTTCAACAGTTTTAACACCAAGCTCATATGAAGCTTTTAATTGTTCGTTATCAGGATCAATAAAAAAAGCAACATCTATATCATCATATAAATTATTTATAATGTCTTTTAAGTTATCGTAATTTTTTATTATATCTAAGCCCCCTTCTGTTGTTATTTCTTGTCTTTTTTCAGGAACAAAGCATACGGAACTTGGTTTATATTTATTTGCTATTTTTACCATTTCTTTATTTGCTGCAATCTCAAGATTTAGTGGAATATTAATAACTTTTAAAATATTTTCTAAATCATGTTCGTTAATATGTCTTCTATCTTCTCTGACATGAACAGTTAACTGATCAGCACCTGAAGCCTCCACAATCTTAGCTGCACAAATAATATTAGGATGTTCCCCCCCTCTTGCATTTCGGACAGTAGCAATATGATCTATGTTTACCCCTAATTTAATATTTTTCAAATTAAAGTTCCTTACTAAAATTTTTTTTTTTATTTTTTGATTTTTTATATGATGAAACAAAACTGTAAGTAACAATATATGTTATCAACCAAATTGGTAAAGCTAATAACGCTCCTCCAATTAACATTGGAACAAATATTTCATAAGTTTGATTTATAATCATTTGATAACTTATCTCCAACTCCATTTGAGTTTTTTCTTGAGGAAAAAAATATACACCTACATTATATATCAAACCCCAAATAAAAGGAAATGTTAGAGGATTACCAACTACTGTGCCTAAAAGAGCAGCAATAAAATTTCCCCTTATGAGAAATGCAAAAACAACAGCAAGAACAAAGTGTAATCCCAGCAGTGGTGTAAATGAAACCATAGAACCACAAGCAAAGCCTGAGGAGATTGCATAGGAAGATGCTGGCAAACGTGCAAGTCTCAATTTATAGTACGAAATTAATCTTTTGATTTTTTTATCTAACGAATAAATTGAAATTTTTATTTTTGTATTTTTTTTAATCTTTACCTCTATCAACACTTTCAACAAAATTAGACAATCTCATTGCAGCTATAATTTGATTTAGATGAGAAATATTTTTAACTTCCAAATCTATATTGAATTTATAAAAATTAATATCCCTTGAAATCACTTGGATATTAGATATATTTCCGTTATTTACACTAATTATTTTTGTTATATCCGCTAAGCTCCCAGGCTCATTAGCCAAAGTTGTAATTAAACTTCCTTTGTGAAAAGCTTCACCTTCTCTTTCCCAGGAAATTTCAAGCCACATTTCTGGCATATCATGAAATTTTTCCAACGTGTAACAATCCAAAGCATGAACCGTAATTCCTTTCCCAGTAGTTACAATTCCTACAATTCTCTCACCTGGTAAGGGATGACAACAATGAGCATAATGAATGGCCATACCAGGAATCACTCCTTTTATTTTCATACTTTGTTTAGAATATGGTTTTTTTAATATTGATAGAGGTAAAGGCTTATTTTTAATAGTTGGATATAGAAAACTTATAACTTCTCTTGAATTAATATTACCTTTTCCAATTTCAATTAACAACTCTTGTAAATCAAGAAGTCCAAACTCGTTAATTACTTTAATTAAACTTTTTTCGTGCATTCTTTTATTTTGTTGTCTAAATTCTTTTTGCAGTAATGCAGTGCCTAAATGAAGAAATTCTTT
>KB910541.1 GCA_000383115.1 alpha proteobacterium SCGC AAA015-N04
AGATTTTTTCCCTAAAGTAGGAACGTCTGGTTTTGTTTGGAGATTAGATAAAGGGCCAACTAGTCCAATAAAGATCTAAAGTTTTTTTCCATAGACCTTCTATATGCAATAGTGGGATCATCTAAAGAATAATCTACATCTTTCCATGTTAAAATTTGGTTCTCGTTTAAATCCTTATTAAGTTTGATTCCATGTGCCAGACCTATTGGCAGAGTTTCGTTTAAGAGAGAATCTTTAGCTGGTATCAATTTACCCCAAACAGTAGCTCCTCCCTCTCCGTCTAGAATTTCACCTTTTTTTAAGGGTCTTTTCGATGTAGCAATCACATCGCCTGAAAAAGTTTGTGTTTGTCCGGTTGATTGATTTAATAAAGCCGCGCTAAAAATTGAAATATTCAGTTCCATTCCAATTAAATGAAATGGTTTGTACATTGCAGAAAATTGTCCAGTGCTGTCAGTGTTCATGCCATATTGTTTAAAACATGAGGCAGCATAATCATTTGGTGCTCTAAGAACAGCGTAAACTCCCCATCTTAAATCTTTAAATACATCTTTACCATCTCTCTCAAGAGATGAAACCACCTCAACTTGTCCATCATACTCTAACACACCACCATTATTCTTGGGCTTAAGAACCTCTGCTAGGTCATCTATACCGCAAGGAGGAAAAAGTAGACCATTAGAGGGCACTTTAAGATTGCAAGCATTAGCTATTGCTGCCATTTCTAGGCTTGATTTTGTTCCATCAAGAAAAGAGTTAAACATTTTAGAATTCATCCCAGCTTCATTTGCTTCTTTTTCTGTTAATCCGTAATAATTCCATACTGTTTCAGGTGTAGATTTATGATATTCAGGAAGATATTTAGTACCTTTACCAGCAGCAGTCACATAAAAGCCATTAGACCTAGCCCAGTCAACAATTTCAGCTGTAAGAGCAGGCTGATCTCCATAAGCCATAGAATAAACAACGCCAGCAGATTTAGCTTCTTTAACTAAAGATGCGCCAGCTAATACATCTGCTTCAACATTTACCATTACGATGTGTTTACCGTTCTGAAATGCTTTTTTAGCATGTAAAATCCCAGCTGATGGATGTCCAGTTGCTTCTACAACAACCTCAACTTCAGATTTTGTTATCGCTTTAATTCCTGAGTCAACAAATTTGGTCTTAGAAATAAGATCTTCACTCCAACCAACATTTTTACAAGCTCTTTTTGCGTTATCTGGAATAAGATCTGCAATTATTATAATTTCTAAACCAGGAGTGGTTGGCACTTGACTTAAAAACATAGAACCAAATTTTCCAGCTCCAATTAAGGCAACTTTTACAGGTGCATTATTATCTATTCTTTGTGAAATCATACTTTGTAAAAACATATCCTAATTATTCCCAAATATTTGTTCTAATTTATGGATATCATTAGCTTTAAGTCCTAGCTGTGAAATGAAATAATTTTCTAATGTACTGTATTTTTTGTCTATTTCATCAATAGCTGCATTTAAATAAGATTGCTGGACTTTACCAAGTGTGCTTAACATATTTTTTGTTACTAGTGAGTTCTGATTTGAAGAGCTAGTACTTTGCTCAGCTGTTGCAGCTTTAACAGTTAATAAATCATTTGAAATAAGATAATTTTCTAAAATTAAATCCATAGAGTTTTTGAAAATACTTTGTATCATAAAACTTGCTATACCGGTCCTGTCTTTGCCAGCAGAGCAATGAAAAATAATTGGAAATTTCCTTGATTGAAGCAGAATTTCAAAAAATTTTGTCCAAACCTCTTTATGATTATTAATATACATCCGATAACTATCTTCCATAACTTTTTCATAAGATTTTACACTATCTCCATCAATTTCTTTTTGTGCAACCATTCTACTAAGAGTGCTTGCTGATATAGGAAGGTTGATATATTTATCTAAAAGTTTACTTGATAAATTATCTGGTGCTTTTTCAATTTCTTTGGGATCACGAAAATCAATTATAGCGTGAGGATTTAAATTTTCTACAACTCTAATATCTCGTTCGTTTAGGGTGCTAAGTTTAGCACACCTAAATAATAAATTTTTTTTCATTTTAGAGCCAATAGAAACGTCTCTAAAATTTGAAACTGAATCAATCGTGATCAAAAAAATTTTCCTTGTTTTAAAATGCTTTACTATTAAGCTGCGCTAACACCAATGGTTACTAATTCATTAAGACAATTATCATCAAGCTTTGTAATAGGTGTAAAATCTCTGTGTGCAATCCATTCTTCTCGATTAAACTTTTGTATATGATTATCTACGTGACATAAAGATAGATAAACAATACTTCGGCCAAATGGTGAAATATTTGGAGGACTTGCATGAACTAGCAAAGATGAAAACATCAACATACTACCAGCTGCTCCCGTTGGAGCAACACATCCACCTCTTTCAGCTAACTCTAAAACTTTTTCATTATCTAAAGTCCAAAGTGGATAACTTGTTGTTTCTAAATCGTGACCTGCATCAATAACTCCTATTTTATGACTGCCTGGTATGAAAAGCAAAGGACCATTTGCCGCAGTTACGTCATCAAGAAATACAGCAATATTCATAGCTCTTGGCTCTGGCATCCCGTCATCTCTTTTCCAAGTTCCATAATCTTGATGCCATTGCCAGACAGCTCCGTCAAACGCAGCCTTAGCATTTAATTTAAATTGATGCATGTAGACATCACCATCTAGTATTTGAGATACCGGGTCAATCAACCTAGGATGTGCAGCTAATCTTCTAAAAGCTTCATTGTATGTGTGTGCAGCAAAAGCAGTTCTTGCAACTCCTGTGCTTTCTTTCCAAACTTCTTTTCTATTTTCTAAATATACTTTGTCAGCTTCTTCTTTTAATAATGCCGCCTCATCAGAATTAAACAGTTTAGGAAAGAATAAATAACCATCTTTATCAAATTTTTCTAAATCATTGTTGTTTAAAAGCATTTATTCCTCCTTAATCACATTAAAATTTATAATATATATAAAATTATAATAATGTAATTAAAATAATTGAAGTCATCATAATTAGCGTGTTAAATATTTATTAATATTTAATTTTATTAAAAGGAGACAAGTTTGTCGCTTATTTCACCCCTAGATAAATTAAAAATTCCTGTAATAGGATCTCCACTATTTATAATATCAAATCCAGATTTAGTTATAGCTCAATGTAAGGCAGGTATAATTGGTTCTTTCCCGTGCTTAAATGCTAGAGAAGGTGAGGGTGAACCTAATATGCTAGAGATATGGTTAAAAAGAATAAATGAAGAATTAGATAGACATAATCAAGAAAATCCTGATAATCCAGCTGCTCCTTATGCCGTTAATCACATTGTTCATAAATCTAATATTAGACTAGAAAAAGATATTGATATTTGTGCAAAATGGGAAGCTCCTGTTTGGATAACTTCTTTGGGTGCAAGGCCTGAGGTAAATGAAGTAGCTCATCAGGCTAAAGGTATTGTTTTGCATGATATTATAAACAATTTTTTTGCAAAAAAAGCAATTGACAAGGGTGCTGATGGATTAGTAGCCGTTGCTGCTGGTGCAGGTGGTCATGCAGGTACACTTTCACCATTTGCATTAATTCAAGAGATTCGTGAATGGTTTTCTGGTCCTCTTCTACTATCAGGTTCAATAGCTAATGGTGGCGCAGTACTTGCTGCTCAAGCAATGGGAGCTGACTTAGCTTATATAGGCTCCGCATTTATTGCTACTAATGAAGCTAATGCCGATCAAAGATATAAAGAAATGATTACAGAATCTTCTGCTGACGATATTGTATATACAAACTTGTTTACTGGGGTTCATGGTAATTATTTGAAGGGGTCTATAGTGGCTCAGGGGTTAGATCCAGACAATCTTGATGTTAGTGATTCAAGTAAAATGAATTTTAGTTCTGGCACTTCAAAACCAAAGAGCTGGAAAGAAATCTGGGGTTCAGGTCAAGGTATTTCTGCTGTAAAAAGTATTTTACCAGCTGAAGATTTGGTCAAAAGGATAAACAATGAGTATGTTGAAGCCAAAAGTAAACTTATGTAGAGGATAAAATGTCAGTAGTAAAACATAGAATTTTAGATGAAATAGCACTTATAGAAGTTTCAAACCCCCCAGTTAATGCTATTAGTGCCGCAGTTAGAATTGGACTTTTAGAAACTATTGAAGAACTATCCTTAGATGAAAAAATATTAGCGATAGTTATTACTGCTCCTGAAAGAACATTTCTTGCAGGTGCAGATATTAAAGAATTTGGTAAAAAAATAGATGCTCCAATTTTAGGAAATATTTGTGATAAAATTGAAAGTCTAAACAAAATAGTTGTTGCGTCATTACATGGAACTCCACTTGGTGGTGGTTTGGAAGTAGCTATGTCAGCACATTATAGAATTGCAGCTCCAAATACCAAAGTTGGTCTACCAGAAGTTTTGCTAGGTATTTTGCCTGGTGCCGGGGGAACACAAAGACTTCCAAGATTATGTGGTGTTTCTATGGCTTTAGACATGATGCTTACTGGAAAACATGTTCCAGCTAAAAAGGCTTTGGAAGCAGGACCTAACTCATCAAGTAGATACTGTTTTTTACCCTGCCCTACACCATGTTCACCAGTACATGTACCATCCATACTAATCGCTCTATGAGCTAATCTTTCTAAGAAACCATTCGCAATATCAATTTCATTCTGATCTTTTGGATCAATCATAAGTTGAACATGAAAATTGCCGTCTCCAACATGACCAACAATAGGACCAAATAATTTATTTTGCTCCATATCTTCAATAGTTTCTGTAATGCATTCCGAAAGTCTTGAAATAGGTACACACACGTCTGTTGCAATATAATCTGCCTCTGGTCTACATGCCTTTACAGCATAATATACATCATGCCTAGCTTTCCATAATTTATTTCTTTCTTCAATATTAGTATTCCACTCAAAATTATTACCTCCAAAATCTTTAGAAATTTCGTTAAATAATTCTGACTGCTCTTTAACAGAAGATTTGCTTCCATGAAACTCTAAGAGCAACAAAGGTGATTCTGGTAAATTCAATTTAGAATAATTATTAACTGCTCTAACTTGTGCAATGTCTAATAGTTCAATTCTAGCTACTGGTATACCTGATTGTATTGTCATAATAACTGCATCAGTTGCATCTTTAACAGAAGGGAACGTACATCTACCTGCTCCAATTTCTTCAGGTATACCATAAAGTTTAAGAGTTATTTCAGTAATTACACCCAAAGTTCCTTCAGAACCAACAATTAATCTTGTCAAATCATATCCGGCTGAACTTTTTCTTGCTCTACTGGCAGTTTTTATTATCTCACCATTTGGCATCACAACCTCAAGTGATAAAACGTTGTCTTTCATTGTACCGTAACGAACGGCATTTGTTCCAGAAGCTCTAGTAGACGTCATTCCACCAATTGAAGCATTTGCACCAGGATCAATGGGAAAAAACAAACCTGTATCTCTTAGATATGTATTAAGCTGTTCTCTTGTTACACCTGGTTGTACAACAACAGTTGAATCTTCTGTGTGAACCTCAATAATATTATTGAGATTGTTCATATCTATCGATATTCCACCAAAATTCGCATTTAAGTGCCCCTCTAGAGAAGAACCTGCACCAAAGGGTATAATTGGGCAACCATGTTCTTGACAAATTTTTACAGTTTTTTGAACGTCTTTTTTACTATAAGCAAAAACAACACCATCAGGTAGTTCAGGTGTATGCACTGTAGTCGTGCTGGTATGTTGTTCACGAACCGATTTAGATATTGAAAATTGTTGACCAAATTCTTTTTTCAATGCCTCTATGGCTTTTTCAACTTTATAATCAAATTTATTATAAAATGAGTTGTTGTTTGTATCTAAAATTGTCACCATCAAACCTCATATTTTCTTATATAACTCTACAATAAATATATTTTAAAATAAAGATTGAGTAAATTATTACATTTTAATAATTATAATAATTATAAAATTTATATCTTAAGGATACTTATAAAATGCAGAAAAAAGCTATCTTTTTAGGTGAATGCATGATTGAGCTAAATGGTGACATATCATCCTTAGGAAATTCAAATTCAGTGATGGAAGTTAATTTTGGAGGTGATACTTATAATTCTGCAGTTTATTTTTCACGATTAACAAATAAGGAAACCATTACTTTTTATTGCACAGCTCTTTCAAAAGATAGCTTCTCTAAAAAAATGATGGAGAGATTCAAAATTGAAAAACTTAACTGTGATCTTATTAGAACCGATGGGAAAAATCCACCAGGATTATATTCTATTGAAATCAATGAAAAAGGAGAAAGAAGCTTTTCCTATTGGAGAGATCAATCTCCAACTAAAAATATTTTTTTAGGGTCAAAAGGAAAGGATCTTTTGGACAATATAAGCAATTCCAATATTTTTTATTATTCTGGTATTTCTGCTAGCATACTTGATGAAAGTCAAAAACAACAACTAATTGAAGTTGGAGCTACAGCTAGTGTTTGTGCTTTTGATTTTAATTTTAGACACCAACTACATTATGACAAAAATAGATCGCAATCACTATTTATGGAAATTAACAATTATGTGAACATTAATTTTGTCTCTTATGACGATGTCAAGGAACTATTTAAGATTAAAAAACCAAATGAAATCTTTAATCTATTGAGTAATGAAAAAAATTTGATTTTATTGAGATATAAAAATTCAATTATATTTAAAAACCTTGATCAAGATATAAAAACCATTACTGTTCCTCACGGTAAGGTTGTAGATACAACTGCTGCAGGAGATGCTTTCAACGGCTCATTCTTGGCATTGATGAACAATAGTAAAAATACTAGTATTGAAGAAATTATATTAAAATCTCATGCTGTAACCAGAGAAGTCATTAAATATAAAGGAGCAATTATCAAAAAAAATCAGATGCCTAAATTAAGCATATAAAGGAATATTTTAATGAAAAAAAACTTACTAATAATGACAGAAATGCCAGAATATTTTGTTTCGCTTGCTGATCAAAACTTTAAAACACATAAATTATGGAAACAAAAAGACGAAGATAATTACTTATTTGAAGTTAGAGAAGAGATTGACGCAATAGCAGTCATGGGAGGTTATAAAATTACTCCTGATTTGATGAAAAGCATGCCTAATCTAAAAATTATAGCGTGTTATGGTGTAGGTTATGATGCTATTGATGTGAATTTTGCTAAAAGTTTATCAATAAAAGTCACTAATACTCCAAAAGTTCTTAATGATGAAGTAGCTGATACAGCTATTGCATTAATGCTATGTGTCTACAAAAAAATAGTTAAAGCTGACAGTTTTGCAAGAAACAACCAATGGCTTGAAGGTGATTTTCCACTAACTAAAAAGTTTACAGGAACTAAGCTAGGAATAGTTGGAATGGGTAGAATTGGTAAAGCTATAGCTAAAAGGGCAGAAGCATTTAATTGTGAAATTTCATATCATTCAAGAAATAAAAAAAATGTTAAGTATAAATTTTACAGGGATTTGAACAAATTAGCGAAAGAAGTTGATACACTTTGTGTAATTACACCTGGTGGAAAAGAAACAGAAAAGTTAATTAATAAAGAAGTACTAAATAATCTTGGAGAAAGTGGTGTACTTATTAATGTAGCTAGAGGTTCGGTTATCGATCAAGACGAATTAATACATTTTCTTGAAAATAATTTGATATTGGCTGCCGGATTAGATGTTTATACAAATGAACCAAACATCCCTCAAAAATTAATAAAACTGGAAAATACAGTTTTGTTACCTCATATTGCATCTGGAACAGTTGAGACTAGGAATGCAATGGGTCAGCTTGTATTTGATAATATAATAAATTACTTTGAAGGAAAATCTCTAATTTCCGAAGTTAATTAGGGAAACATTTAAGATTTAGTTAATTCAATTCCGGCGTTACGAGCATAAATTTTAGCTACAGCAGCGTCATCCTCTTGCCCTAAACCTGAACCAGCAGCTGCGACAAATTGTTGCATTGCAGTTGCAGTTAGAGGGGCAGAAAAATTTGATTTTTTTGCTATATCCAAAACAATGCCTAGATCTTTTGGCCATATATTTATCGAAGATTTTGGTGAATAATCATCATCTATAATATGTGGGGCTCTATTCTCAAGCATCCAAGATGTTCCGGCACATTCAGAAATAACCTCTAAAAATTTCTTTGGATCAATGCCTTGAGTTATTGCAAATGTAATAGCTTCTGCCATTGCTGAAATATGAATACCTGCAAGCATTTGATTGACTGCCTTCATTGCAGACCCAGCTCCAACGGATTCACCAAATTCAAAAACTTTTTCAGAAGTTGCATTTAAAAGTGGCTTAGCTTTTTGCTGAGCTTGTGGACTACCAGAAATCATATAAGACAATTTACCTTCTAATGATTTTTTTGACCCACCTGAGATTGGTGCATCTAGATATAAAAGTCCTTTTTTACAGCACTTATTGTCCATTTCTCTAGCAAAATTTGGAGAAACAGTAGTACATACCATAATCAATGTGTTATTTTTTAATTTATCGGAAATTCCCTGATCACCAAAAATAATCTCACGAGTTTGCTTTTCATTTAAGACAACTATTATTACTGCCTCTAGCTGATCGTAAGGAACTTGACCTTCAAAACCCCCATCTTGAATAAATGTATGTTGTTGATTAGGGTTTTTATCTCGACCATATACTTTGTATCCAGTTCTTAATAGAGATTGGGCTATTCCATAGCCCATAGAACCAAGGCCAATCACTAAAATATTATTTATATCGGACATGGACAATTAGAGAGAACATTTTTTCATGATTGATGCTTGTTCTAATGCATCATATTCACCCTTAAGTCTAGCAAATTCTGCTTCTTCTTCTTTTGTGCCTCCTAAGAAAAAAACAGCTGGCCAAAATAAAATTAACGAAACACCAGTTGCAACCTTATCATTTTCATTATTCTTATCTAACTGTCCAGTGAGTGTTCTTACTTTACCTGCTATTCTCTGAAGTTCAGCTCTTATTTGATCACAGTCATAGTTAGAGTATTGCTGTGGTGACACATATATGGGAACAATATCCTTTGCCGCATTTGAACAAGCTGATATAATACTTAAGAAAAAAATTAATAAAAAAAGTTTTTTAAACATAACTGTTACAGTAATTAATGATTGTCTCTTGGCAAGCTTTTTTTTACTTTTTGAAATTTAACCGAATTTTCTAGCACAGCACCATCAGCTAATTGACCAACTAAATTTCTTTGAATTTCTTGCCAAGGAGTTTGACTTTCAGGATAAGGCGGAACACCATCTTTTTTTCTTGTTTCAATCTCCTCACCACTCACAAGCATATTTGCGGTGTAATTATTTAAGTCTATCACAACTTTGTCACCAGTTTTTAACCAAGCCAGACCACCTCCAGTAGCACTCTCAGGAGAAGCATTAAGTATGGAAGGGCTTCCAGAAGTTCCTGATTGTCTACCATCGCCAATGCACGGCAACTCAGTTATTCCCTGCTTAATAAGTTTATCTGATGGTTGCATATTTACAACTTCCGCAGAACCTGGCCAACCAACAGGTCCAGCACCTCTAATAACTAATATTGAATTCTCATCCATGTTAAGATTTTCATCATTCAATCTATTATGGTAGTCTTCCGAACCCTCAAAGACAATAACTTTACCTTCCAATATACCCTCTTTGCCTGGATGAGATAAAAATTTATCTTTAAATTCTTTTGAAATAACTGAAGTTTTCATTATTGCAGACTCAAATAAATTTCCTTTTAGTACAATAAAACCTGCTTTTTGTTTCATGGGATTTTTAAAGGGAGTGATAACCTTTTCATCTTTAATTTTAATTCCTTTTAAATTTTCAGACAATTTTTTGCCCGTGACAGTCATTANATCTCCATGAAGTTTTGAGTTTTCAAGGAGTTCTGACATTATAGCAGCAGTTCCACCAGCTCTATGATAACTCTCACATAAATACTCACCTGCTGGTTGTATATTAGCCATCAAAGGAATATCATAACCAACATTTTGCCACGCTGAAGTTTCTAATTCTACACCAACATGTCTTGCTATTGCAGTAATATGCCATTGTGCATTGGTTGATCCACCAATAGCAGAATTCACAATTATTGCGTTCTCAAAAGACTCTCTAGTCATTATCATAGAAGGAGTTAAATCATCTTTTACCATATCAACAATTCTTAAACCTGTAATGTAGGCCATTTGCCCTCTTTCTCTGTAAGGTGCAGGAATATTGGCATTTCCAGTTAAACTCATTCCAAGTGCCTCAGCTAGTGAGTTCATTGTAGAAGCTGTTCCCATGGTGTTACAATGGCCATCAGAAGGAGCTGAACTAGTTACAATATCAATAAATTGCTCGTAATCTATTCTACCAGCTGCTAACTCAACTCTACTATCCCACACAGCTGTCCCTGAACCAGCCAATTTGCCATTATGCCATCCATCCAGCATTGGACCTCCGTTAAGTACAATAGCTGGCAGATCTACAGTAGCAGCTGCCATCAAACAAGCTGGGGTTGTTTTGTCACATCCAGTCATTAATACAACACCATCGATTGGATAACCATGGAGAATTTCTACTAATCCTAAATATGCTAAATTTCTATCAACAGCAGCTGTGGGTCTTTTTAGTGTTTCTTGAATTGGATGAACAGGAAACTCAAAAGCTATGCCACCTGCTGTTCTAATTCCTTCTCTTACTCTGTCTGCTAGTTTTAAATGAATCCTATTACATGGGGATATATCCGATCCAGTCTGCGCTATACCAATAATCGGTTTTCCAGATCTCAACTCATCCGGTGTAAGACCAAAATTCATTGATCTTTCTAAATACAGTGCCGTCATGCCAGGGTTAGTTGGATTATCAAACCATTGTTGACTTCTGTATTTTGGATTAAAATTTTTATCTGACATAATTTTCTCCCAAGTAAATTTTATAAATACTAAATAAAGTTTATTAATTATTTTAAAAATAGTATGAATAAATCTTAAACTAATTTTAAGAATACTG
>KB910542.1 GCA_000383115.1 alpha proteobacterium SCGC AAA015-N04
TTTTATAGGCCCTAAAAGCACAATTATTAAAAATATGGGAGAAAAAGATAAAGCAAAGCTTATAATGGAGGAAGCAGGTGTCCCAGTTATTCCAGGGTATCATGGTGATAATCAAAATAAGGATTTCCTCAGAAAAAAAGCCGATGAAATTGGTTACCCAGTTCTTATAAAAGCAAGATCTGGTGGGGGTGGAAGAGGCATGAGAGTTGTACAAAATAAACAGAATTTTTTTTCTGCTTTAGAAGAGGCCTCAAGTGAAGCTGCAACAAATTTTAATGATAAAAATATTTTAATTGAAAAATATATAACTAAAGCTCGTCATATTGAAGTACAAATTTTTTCTGATAAGCACGGAAATGTAGTTCATTTTTTTGATAGAGATTGCACATTACAAAGAAGGCAACAAAAAATTATTGAAGAAGCACCTTCACCAAGACTTAGTGACGATATTCGCAAATTTTTAGGTGACTTATCTGTTAATGCATTAAATTCAATAGACTATGAAGGAGCTGGAACAATAGAATTTATTGCAGACATTGCTAATGGCATGAATAAAGATAAAATCTACTTCATGGAAATGAATACAAGAATTCAAGTTGAACATCCGGTAACAGAGAAAGTCACATCGACTAATTTAATTGAATGGCAACTGCATATAGCTAATGGCCAAACACTTCCTAAGTCACAAAATGAAATATATTTAAATGGTTGGTCTTTAGAAGCTAGACTTTACGCTGAAGATATAAATAAAAACTTTCTTCCACAAAGTGGTTGTCTGCATCATTTAAAATTTCCAAAAATTTCTGATCATCCCAATTGTATTATAGATACGGGTAATAAAAAAGGCGATTTTATAAGCCCTTATTATGATCCAATGATTGCAAAAATAATTTCACATGGCAAAAACAGAAAGGAGGCAATAAATCATCTCAGAAATTGTTTATTTGATATAGAAGTTGCAGGTATAACAACTAATTTAAACTTATTAAAAAAATTATTAAAAAATAATCACTTTAGGGAAGGAAATATTTACACAAAGTTTGTAGAAAATAACATTAAACAATTTATGGATAAAGATATTGATCCTCAACTTAAAGCTTTAGCATCATTAATAATTTTTAATAATCTGAAACCTTCACAACAAAATTATTGGTATAATTGGAAACCAACTACTTATCCAATAGATATAACTATAGGTCAGAAAGTAACATCTTTTTTTATTACTCAAATGAGTAATAAAAATTTTGAAGTCGCATTTAATAATCAAGATTTTTATTTCACTTCTGTTTCGTTTCACCATTCAACATTAAAAGCGAAGACAAAAAACAAAAACTTTGAAGTAAAGTTTTATTTTTTTAAAGACAAATCAACAGGTAATAAAAATTTTACCATTTTTAGTGATGAAAATACATTTGATGCTGTCTTAAAAAATTCTTTGACTCAAGATACAGTTGAGCAGAGTAAATTCGAAGATAGTGTTTTTGCTCCTATGCATGGAATAATAAAAATTAATAATTTAAAAATAAAAAACAGAGTTAAAAAGGGCGATGTATTATTGAAATTAGAAGCTATGAAAATGGAATATACATTAATTGCCCCACGAGACGGAATTATTAAAGAGATATTTTGTAAAAATGGTGAACAAGTCACTGAAAATTCCAAACTCTTAAATTTAGAAAAAATAAAAAAATAGGTGCTTGTTTGAGAAATTTCGTAAATATTTTTGAAATGAGCCCAAGAGACGGGCTTCAAAATGAGAAAAAATTTATTTCAACTGATGAAAAAGTTTTTTTAATTGACCAACTATCTCAATGTGGTTTTGACAAGATAGAGACATCTAGTTTTGTGAGTCACAAATGGGTTCCTCAACTGGCTGATGCAGCAGAAGTTTTTAGTAGAATTAATAGAAATATAAACACTAAATACACTGCATTAACACCCAATGAAAGAGGGTTTAATGACGCTTTAAATGCTAATGTCGATGAAGTCGCAATTTTTACTGCAGCATCAGAGACATTTTGCAAAAAAAACACTAACTGCGACATTGAAACTAGTCTCAAACGATTTATTCCAATTACTGAAAAAGCTTCAAAATTAAATATACCTGTAAGAGGTTACATTAGTTGCGCAACTCACTGCCCTTATGAGAATTTTGTCAATCCAAAAATAGTAGGTCTAATTGCAAAAGATTTGTTTAAAATGGGGTGTTATGAGATTTCACTTGGTGATACGACCGGTAAAGGAACACCAGAGCAAACACTCGAGGTAGTAAAAGAATGCTTAAAATATTTATCTGCAGATAAATTAGCTGGTCATTTTCATGATACTTATCAAAATGCGCTTGATAACATCAATGTCTGCCTAGAAAATGGTATAAAGACGTTTGATGCATCCGTAGGTGGATTAGGAGGCTGTCCATATTCACCAGGTGCAAAAGGAAATGTAGCAACTGAAGAAGTTAATAAATTACTATTATCTAAAGGTTACGAAACGAACCTTGACATAGATAAATTAAAAGAATGTAGTATAATTGCCCAGAAATTAATCTTAAACTGAAACTATGACTGAAATTAAAAAAAATTCGATAATATTACAGAATAAGGGCGGGGTATCTCACATAATTTTGAATCAACCTGATAAACATAATGCTTTATCTCCAACAATGATTAAGGAATTAAGTGATGCTTTTGAAAATCTATCAAAAGATGAAAATACTCGAGTGTTAATTTTGTCAGCCAATGGAAAATCCTTTTGTGCTGGGGGAGATTTAGATTGGATGAAAAAACAAATTTTTTCTGATAGATCAACTAGAATTAAAGAAGCTAAAAAATTAGCGATGCTTCTTTTTAGAATGTATAATTTTCCAAAACCTTTAGTTGCAAAAGTTGAGGGAAATGCTTTTGGGGGCGGTATTGGAATTATATCTGTATGTGATATAGCAGTATGTTTAGATAATATAAAATTAGCACTTACAGAAGCAAAGCTTGGCTTAATACCAGCAACAATTAGTCCATATGTGGTTTTGAAAGTTGGATCGAGCAATGCCATAGATATGTTTACTAGTGCCCGCACATTTTCTCCTCAAGAAGGACAAAAAATTGGTTTGATTAAGTCTTATACGGCGAGTGATAAAATAGATGAAACCATAACAAACGAAATTTTTTTTCCTTCATAATGCAGTTATTGTTTAATTGATTTATCTTCTTTTTTTAGATGGTTTTCCACCTAACCCCGGTAAACCCATGCCTCCAAATCGATTTGCCACATTACCTAGATTGGGCATATTTCCACCCATCATTTTTTGCAGTTCAGCCATTTTGTTTGCATCCATAACTGGATTTTGACTATCCTCTAATCCAGGATTTGAATTTCCTCCTCCCAGCGAAGACATTATGTTTTTTAATCCACCAAGACCACCCATTTTACCCATTTTTTTCATCATACGAGCCATGTCTTGTTGTTGTTTCACAAGTCTGTTTACATCAGATACTGCTGTTCCTGATCCTGAAGCAATTCTTTTTCTACGAGAAGCATTTAAAAGAGAAACATTTACTCTCTCTTTTTTTGTCATCGAATATATTATAGCCTCTTGTTTTGAAATTGCTTTATCATTAAAATTATTAGCAGCCATTTGTTTCTGGAGTTTACCAATACCTGGGAGCATGGACATTATTCCACCTAAACCTCCCATTTTTTTTAACTGTCCAATTTGTTTTAACATATCATTCATATCAAAACTGCCCTGTGACATTCTTTTCATCATTTGAGCGGCATCTTCTTCCGCGATAGTCTCTGCAGCTTTTTCTACAAGTGAAACAACATCGCCCATATCTAAAATTCTACCCGCCGCTCTATCCGGATAAAAAGGTTCTAACCCGTCTAGTTTTTCAGAAATACCAACAAATTTTATAGGACATCCAGTTACCGATCTCATTGATAACGCAGCACCACCTCTAGCGTCACCATCAGAACGCGTTAAAACAACGCCTGACACATTAATTAACTCTGAAAAGGCTTTTGCTGTTTGGACCGCATCCTGACCTGTCATTGCATCAGCAACCAATAAGGTTTCGGATGGGTTAGATAATTTAAAAACCTCCTTTGCCTCAGACATCATGGCTGTATCGATTGTCGTTCTACCTGCTGTATCAAGTATCAAAACATCTATTGCTTGAACTTTGGATGCAGCCATTGCTCTTTTTGTTATTTTCTCTGGACTTTCTCCATCAATTTCTGGAAGCACTAAGACTTCTGCTTGTTCACCTAATATCCTAAGTTGTTCTCTCGCTGCAGGCCTGTAAATATCAAGCGATGCAAGCATAACTTTCTTTCTTTTTTTTGATTTCAAATGAAAAGCCAACTTACCTGCGGTTGTGGTTTTACCAGAACCCTGAAGACCAACTAACAATATAACTGCAGGAGGAGCATGATCTATTAATAACTCTGATTCTGAGGAGCCAAGAACTTCTATTAAAACGTCATTAACAATTTTTATAACTTGTTGACCAGGTGTAACTGATCTAAGAACTTCTTCACCAATGGCTCTTACTTTAACTTTGTCAATAAATTCTCTTACAACTGACAAAGCAACATCAGCTTCTAGTAGAGCTGTTCGTACCTCTTTAAGTGCATTTTCAACATCACTTTCAGATAAAGCTCCTCTTTTTGTGAGACCTTTAAAAACATTTCCAAGTTTATCAGTTAAGTTTTCAAACATTTTAGTACCAATTAGTTATTATAACTACAAATACGCCCGTGCTTGAAACTCAAGGACGCGCGTTTACGAAGATTTTAATAATAAATAAATGTTTCAGTATAGAATTTTATCAATCAAGTCAAGCCTAACTATAAAGAATTCACTAATCCAAACCAACTAAAGCCTTTGAAAATGACGAAGCTTCAAAAATTTGTAAATCATCTAATCCTTCACCAACACCAACTGCGTGAATAGGAATCTCAAACTTTTCAGCTAAAGATACAACAACTCCGCCCTTGGCACTTCCATCTAACTTCGTAATTATCATACCTGTTAAACCAATAGATTCATCGAAGCTTTTTAATTGAGAATGGGCATTCTGTCCAACAGTACCATCTAAAACTACAACTTTTTGATGTGGAGCATCGTGGTCTAATTTTGATACAACTCGACAGGTTTTTGTTAGTTCTTCCATTAGATCTTTTTTATTTTGTAATCTTCCAGCTGTGTCGATAATAACAATATCAATATCTTTTTTTTTTGCTAATTCAAAAGCTCTAAAAGCTACCGCAGCTGAGTCTCCTCCTTCTTCTCCAGAAACAACTTGAGCATCGACTCTTTTTCCCCAAGTTTTTAACTGTTCTACAGCAGCTGCTCTAAAAGTGTCTGATGCTGCTAAAACAACAGATTTTTTTTCAAGTCTAAATTTTTCTGCTATTTTGGCAGCTGTGGTTGTTTTTCCAGAACCATTGACGCCTGCTAAAAGCAAAACATGTGGTTTGGAATTAATATTTTCATAAAGGTTTTGTTCACGAGGAATTAAAATTTGTTCAATTTCTTCAGCGAGCGTTTTAGCAATTTGTGTCTTTTCTATTTCTTTATTTTTATTTAATTCAAATTTCTGATCTTTAATCTTTTTTGCTATTCTTCCAGCAACTTCCACACCAAGATCGGCTAGTATTAATTGATCTTCAATATCATAAAGTGTTTTTTGATCAATTGTTTTTTTTCCAGTTATAGATGCAATCGCACCCTCTACCTTAGATGCCGATTTGCTTAATCCAGTTTTTAATTTTTTAAACCAATTTAATGCCATTGAATTTTACTCTTTTATTATTTATTTCATTTCCGAATGGTTCCTAGCAACCCATCAGGGTTAATTTCTAAAATTTTTGTGGAAACAATTGTGCTAGCTTCTACATTTTCTTTTAATTTTATTTTTGAAAAATTAGTAGCATGACCAACTGAATTATTTTCTATTAAAACTTTTTGAGTGGTTCCAATTTGACTAACTAAAAACTTTTTATGTTGTTTTTCAGCTAAATCTCTAAGTTCTTTAGCTCTTTTCTGAATAATTTTTTTTTGTACTTGTGGCATATTTGATGCTGGAGTATTTTTTCTTTTAGAGTATGGGAATACATGAATATATGTAATGTTAGCTTCACTTATTAATTGCATACTCTTTTGATGGGCTTTTTCGTCTTCAGTTGGAAAACCAGCTATAAAATCACCCCCGAACACAATATCATTTCTTCGTCTTTTTGCTTCTTTTACAAAATTTATCACGTCTCTATAAAGATGTCTTCTTTTCATTCTTTTCAAAATTAAATCATCACCATGTTGAATAGATAAATGAATATGAGGCATTAGTCTTTTTTCATTCTCAAATGCATCCATCAAGTCGAAATCAACTTCAGCTGGATCAATAGACGACAATCTTAATCTATCCAAATTTGGGATGTTTTTTAAAATCTTTTTGACTAACAATCCCAAACTTGGCTTCCCAAAAATATCAATACCCCAAGATGTTAAGTCTACACCAGTAAGAACTATTTCTTTGACACCATTTTTTAATAAAGAGTTAATAGAATTAATCACATTTTGAGTAGATACTGACCTGCTAGGGCCTCTTCCAAATGGAATGATACAAAATGTACACCTATGGTCACATCCATTTTGAACTTGAACAAAACCGCGTGTGTGTTTGTTAAAAGATTCAATCAGATGCTCAGATGTGCTTTTAACTTGCATAATATCTTGAACAAATACATTTTGATCATTACGCAGTAAATCTTTTGTTGCAAATTTGTTCCAAAAATTTTCATCAAGCTTTTCTTTGTTACCTATTACAAAATCAACTTCTGGCATAATATTCCACCTTTGAGGATCTATTTGAGCTGCACAACCTGTAACTAAAATTTTAGCACCTGGCCTATTTTTTTTAGATGATCTTATTGCTTGTCTTGCTTGACGTTCAGCTTCACTAGTCACAGAACACGTATTGAAAATTATTAAATCACTTTGGTCATTCTTACTCGCAAGGTCACTAATAACCTGACTTTCCCAAATATTTAGCCTACATCCAAATGTTTTAATGTCAGGTAATGAGTTTTTATTTTTTGAAGAGATTTTCACTTATTCACCTATAAATCCTTCAAACACTCTTTCGGTATCTCCAGAAAGAGTTACAGATCCATTATCTAGCCATTTAATAAACAAATCTCCACCGTCTAAAACAATTTTATTTTCTTTAGCACTTTTGTTTAATGAAGAAGCAGCTACTAATGTTGCACATGCACCAGATCCACATGCTGAAGTCATACCCACTCCTCTTTCCCAAACTCTCATTCTTAAAGATTTATCTTCTAAAACAGATACAAATTCAATATTTGCAAATTCTGGAAAAATAGAATGTTTTTCTAACCTTGGACCAATAGAGTTTATATTCAAATTCTCAAGTTCTTCTGCATTTTCTATAAAAATAACTGCATGTGGATTTCCAATAGATAAACAGAAAGCTCGAAACTCGTCTAATTTGACATTTTGCGTATCTAGCTCCTTTGATAATGGTATTTCATTCCAACTAAATTTGGGCACACCCATATTTACAGTTACTGAATTGTTAGTGTTAGAACAATACAAATCATCACTAACGCTTTTAATAGTTAAAGATTTTAGGTTATTCTTTTTCATTAAATAATCAGCCACGCATCTTGTGCCATTTCCGCAAGCACCAGTTTCTGAGCCATCAGAGTTATACATTTTAACTTTAAAATTTTCATAAGTGTTTGTGTTTTCAATAATCAAGACTTGATCACATCCAATTCCTATGCGTCTATTACTTATTTTATTTATAAATTTTGAGTCATGAATTATAGAATTCTTTATGTTATCAAAAATAATAAAATCGTTTCCTAAACCATGCATTTTTATAAATGGTATTTTCAATATCTGAACCTTCAATTTTATTTTTAAATATTAATATCAACTATAATCGGCACATGGTCAGATGGTTTTTCCCATGACCTAGTATTCTTATAAATAACACCTGATTTTACTAATGAAAATAAATTTTTTGATGTCCAAAAGTGATCAAGTCTTCTCCCTCTGTTAGAAATCTCCCAATTTCTGTTTCGATATGACCACCAAGAATAAAGTTTTTCGTCATGTGGAACAAGTTCCCTCATTACATCAATCCAGTCACCAGACTGGATTATATCTAGCAAAGTTTCTGTTTCTATTTTAGTATGAGAAACCACATTTATAAGTTGATTATGAGACCAAACGTCGTTTTCTAACGGTGCGATATTTAGATCACCAACAAGGATTCTTTTTGTTTTTTTTTCTTTTAAAAAATAATTACGCATCTCATTTAGAAAAGAAATTTTATGCTCGAATTTTGGATTAACAGAAGGGTCAGGGTCGTCACCACCTGCAGGAACATAAAAATTATGAAGTTCTACTTGTTCATTTATTTTTACAGATATATGTCTTGTATCAAGTTTATTGCACCAATCAATATGTCCTGTTTCTTTAAAACTAAATTTAGACAAAATTGCTACACCATTGTAAGATTTTTCACCTCTGATGTAGTAATTTTTAAAACCAATTTGTTCAAAAGCATCAGTTGGAAAAAACTCATTTTGGGTTTTAGTTTCCTGAAGACACATAACATCTATATTCTGTTCTTTTATAAACCTCAAAACTTGATGTATTCTGAGCCTTACAGAGTTAATATTCCATGTTGCTATTCGCATACAGATTCCTCTGCTCCAATTTTACTCCAATTTCTATTAAATTTTATCATCATTTCCCACACACTTAAAAGTACTCAATACCAATTTTTAAACTGCAATGAATATCGGCAATATAAGTAATGTCAACAAAAACACAACAAAAATAGAAATAGGCAAATCCATTAAAGAATATCTATTCTAAACTGATCAAACAACTCTTACCTTGTAACAATATCGATATTCAAAATTTAATTCTGCCAATCGGATCATAAAGATGAATTTTATCAGTTACGGAAATCAATTGATTTTTAACAATATTATGATGCTCAGCAGCTGTAATAACGAAACAAATTTCATCAGTATTTTTTTATTGCTAAATATTTTAGGCAATTTATGATTAAATGAAATTAAATAAAAAAATTTTTATTGTCATTTACGTTTAATTATGAATTTTTTATTTAAAAATTAATAATTTCACATCTTATTTTAATGTGTATTATTTATTTGAAGATATTGTAGAGTTGATTATGGATCCTGCAAAATTTTTATATGCACCAATGATTTTGCTTAATAATAGAAAGCATGAATATGATTTTTGTTTAAAGAACTCAATACTAACAAATTTTAATTATTTAGAATTTGGTGTTTGGGAGGGTAACTCAATAAATCATATGGCTTCATCAAAATATTTCCCAAAGAATAAAATTTTTCATGGTTTTGATACTTTTGAAGGATTGCCAGAAGAATGGGACATGGGGCACCAAATAATCAAAAAAGGACATTTTAAAGTTAAAGAAATTCCAAAAGTAAAATCTAATGTAAGATTACACAAAGGATTATTTAAAGAAACATTGCCTGAATGGAAAAAAAATTATTATGAGCCAATTTGTTTCATGAATATTGATTGTGATTTATATAGTTCAACTAAACAAGTTTTATGTATTCTTAACGAATTAATAGTAAAAGATACTTTAATTAGATTTGATGATTTTTTTGATTCACCAATAAACCCATATTCAAAATGGTTAGAAGGTCAATGGAAAGCTTTAATCGAATGGATCCAAGAATTTAACAGAATTATTTTACCTGTTGCAAGATCTTGGAAAAACGGTTGCACGATAAAAGTTTTAAAATGAAATTTTATCAAAAATACCAATTAATTAGAATAGTTGTTTAATAATGGAAAAAAAACAAATTTTAAATGAGCATGCAGGAGGAACAAATATTGATATTGGGTTAATGCCCTTTTTAAAAAAAAATAGTAATATTAAAACAATTTTAGATGTTGGTTGTGGACCTGGCGAAAATGTGAGGTATTGCAGAAAATTAGGTTTTGAAGCTTTTGGTATTGATGGGGACAAATCAACAATCCCAAAAGACAAATTTTTTGAATATGTTGACTACAGAAAAAAAGCAAGTAATTTCACTGGTCCTTTTGACTTGTGTTGGTGTGTTGAATTCGCAGAACATATAGAAGAAAGATATATTAATAATTTTATTATTGATTTCAAGAAATGCAAAGCTCTTATCTTCACAGCTGCACCAGAGGGTTGGGGTGGAGTTGGTCATGTAAATGAACAAAAACAAGAGTATTGGATTAAAACATTTCAAACTAAAGGTTTTGAATTTAAGCCATCGGTTACCAAAGGGATACGAAAAATCTCTACACTTACTTTTAATGATAAAATTAGAAATTTAAGGAAGCAATTTATAAGAAATAGGGGTTTATTTTTCATTAATACTGCAATTTGAAATAGATTAATATTTCAACAGATTCCTCAGATGTTTCCATGGCAGACCTTTTTTTATCTCATTTAAACTCCATGTTGTGTAGCTTAAATTATTTAACCATTGGGAACGGTTTGGCATTTTTGGTTTTTCAATTTCGTCCAAACTATTACTAGATATTT
>KB910543.1 GCA_000383115.1 alpha proteobacterium SCGC AAA015-N04
CAACTTTATCTGGATCTATACCCTCAACTCTTGCCATCATCCTTGGACCTTCTTCTAGTGTAATCAAGGATAAGTTAAAATCTCCGCCCTTTTCAGGTAATCTTCTATTACAAGAAGAACTATACACTTCTCCATTTCCAAAGGCTATCTCAAATGAAAGAAAATTATTTGAGGAATGTATCCAAAGTCCTCAAAGACAAGGGTTAATACATTCTTTCTTTGCGGAAAGAGCCAATACAAAAGTACCAGAATTAAAAGACGGCAAACCGATAGAGCTTAAAAAAATTGGAATAATTGGTGGTGGTACAATGGGTACTGGAATTTCTATGGCTGCTATGAATGCAGGATTAGATGTGATCATGATAGAACAAAATGATGAAGCCATTGAAAAAGCAAAAACAAAAATAAATGCAACTTATGACCGAAACGTAAAATTAAATAGAATTAATAATGAACAAAAACTTGAAATTATGAGTATGTTCTCTGCAACTACAGATTTTAATGAACTCAAAGATAGAGATTTAATTATAGAAGCAGTATTTGAAAACATGGATATTAAAAAAGAGGTTTTTAGTAAATTGAATCAAATTTGCAGAAAAAATTGTATTTTGGCAACCAACACCAGCTACTTAAACGTTAACGAAATAGCTGCAGTTGTAGATGATCCAATTAGAGTAATTGGTCTTCATTTTTTTTCGCCAGCTAATATTATGAAACTTCTAGAAATTGTTGTAGCAGAAAAAACATCAACAGACACAGTTGCTACAGCTTTTGACTTAGCTAAAAAAATGAGAAAGGTACCAGTAAGATCTGGAGTGTGTGATGGTTTTATAGGTAATAGAATTCTATCAAAATATTTAGTTAGTACCTATCATATGGTTGAGGACGGAGCTAGCCCTTTTCATGTAGATAAAGTAATTAGAGATTTTGGGTGTGCAATGGGAATTTTTCAAGTTATTGATTTAGCTGGTGGAGATATAGGTTGGGCAACAAGAAAGAGAAAAGCACCATTTAGACATAAAGATGACAGATATGTAGAAATACCAGATAGAGTGTGTGAAAAGGGTTGGTTTGGTCAAAAAACTTCAAAAGGTTATTATTTATACGGAGAAAATGTTGATTTTCTGACGCCTAATCCAGAAATAGAAGTAATTTGCGAACAAGAAAGAAAAAGAGCCGGAATAACTCCGAAAAAATTTGATGATAAGGAGATATTAGATAAATATATTACTGCAATGGTATATGAAGGGACTAAAATTCTAAGTGAACAAATAGCACTAAAGCCTTCAGATATCGATGTTGTTTTTACTAATGGTTATGGATTTCCTAAATGGAGAGGAGGTCCAATGAAATATGCAGATATGATTGGATTAGACAAAATATTGAAAAATATTCAAAAATATTCAGAAGAAGACCCAAGATTTTGGTCTCCTCTGAAGCTATTAGAAGATTTAGTTAAACAAAACAAAAATTTTGACAGTTTAAATTAAAATTTAATTATCTATAACTACATAGTAGGGTCGGGATTAACTTTAACTACTAACTTTCCAAAATTTTTACCATTTAATAATCCTATGAAAGCATTAGGAGCATTTTCTAAGCCCTCAACAAAATCTTCTTTATATTTAATCTTGCCTTCATTTATCCATTTTGAAAGAGCTATGATTGACTCTTCTCTTTGATCATAATGATTAAAAACAATAAAACCTTTTATCATCATTCTTTTTGTAAGTATTTGCCTAAATAATAAGGGCAATCTATCTTTTTCTCCACCTTTTAGACTTGTAGCATTATACAAACTAATAAGGCCACAAACTGGTATCCTGGCATAATCATTTAAGAGAGGCATAACAGTATCGAAAGTAATACCACCTACGTTCTCCCAATAGATATCTACACCATCAGGACAAGCAGATTTTAGTTTTTCTTTAAAATTTAGATCCTTATAATTTACACATTCATCGAAACCAAGTTCAGTTTTAGTAAACTCACATTTATCTTCGGTACCTGCAACTCCTACAACTCTACAGCCATAAATTTTACCAATTTGACCAACGGTCGCTCCTACCGCACCACTTGCTGCTGAAACAACTAAAGTTTCTCCATTTTGTGGTTTGGCAAAATTATGCATACCAACGTAAGCTGTTGTACCTGGCATGCCCAAAACACCAATAGAAGTTGATAGAGGTGCCATTTTTGGATCAATTAATCTTAATTTTTTTTCATTTACAGTTGGATTGTCTTGCCAGCCCGTTCTGCCTTCAACATAATCACCAGCTTTAAATAATTCAGATTTACTTTCCACAACTTGACTTAAAGCACCAGCCTCCATAACTTCACCTATACCGACTGGTTTTGCGTAACTCTTAGCATCATTCATTCGGCCTCGCATATAGGGATCTAAAGACATATAAATTGTTTTTAAAAGCACTTCTCCTTCTTTAGGAGAAACAATGTCTTCTTTAACTGTTCTAAAATTCCCTAATGTTGGTTCTCCAACAGGTCTTTCATTAAGTAAAATTTTAGTATTCATACATATCTCCTAGGTTGTGATAAGTTTATACTATATCTTATATTTGAAAAAGTAATATCTAAATGTCAAGGCTGAAAGAAGCGAACCTAAACCTAAGCAAAAAAAAGACAAGAACCAAGCCAAATGACTTGCCTGTCCTCCAAAATTGTCTAAAACAAAACCTACAACTGGTCCACCTATAGCTCCTCCCAAAAAACCAACCATTGAGTGCAGTGCCAGTCTCACACCTCTGTCATGAGGTTCTCCATTGACAACTGTACCTGTTGTTAATGAACCAGAATCTAAAATTATTAAGCTATTATATAAAAAAAGCATAAAAAGAGCTAACCAAAAGCTAAATAGAAAAGAGATTGCTGTTAATATCGAGCCAAAAAAACAGAGAACTCCCATATTGGAAACTATTCTTGCTCTATCTTTGCCAATACAATATTTTGCTCCTAATATTGAAGCAAAAATTCCTATAAAACCCATTAAAGCAATACTGTTCGCAATGAAAGCGTCACTTACAGAAACTTTGAAGTGACTTGAAAGAAAGACGATGCAAGGAAATGTCCAACTCCTAAATCCAAATAATTCATATGTATGGCCTCCATATCCTAATATAAAAGGGGATGCTTTTTTATTCTTGAAAGTTTTTAAAATAGGTACAATGACTTTGATAATTCCTTGATATTTCTTTTTCTGACGCTCTTCGATTTCATCACCAGAAAAATATAAAAGAGGAAAAGAACATAAGAAAAGTATAACTGAAGCTAAAAGAAAAGCATTTTCCCAACTAACATTATAGTTTTTTAAAATTCCAAAAAGAGAGAAAGAAAAAGCAGTTCCAAGTCCAAAAAATGAAGTATACACAGCAACGTATTTTTCTCTAGAAATTTGATTTAGTCTAGAATTTAGTATTTGTAGACCTGGCATATAAGTCCCTGCAAGTCCAACCCCAACAAGTGACCAAAAAATTGAGGCATTAATTGCATTTGTTGAAAAAATAGAAAAAAAGAATAGTCCTGCTGATCCTATTAAACATGAAATAGCATAAAGTTTCCTTGAATCAAAAGTATCAGTCAAACTGACTAAAAATGGAGTGGCGATTACATAACCTATGTAAAATGAACCACTAATCCAACCTGCTTCGCTATTAGACAACTTCCACTGTGCTTGAAGGTCTATTAAGTATATTGGCCAAATAGCAAACCCAACCATAGAAATCATCTGAATAAAACATGTGAGTATTAAAATTTTTGGTAATTTATAAATAAACATCAAACTTAAATTATAAAGTTTGATTTAAGAAGTAAATTATTTATTCTGTATTTTGTTAATATATCAAAACACAAAGAAATTGAAGAAGGTCAATATGATTACATTGCAAGAAATTATGTCTCCTAAGTCTATTGCTATTGTTGGCGCTTCAGACAACAAAGCGAGGATTGGAGGGCGTCCACTTGCTCATATGATAGAACAAAAATTTTCTGGAGGTATTTTCCCAATTAATCCTAATAGGGACACAGTACAAGGTATAAAAGCGTATCCAAGTTTATTAGATGTAAAAGATGATTTAGATTTCATATTAGTTGCAGTACCTTCCAATATTGTCGTATCAGTTTTACAAGACGCAGTAGTTAAAAAGGCTAAAACAGCATTAATTTTCTCCTCTGGGTTTGCAG
This sequence comes from alpha proteobacterium SCGC AAA015-N04, assembly GCA_000383115.1. Classification (GTDB taxonomy): domain Bacteria; phylum Pseudomonadota; class Alphaproteobacteria; order Puniceispirillales; family Marisalimonadaceae; genus Marisalimonas. The sequence continues at coordinate 4,198 of KB910543.1, forward strand.
AAATTGGAGGTCAAGGAGAGCTTCTTCAAAATCAAATAAAAAAAATTAGCAAAGAAAGTGGTCTCAGAGTTATTGGACCAAATTGTTTAGGTCTATTTAATTCAGCCAAAAACTTCTATCCTACATTTACTTCCACTATAGATAGAGCAACTCCTAAACCAGGTGGTATTTCTATTGCGAGTCAATCTGGAGCTTATGGAAGCCACATTTATATGGTATCTCATCAAAGAGGTCTTGGAATAAGATATTGGATGACAACTGGTAATGAGGTTGATCTCTCTGTTGGAGAGACTATTAAGCTTATGGCAGAAGATCCAGATGTACACACAATCATGGCATATGCAGAAAGTGTTAAAGACGGTAAACAATTTACTGATGCGCTAGACACAGCAAGATCTGAAAAGAAACCGGTAATTTTTATGAAGGTAGGAAGATCTGAAGTGGGAGCCGCAGCTGCTAACTCTCATACAGCCTCCCTAGCAGGTGAAGACAAAGTTTACGACGAAGTATTGAGAGCGCATGGTGCATATAGAGTAAGAAGCACAGAAGAAATGTTAGATGTAGCGTATTCAACAATGCCCAGAATATTCCCAGCTGGAAAAAATTTAGGATTAGTTACTATTTCCGGGGGTGGTGGAGTAATTATGGCAGATGCAGCTGAAGATGAAGGCCTAATTGTAGGCCCAATGCCAAAAGACGCACAAGATGAATTAAAAGAACTTGTTCCCTTCGCGTCTCCAATGAATCCTGTTGATGTAACAGCCCAGTTTTTTAATGATTTAACATTAATACCTAAATTCACAGATTTAATGCTCTCCAAAGGTGGCTATGATGCATTGATAGGTTTTTGGACTTCAGTTGCGGGTTCTCCTGTTTTGTCCAAACCGTTACTTTCTGCTTTAAAACAAGCTATGAAGGGATATGAAGATAAACTGTTCATAAACTGTATGGTAGCATCTGAAGAATATATAAAAATGTATGAAAAAGAGGGATTTCCCTGTCTTGAAGATCCTACAAGAGCAATTGTTGCAATGTCCGCACTTATGTTTTTTGGTGAAAAATTTAATGAAAAACATAAGAAATACAAAATTAATTTAGACAATTACAAAGTTGATATACCAAACAAGAATTTAAACGAAATTGACTGTAGTGAAGTGCTTTTATCTGCTGGTTTGCCAATATTAAAACCAATTCTTATAAAAGATATTGAAGACTTATCTTTTTACTTTAAAGAAGGCAAAGATAAATATGTAATGAAAATAGTGTCTTCCGATATTCAACATAAGACTGATATTGGTGGTGTGGTTTTGAATATAGATAACTTAGATTTAGCAAAAAAATCTTATCAAGATATTTTCAAAAATGTAAAAAATAATGCACCTAATGCGCGTATAGATGGAATAATGATTTCACCAATGAAAAATGGTGATATTGAATGTATTTTAGGCGCTAAAATTGATCCAGTTTTTGGACCAATTGTAATGTTTGGACTTGGTGGAATTTATGCAGAAATAATGAAAGATATTGTGTTTGCAGAAGCTCCTATTAGTAAACAAAAGGCAGAGCAAATGATTTTATCATTAAAAAGCAAAGATATTTTTTATGGTGCAAGGGGAAAGCCACCTATCGAAATTAATTCATTGTTAAATGCAATTATAAATTTATCAAACTTTATTGCCGCTAATTCAGATAAAGTTGATCAAGTAGAAATGAATCCAATTTTAGTAAGTGAAGCTGAAGTAATAGCCCTTGATGCGCTAATTATAAAAAAATAAAACGGAGGATAAAATGGCAGAAAACTTAAAAGGTACAGTAGGACCAGAACAGCAATTTAAGAATTTTTTATCAGAGGGTAAATTTATGATTCAAAGATGTAAAAGTCTCAATAAATTTTTCTTTCATCCTCGTGTAGCATTTCCTGGAAGTGGTGAGCGTGATCTTGAGTGGGTTGAAGCCTCTGGAAATGGAGAAGTGTATAGTTCTTCTTGTAATAGAAGATTACCTGAAAAGGGCGGAGATTTTAACTTATCCTTGATTACACTAGAAGAAGGTCCAAGGATGATGGCAAGAGTTGAGGGTATAGATCCAGATAAAGTTGAAATTGGTCAAAAGGTTAAAGCTAGAATTTCTTCATTAAATGGAGAACCAGCAGTAATTTTTGATATTGTATAAGGATAAAATTAATGGATCAAAATGACATAAATAGATTAAGAGGTAAAACTGCTGTTGTCGGTCTAGCAGAGAGTGGATGTGGTTTAGCATCTGGTTGGAGTGCTATGGAAATAATGGCAAGCGCTGTTCATGATGCTTTAGACGATGCAGGAATAAAATTAAAAGAAGTAGATGGAGTTTTTGCTGCGACTGCTTTTCATTCTATGGCTGCAATGTCATTATCTGAGTATTTGGGTGTAAAACCAAAATTTGCAGATGGGTCACAAATAGGTGGGTCAAGTTTTTTATCTCACATTCTAACAGCTGCAATGGCTCTTGATGCAGGTTTGATCAATGTAGCTGTTGTTGCGTACGGATCTAATCAAAAAAGTGCAGGTGGGTTTAAAACAATCTCCGAAGCTATGCCCTATGAGGCTCAATATCAGCCGAGAATGCCCGTAACTGCGTATGCCTTATCAGCTAAACGTTACATGAATGAGTTTGGAGCTACTCGAGAAGATCTTGCTAATGTGGCAGTTTCAGCAAGAGATTGGGCTTTATTAAATCCTAGGGCTTATACTCACCAAGATGGTCCATTAACCGTAAATGATGTTTTGTCAGCAAGGCCTATTGTTGATCCTCTCGGAAAATTGGATTGTTGTCTTGTAACAGATGGAGGTGCAGCTGTTGTAATGACTAGATCAGATAAGGCAAAAGATACCAAAAACACTCCTATCTATCTACTTGGTGCAGCAATGGAACATCACCATCGTATGATTTCTGAAATGCCTGATTTGGTGCAAACATCAGCGATTGAAAGTGGAAAAAGAGCATTTAGTATGTCTGGTTATAAACCGAATGATATGAGTACTATTCAATTGTATGACGCATTTACAATAAATACTCTTTTGTTTCTAGAGGACCTAGGCTTTTGTAAAAAAGGAGAAGCGAAAGAACTTGTAAAAAATAATAATATAGGACCTGCTGGAAACTTAAAAGTTAACACTAATGGTGGTGGTTTATCCTGTGTCCATCCTGGAATGTACGGTCTTTTTGTAACTTTAGAAGCTTTAAGGCAGTTAAGAAATGCTTCAGGAGATGATGTTGGTCAACGACTAAATGGTGGTTGGATTGATAATGCTAAATTATCTGTTGCTCATGGAAATGGTGGGGTTTTATCAAGTCAGGTAACTAATATATGGGGCGTTTCTGATACTTTATAAATTAAGACTTAATAGTTTCTAGGTAAAAGAATGATCCAGTCTCCTTGTTGAATTTTATCTTGAGTTTGCCCTTAATAGTTATTGGATCAAATGAAAAATCAACTGGATTATCGGATTTTATCTCAATCACTTGAGAAGGCCCAACGTGGTAGTGAAAAGGACAACTTAAAGGGTACGGTCCTATTAAAAACTTTCTTTGTTTTTCAGATTCTTCTAATGGAAACATATATCCCATTATAGTTACAGTTTCCCCATTATACTTTTTAATTTTATCGTCATAAATTGGTTTGATAAGACAGTAATCAAAACCATCTTTATCAATGGTACAATCTTCTACTTCCTTAGTCTTACCAAATAATTGCCATGGCAAAGCATCTCCCGTGACTTTTAATGGTTCAAACATATCTTCTATAATAATATTTTCATAAGGGTCAATCTCATTAAGGTTAAATTTTTCAAACCCAAATGCTTTATTACAAAAAAAGGTAAAAACAATTATAAATAGAAATCTCAAATTCAAAAATTTCTCCTTCAATAAAATCTACGTCATAAATATATAAATTTTAACTATTTAATAAAGTAGATCTTATATTCTGCTTATAAACTTTTATACATGGAACTAAGCACGTTATAAAGGCAATTATATTTACGATTATCCAAATTAAAAATAAGTTATTTAAAAAATTTAGCTCCCCCAGTTCTAAGCTTATACCTACAATAGAAAAATAGTACATGCTTTCGCATACTAAATATCCAAATATTAGACCAATAGTACTACCTAAAATAGAAATAATCATTCCTTCTGATAAAATAATGGAAAATAATTTCCATCTTGAAAATCCAAGTGTTCTTAACACTGCTAAGTCATATTTCCGTTCATTTATGTTATTTAATAAAGTGAACAAGATTCCCAAGAAAGATAATATTATTATTAGTACACTCAAGTAATCAACAATTCTATGAGCATTACCAGTAAGTTTAAGTAGTTTTGAAATTTCAAAACTAGGACTGGCAGCTTGCATGTTTGTACCTTTGTTAATTAAACGAGGAAAAGAGAAAGATGAAGTCTTATTTTTGTATTTTAATAACAATGAAGTAATTTCTAATTTATCTTTATTTGTAACAGAATGTAAGTTCCATACACTATCTAAACTTGTTAAAATCAAATTGTCTAATATAGTTCCGGTTTTTTTTAAAACACCGACAACTTTATAAGGTTGTTCTGCATGAACATCCCCGGTGTCAATTAAGCCGTGTGAGCCAACAAAGAACTTGTTAATTTTTAACTTTGTTATTTTAGACACATTATAACCAATCACAGCTTGCATTGGTTGTGACCAGGCGGTACCTGAAATTAGATTTGCTTTATATAACTTTAAAAAACTTTTGTTAGTCCCAACTATTCTAAAATTTTGAAAATTATCTCCCAATGAAATTGGTATTGCACTTTTAATTGCTGGGTGTTTAATAATTTTTCTAGCGTTTTTATAGCTTATATTTCCAGTAGGAACATCTATATGATGAATAGAAGATAATATCAACTGAAGGGGGCTTCCTTTTGCACCAACTACAGCATCTAAACCTGGATTATTTTTACTGAAAGTTTCTTTGGTAACTTGGTTAACCAATATAGACACAGTTATTATTGTAATTCCTACAATCATTAGAAACACACTTAGCAAAAAGTTTAAAGGTTTAGATTTTAGATACAAAATTGATATATAAAAAATATTTATAACGCATCTCCTAATTTTAAAACTTTAGAAAATTTTATTAAAGTTTGTATACGACTATCATGTGTTATAAGCACCAGTGAAGCTTTACAACGCAAGCTTTCTTCTTTTATCAAATTCGCTATAATATTGGCATTTTTATCGTCTAATGATGAAGTTGGTTCATCACAAAAAACCCATTTCGGATCCCCAACAAATGCACGTGCCACCGCAAGTCTTTGTTTTTCTCCAATGCTTAAGTTTGCCACTTTTATATGCGATTTGTTTGCCAGTCCAACTCTATCCAAAAGGTTAAAAAATGGAATTGATTTTTTTTGTATTAATATCACTTACAGCAATTTCTAAGTTCTGTTTAACAGTAAATGCATTAATTAAGTTAAAATTTTGAAAAACCACACCAAGATTTTTTCCTCTAAATTCATCTATTTTGTTTTCAGGTAAATTATAAAGGTCAATACTATTATAAGTTATTTTACCAGTGGTTGGTTTTTGAATGCCGCATAAAATACTAAGTAAGGTTGTTTTACCAACTCCAGAAGGACCAGTTATCAAAAGGTCCTCCTGAGGTTTTATATTTAAATTGATGTTTGAAAATAATTTTTGTCCGTCAATATCAAATGATATATCTTCACAAATTAACATTTATAATCATTACCCTAAACAATCTTTCAGACTTTTAGCCATGTTTTTAAGTAATTGTAAATAAAAATTTTCTCCACTTTTTATATTAACACCAAGGGGATCTAGTGTACCTATTTGTGCATTAGTACCCTCAACAACAATTTTTACTAATTTACTATCAAACTGAGGTTCTTGAAAAACACATGAAGCTTTTAATTTAACAATTTTATCTTTTATAAAAGATATTTGTTTTGGTGAAGAAGCTATATCTCCTTCTAACGCAACAGAGCCAACAGCATTTAAACCAAAGCTTGTTTCAAAATATTGATATGCATCATGAAATACTACATATGGTTTATCTTTAATACTAGATAATTCATTTTTTAATTCAACTTTTAATTGATTAATTTTCTTAATCATTTGATTGGCATTTTGATCATATGTCACTGAATTTTCTGGGAAAAATAAACTTAATTCTTTATTTATTTTTTTTATAATCTTTACTGCATTATCTGGACTCAACCAAATGTGAACATCGTCTTCTTTTTCATGATCATCGTGATCATCATGTTTTTTTGCATGTTTATCATGGTCGTGATCATCATGTTTTTTTGCATGTTTATCATGGTCGTGATCATCATGTTTTTTTGC
>KB910544.1 GCA_000383115.1 alpha proteobacterium SCGC AAA015-N04
ATTCAGTTTCATCTGATCTTTTATTTCTATATAGATAACAAGGTGAAATTAAACTTGTTTCAATTAGTAAATTTTCAAAAAAATTTCTTCTCCAAATATTTCCACTAGAGGCTAGAGCTCCTAGAGTGTTTCCATGATAACTTTGTCTTCTAGATATGACCCTATGTTTTTGTGGTTTCCCTATTTCAACAAAATATTGTTTTGCTAGTTTTATAGAAGCCTCTACTGCTTCAGAGCCACTTGAAACAAGATATACTTTATCTAGTCCAGATGGAGAATTTTTAGATAGTAGACTAGCCAATTTTTCGGATGGTTCGTTCGTAAAAAAAGAAGTATGGGCATAAGCTAATTTTCCTATTTGATTGATAATTTCATCTTTGACAGTGTTGTCAGAATGACCTAAACAAGAAACTGCAGCACCACCTGACCCGTCAATATATTTTTTACCAGTATCGTCTATAATATAACATCCATCTCCTCTTACAGCTGTGGGAAGATCATAGTTTGAATGTCTTGGAAAAATATTACTATATTTCATTTTGTTTTCTAAAATGTTGTTTCTCCAAAATCTTGAGTAACTCCACCAACAAAGTGGATTGTTTTAGGTGATAAGGTTTTGACATATTTAGCTATGTTTTCATCAATTAACTTATCAATTTTTTTCATTGATTCAGCATCAGGAAACTCCCATAAAACCACACTTACGTTAGGTGTTTGCGGATTTTTCATAGCTCTAAACCTAACGCCTTTTACTTGTTGAAGTAAATTAGGCCATCTAGTTTCAAGTATTGATTCGAATAATTCACAATCTTCTGTAGATGCGAAGGTTCTTACAAAAATTTTTATTAACATTGTTTCTCCAAACTAAAAAACATCTTAAATTTATTACAATTTTAAGTTTTGTATATTATGTTATATTTTGCAAATAATATAAATTTTTGGTGGGGAATTGATGTTTCATATAGCATTTAGAAAAGATGTTTTTCTTAGAGCTTTTAAAATGGCTTTGATGGTAGGAATCATTTTAGCAATAATTAATCATGGGGATCATATTTATTTAGGAACAATGACTATAACAAATTGGACTAAAATCTTAATTACTTTTTGTGTGCCCTTTTGTGTTTCAACTGTTTCCTCTGTTCTTGCAATTAAAAAAGAGCAGTTAACAATCTGATGAAAATAATTTGATAATGAATAAATTTTTAAATGCTTTAATTTTTTTAATAATCTTTTCCTTACTTAATTTTTCAGCAAGTTCTAAACAAGAAAATTATTATTATGAGGTTCAGTTTGGAAATTTAATTGTTGGTACAGCAGAGGTTTTGTTTAGATTAACGTCTCAAAATTTAAATATTGAAATTAAATCACAAACTGCTGGTATTTTAGAAGCATTATATGAGTATAATGGAGTATTGAAGTCTTCATCAATAAAAAATAAAGGTACTTGGTTGCCAAATAAATTTTCAGCTGGTGGAGTATTTAATAAGAAAAGGCGGACTACGGATATTACATGGGTCAACAATTATAAAACTCTAAGTTATGTAAATATTCCTACTATAGATCTTAAAAAATACCACGAAGTTCAAAAGTCTAGTTTGGTTAATGTTATTGATCCAATAACAGCTTTTATGAGAGTTATTGAAAAAATTAATAAAGAAAATATTTGTGATAAAAACTTTAGAGTTTTCGACGGCAGAAGGCGATATAATTTGAAAATCAAAACAATTAGAAATAGCACAATTGATAATGATAGACCAAAATCATATAAAGGCAATGTATTGATATGTGGATTGAGAGTTTTCCCAATAGGTGGTCATAGACTTAAAACTAAATGGAAGCCAAGTGAAGATAAGATCTCTGATATCAAAGTATTTTTTGGTAAAAATTGGAATAAAGATTATGTGCCCGTTAGAGTTCAGATAGAAAGATGGTTTGGAACAGTAATTATACGTCTTATCCAAAAGACCCTTTAGATTATGAAAATTGGATTAATAGGTAACAATATTTCTTCCTCGAATGCCCCTGATATTCATATCCGTCTTGCAAAAATATTCCAAATCCCCTTAGTATATTTATTATTTGATTTGAAAGATAAAGAAGAAAATTATTTTTTAGTTTTGTTAGAAGAATTAAGAGTTGCAGGGTTCAAAGGAGTGAATATTACATTTCCTTTTAAAGAAAAAGTAATAAAGCATGTAGATAATATATCTAAGAACGTAAGAAATGTTGGATCAGCAAATACGCTTATATTCAAAAAAAAAATTATAGCTCAGAATACTGATTATACTGGTTTTTTGAAAACTTATAATTTTCATTTTGGTAAAAATACTCCTGGAACAATTCTAGTGTTAGGTGCTGGTGGGGTAAGTAGGGCAGCCACTTTTGCTTTAGCTTCTCTAGGTGTAGAAAAGATTTTTCTAATTGACAAAGATAAACTTAAATCGGACCGTTTATCTAAAGATTTAAGTCTTTTAAATATTAATTGTGTTGTAACAAAACCTGATCAAATAGAAAAAATTATATCCAGTTTTGATGGTATAATTAATTGCACACCAGTTGGTCATTATGATTTTCCAGGATGTCCACTAGAAAATCTAATGCCTAGTGAGAAACAATGGATTTTTGATGTAGTTTACACTCCTGCTAAAACCGACTTCATTAAGAAAGGTGAACAAGTTGGAGCAAAAATTATTTCAGGCATTGATCTTTTTATTTTTCAAGCAATAGACGCTTTTTTATATTTTACTGAAAACAAGGAAAATTATCACGATCTTATAAATCATATACATAAATTAAGAGAACATTACTTCGATAAGTTATATTTAAACTAAGAATTGTTTTCAAAAATAATTTCATTTTCAAAAAGTCTATCAATTCCATCTTCTGTATAACCATTTTCTCTTAAGACTTCTCTTGTATGTTCACCAATAATTGGAGAAGAAATTTTTTTGAAAATTTACTAATTGAAACAAGTTTAATTTCACCTTGTTATCTATATAGAAATAAAAGATCAGATGAAACTGAATGGGATTATGGACAAAGAGTTGCGAAAGAATTGGAAGATGAAATTTTAAAATTGGGACAAGATAATGTTATGGCTTTTATAGCTGAAACAGTAGTTGGAGCAACTGCTGGCGCTCTCACAGCTGTACCAGGTTATTTCAAACTTATAAGAGAGATATGCAATAAATATGATGTCTTATTAATTTTAGACGAAGTAATGTGTGGTATGGGAAGAACAGGATCTTTGTTTGCATGCGATGATGAACAGGTTATTCCTGACATAATTACTATTGCTAAAGGGTTGGGTGCAGGATATCAACCAATTGGAGCTATGATATGTCAAAATTATATTTATGAAGCAATAGAAAATGGAACTGGATTTTTTCAACATGGACACACATATCTTAGTCATCCAGTAGCGTGTGCAGCTTCTTATGCAGTTTTAAGTAAATTAATAAATGATGATTATCCATCTCAAGTTAGAGAAAAGGGCGACTTACTGAAACAAAGCTTAACAAAAAATCTAAGCCAAAATCAATATGTTGGTGACATAAGAGGCAGAGGTTTGTTCAGAGCTATTGAGCTTGTAGCTGACAGATCAACTAAAGATCCTTTTTCTAAAAATTTTAATATTGCTGGTAAAATTAAGAAAAAAGCTTTAGACGAAGGATTAATTTGTTATCCAATGCAAGGAACAATAGACGGAGAAATTGGCGATCATATTCTCATTGCACCTCCGTTTATAATTAATGAGAATGAGATTGATGAAATTTCTGAAAAACTCAAAATCACTATTGATTCTGTTTGTAACTTTTGATTTGATGAATTTAAATATAACCTTTACTTTGAATAGAAAATAATTTCATGTATTTAAGAATAGTAACAATTAAATGCCCAAACCAAACAGCAAAAAAAGCTCTTAAGCTACATTATAATGAAGTAGTACAAGAGCAAATGAAAGTTGGTCTTATAAAACAAACAACTGTTGATATTTCTGATACTAATTTTATTGCTGTGAAATATTGGATTTCAAAGTCTCACATTGAAAAAAGCAGAAAAAATTGGATAAAAGTTAGTAAAGAATTTAATGAAATGGGAGCAATTGTTTCTGGCGTTGGAGGTGAATCTAATATTAATATGTTAAATTATTTCAATAATCATATCTAACTAAACTCCTAAATACCTCTGAGCAATTTTACTATTTAAATTGTTTGAAAAACCATTCCATACTGTTTTTCCTTTTTCTATAATATAAAACTTATCAGCTAAATCTTGGAGTTGTTTAAGTGATTTATCAATTATTAGAATTGAAACGCCTTTATTTTTTAAAATTGTTATAACTCTCCATATTTCTAATTTTATAGTTGGGGACAAACCTTCAGTAGCTTCATCTAAAATGAGTAAGTCTGGATTTGTCATTAATGCTCTTCCAATTACAAGCATTTGTTGTTCACCTCCGGATAAAGTAGAAGCACTTTGATATTTTCTTTCTGCTAATTTTGGAAATAAATGAAAAACCATCTCTTGCGTCCATTCTCCTTCAACCGCAGTTGCTGTAAGATTCTCCAATACAGTCAAATTTGTAAATGCTCTTCTACCCTCTGGCACAAGGCCAATACCCAATTGAGCAATTTTATAACTTGGCTGATTTATAATTGAAATATTTTTAAACTTTATTTCGCCTTCATAATTACTTATTAAACCACAAATCGACCTAATAGTTGTTGATTTCCCCATACCATTTCTACCGAGGAGCGCAACAACTTCACCCTCATTAATATCTAAATTCACATCAAATAGAGCTTGACTTAGACCATACCATGACTTTAAACCATTTATTTCAAGAAGTTTATCCATCAGATTTCATAGCCTAAATAAACATCTCTAACTAATTCATTTTGTCTGATCTCATTAACAGTACCTGTAGCCACTATCTTTCCATAATTAATTACCGAAACTCTATCAGCTAATGCAAAAACAGCATCCATATCATGTTCAATTAATAAAATTGGCGAGTCAGATTTTATTTTTTTGAATAAATTGATCATCATTTTTGTGCCTCTTTCATCTAAACCAGCCATTGGCTCGTCAAATAAAAAAACTTTTGGATCCATTGCTAAAGCTAGACCAACTTCAAGTTTTCTTCTATCACCATGGCTTAAGTCAGATGCTGAAATATTACTTTTTTCTATTAATTCAATTTCAATAAGAATTTTTTTAGCATTTAAGTATAATTCTTGATTGTTCCTTACGCTTTTAAACATTTCAAACGTTTTATTCGATTTATCTAATAGAGATAAAATTATGTTATCTATTGCACTAAACTGAGGGATGATAGAAGAAACCTGAAATGTTCTTGATATTCCAATTTTAGCTCTTTCAATGTCAGTTAAATCAGTTATGTCTTCTTGATCCAATATAATTGAACCTATGTCATGTTTTTCACTTCCAACTATTTGCTTAATTAGTGTTGACTTTCCCGCCCCGTTAGGTCCGATTAGGGCATGAATTTCATCAAAATAAAGATCAATTGTAATCTCATCAGTAACTTTAAATGCACCATATGATTTAGATAAGTTTTTAATATTTAAGATTTTATTTTTCATATTTTAATTTCTTTTCAAACAAACTTAAAATACCTGAGCGTACATATAATATTTCTAAAATAAGAATTAATCCCAACCAAAACTGCCAATTTTCTGTATAACTTCCTAGGGTTTGCTCTAAAACTATAAAGAAAGCTGCGCCAACAAGAGGTCCATAAAGTCTTGCAATTCCTCCAAGAATTACAAATACCATTATTTCTCCAGACATCTGCCAATTAAGAACCGACGGGCTTATAAACCTGTTTAAATCTGTATATAGGGAACCCGCTAACCCAGTAATTGTTCCTGAAATAACAAAAACCAGCAGTTTCACTTTAAAAGTTTCAATACCAACTGATTTTACTCTCTCTTCATTTTGCTTAATAGCTTGAAATGCCATACCAAAAGAAGAATTTATAAGTTTAGCTGAAATAAAAATTACTACTAATAACCAAAAAAGACATATAAAGTAAAATGTTAATGGATCCATAGTATCAACAAATGGTAACGAATTTCTCATATATATAGATAGCCCGTCTTCACCTCCATAGCTGGGCCAACTAATTGCAAAAAAATACAACATTTGCGCGAATGCCAAAGTAATCATGATGAAGTAAACACCAGTGGTTCTAAGGGATAACAATCCAATAATTAAAGCTAAAAATGCACTTGATAATATTGCTATTGGCCAAATTACTAACATATCAGAACTGCCAGATACGATAAAAGGCCAACTGAATATTAATTCTGAGTTCATAGCATGATAAGAGATTATTCCTGTAACATAACCACCTAAACCAAAAAAAGCTGCATGACCAAAAGAGATCAAGCCACAATAACCTAGCGCTAAATTAAGTCCAATACCTGCAATACCTAAAATGACAACTTTTGTTGTAAGAGTTATGTAATAATACTCTTCAAAAATAAATCCTAAAACTGGAATTAAAAAAAGAAAAAACAAAATCCATTTATTTAAGACTTTTTCAAAAATCATTTTAAGTTTTTCCAAATAATCCAGATGGCTTTATGATAAGTATTAAAGCCATTAATATATATATTAACATTGAACCAATTGAAGAACCAACAGATGTTGCACTTGCTGGCTCCATAAAAGCCTTTAAGATTTCTGGTAAAAAAATTCTGCCAATTGTGTCGGTTACACCTACTAAAATAGAGCCAATAAATGCCCCTTTAATTGAACCAATTCCCCCAATTACTATTACTACAAAAGCTAGAATTAAAATAGGTTCACCCATTCCAACTTCAACAGATTGAATGGCTCCTATCATCGCTCCAGCCAAACCAGCTAGAGAAGCCCCTAAGGCAAATACTATGGTATAGAGTTTTGAAATATCAACACCAAGTGCTGATATCATCTGACGATCATTTTGACCTGCTCTTATACGAATTCCTAGGCGTGTTTTTGCTATGAGAATATATAACCCAATAGCTATCAAAAGACCCATAAATATTATAAATAATCGATACTTAGAGTAAATTATATCATCTAGAATTGGTAAAGTACCATTTAGATTTTTTGGGATATCTAAATATAGAGGGAAAGCTCCAAAACACCATCTAACACCCTCAGATAACAACAGTATTAATGCAAATGTTGCTAAAACTTGGTCTAAGTGATCTCTTCTATACAAACGTCTTATGATAATAATTTCAATCAACACTCCTGCAATTGCCGCACCTGACAAGCTTGCTAATAATGCAAGCCAAAAAGATCCCGTAAGGCTTGCTATTAAGGCTGCACTAAAAGCTCCGATCATATAAAAAGAACCATGAGCTAAATTAATTAGACCCATAACCCCAAAAATAAGAGTTAAACCAGCAGACATTAAAAACAACATAGTTCCAAACTGCATGCCATTTAATAATTGTTCAAAAAATAGTATAGATGTCATTTAAAAGGATTTAAAAGTAGGTGATTTCTCAGAAATCACCTATTAAAATTTTACATTTTACATTCAGAAACATATGCGTTTGAATGATCCTTTAACCCTACTGAAACAATCTTATTAGTAAGGATTTTACCTTCCTTAATTACTTCACGAACATAAATGTCCTGAATAGGATGATGATTTTTATCAAAACTAAATTTACCTCTTGTTGACAAAAAGTCAGCTTTTCTGAGAGCATCTCTAAATTTATCCATATCTTTCACTTTTGCTTTTGACATTGCCGAAATTAAAAGCTTGCCAGTATCATAACCTTGAGATGCATATAATGAAGGTAACCTTCCATATTCAGATTGGAAATCCTTCACAAACTTTTTGTTTGCATCATTGTCAATGTCTTTTGACCACTGAGAAGTGTTTTTAACACCAAGTGCTGCATCACCTACGGCTTTAAGAATACCCTGATCAAATGAAAAAGCTGGGCCAACAACTGGAAGTTTTATTCCAGATTGTGAAAATTGTTTCATAAATCCAATGCCCATTCCACCTGGTAGAAAAAAGAATACGCTATCAGCACCTGATGCTCTTATTTGAGCAATTTCTGCAGCATAATCTTTTTGACCTAATTTTGTATAAATTTCACCAGCTAAACTTCCTTTAAAATATCTTTTGTAGCCAGTTAATGCATCCTTACCTGCGGGGTAATTTGGAGCAAGTATAAAAGAATTTTTAAATCCAGCAGAATTAGCGTAACCTCCTGCTGCTTCGTGTAAATTATCATTTTGCCAGGCAACGTTAAAATAATTCTTATGACATCCTTTACCAGCTAATTTTGATGGCCCAGCATTGGGTGACAAGTAAAATTTACCTTGATTTACAGTGGCAGGCACAACAGCCATTGCTAAATTTGACCAGATTATACCCGTTAACACATCTACTTTATCAGACTGTATCATTTTGTCAGCTAATTGAACCGCAATGTCTGGTTTACGCTGATCATCTTTTGTAATTACGGAAATATTTTTATTACCTTTAACAGCTAGCATAAAACCGTCTCTAACATCAATGCCTAAACCTGAACCACCACCTGATAATGTGGTTATCATACCGACTTTTACCTTATGACCATCGCCAAAAGATGATGAGGACCCCAATATCATCAGAGCCGCTAATGTTGTAGTAAACTTTTTCATATCAAATCCTCTAATAATCCTTTAAATAAGAATCAGGAGTATATAACAAATTACGTAAAGGCAAAGTATAAAATTTTTTATTAATACGGTTAAAAATCTACTTCAATACCGTTAATAGTAAAAGTTTTTCCATTAAATCCTAGGTCCATTTTTTCAATATCTGTCATATTTTCACTATCAACTCTTCTGTAAGGATTTTTTTTCATTTGCTCTAATCGAGTTTCTTTTTTTACAGAAACAATGTTTTTTCTAGATTTTAAATTTTTTACCCAGTTAAGCATTTATTCTAAATAACCTTCTGGTTTGCCATTTGACAATGTGTAAGTTTTTTAAATCTATAATTTGCAAATAGTTTATAAGTGATCTTAGCAATTGAGTAAACAATAGGAGTTTTTATCAAAATAGATAAAATTTTCCAATACCTAAGCTGACTCCATATTACTGTGAATGCATCAACCCCAATTTTTAAATTGGAATTTTGATCTGATACATGCAAAAAAAGCAGAGCGTCATATTGTGAAATTTTAATATCCTTTAGTTTTTTAGGATTTGATGCTACATCATGCCATTCAAAAATATTTTTTGGGGCTATTCTTTTGTAGTAGTTAATTTCTTTGCTACAAAGACCACATTTTCCATCATAAAAAACTTGAATTACTTTCATTGTATAAAACCTAATATTGTTTAGAAATATTTACTGCAAAACTAGATCCTGATCCAATTAAGTTTAACCAAAATTTTTCAAAAATGTTGTTATTTTCAATTCCCTTAAATAACTTTTCTTTATTTTGATGCTCTACCTCTTCTTCGCAACACTTTTCTAACACCCTAAGTAGTTCAAAAGAAATAGAATTTTTATACAAAAGATCAATTTCTTCTTTATAATGTTTCTCAATAAAAGTTTCAACTGATTGAATCGTTACACAAAAGAATCTATAGCCTAATAATGCTGAAAAAAAACCTAACCCAAACCCTAATATTCTCCATAAAGCAAATAATTGACTATAATTTTTTTTTGGTAATATATGGCTCATTACAATTAAATGATTCTTTTCAGTTTGATGATATTCTTTAGACTTGTTTTGAATTTTTTTATTCCAAAACACACTCTTAACTCCTAAATAAATCCATACTGCACCATATTCTCCAGCGTGGTTGGATCTTATCCAACCAGTCATTGACATGGGTAAATAAGCTTTATGCGCTTTATGCGCTTTATGCACTTTATAATTTTTTAAAATGGTTATATTTTTCATGATTGTTTATGATAAAGTTTCGAATATATTTATTTATAACTTTTTTTTTAGTTTTCAATAATTTTGTTTATTTCAATTATATTGGCATTCGTTTTGCACATTATATTTGCAAAGGAGAATTAAATTGGAACCTATATCAATATTTTCTGTAATTTTACAACTTTCTAATTTTTCACCCCAATTTGATAATTTTTTACAAATAGATAAGGAAAAAAATATTACTAGAACTGAATTAATTGAAGCCTATAGAGCAAACATTAATTCTCTTCAATATCGAAATAAAAAACAAAATCAGTAATGGTTCTACGTCAAAAATCTTATTTGAATAAATTAATAATTATTTTTAGATTTGTATTGTATACTTGACTCATATATTTAATTCGTAATAATCAATCTATTCATTAGGTAAGTAATTTTAAATTTATTAAGTTGCTATAACATTGAATTGTAATGGGTATTTATTTACTCACATGATGCTGTTTTTAATAGTATTCATAACCAGCTTTTGCTGGATAATCATTACGGAGGAAAATAAATGATTAAATCTAAAACACTTTTCAAAGTTGGTACTGGTCTGGCCGTTATAGTGTCAGCTGTCGCTTTCACTACTAGTCCTACTCTAGCTTCAAAAAAGCCCGCAATTGAAGTTGTTACTCATGCGGGAGCAGGCGGAGGGACCGATGTCAACTCTCGAATGATGATGCTTCGTTCAAGAAGAACTCTTAAGCAAGACATGGTTGTTGTTAACAAAAGAGGTGGTGGTGGTGCCGCAGCTATGAACTATTTCATGACAAGACCAGCAGATGGAAATACAATATTAACTTTTACAGTGGGACACGCTATCACAATGGCTATGGGCAAAACTAAGTTAAAAGTTAGTGATATGGCTCCAATAGCTAGAGGTACGAATGATCCTCAAATTCTTATGGTAAATTGCAAAAAAAGTCCATATAAAACACCTGAAGATTTTGTTGCCGGAATGAAGAAAGGTGACAAAATGACATTTGGAGGAACTCATACTGGTACCATTGATCACATTACTGTTTATTTATGGGCAAAAAAACTAGGTCAAAAAATGCCTAAATATATCCCGTTTAAAGGTGGAGCAGAATTAGCAACAAGACTTGTTGCGGGAGAAGTTGATGTAGGAACACTTAATTTATCTGAAGCAGCAGCACCAGTTGAAGCTGGCGATGTTTGTCCTCTTGTAATATTAGGAGAAAACGCAATGGCTCCTATTCCAAAAGCTAAAACAGCTAAATCTCTTGGAATAGATCTAGTTCTTTCAACAACAAGAGGTTTCGTAACTCATGCTGGCGTTGATAAAGCTAGAGTTGCTGAACTTGAAAAAGGAATGGCAAAAGCGATGAAACATTCTATGTATCAAGCTTATCTAGCAAATTCTGGATTAGATAATACTTCACCTCAACCTTCTGGACCTTGGGGTAAGCAAATTGCCTTTATGGTTGGTGAGTTTGGACCAGCTCTTAAAGAGATGGGCTTAATGAAGTAAATATTTATTAATGCCCTCTTATTATATAAGGGGGCATTAAAACAAACATTATGTCTAATAAATTTTATATAGTTCCATTATTTCTTACCATATTTTCAATTATTATAATTGGAATATCTTTGCAATTAGATACTTCGCCTGAAATGATAGTAGGCGACAGTATGCAAGCTAGATCTTTTCCCATTTTTTTAATGGTTCTTAAGCTTATTTTAATAGCAGTGCTAACATTCCAATATAAAGCTAAAAATCCAGACGCTATTAAATTAGAAAAATTTCCTACTTGGGGTAGTATGGGCTTATTTTTAATCTTTTATTTGCTAACAGTGTATACTGATATGTTTATTGGAATTTTTGTAGTTATGTTATTAATGGGATTATTATGGGGTGAGAAAAGAATTTGGCTTTCTTTTTTAACAGCAACATTAACCCCTTTATTAATTTTTTTATTGTTTGATTTTGTTTTAAAAATTAGATTCCCAAGAGGAATATTAATGGATTTGTATTATGGATAGAGTGTTAAATCATGTTTGAACAAGGATTAACTGCAATGCTGTCAGTTGCAACTGATCCCTATTTACTTTTTTTAATTTTTGTTACAACTATATTAGGGGTTGTAATAGGAGTATTACCAGGTTTAGGTGCAACAACTGGGGCTGCACTATTATTACCTTTTACTCTAACCATGGATCCAGTTCACGCGATAGCAGTCCTTGCGACAATTTATGTTTCAGCAACTTTTGCTGGATCTATAACTGCTATTTTAATTAACACACCTGGAACTTCGGCTGCAGCTGCAACAACTTTTGATGGTTATCCTCTTGCTCAAAAAGGTGAAGCAGGAAGAGCGTTAGGAGTTGCTGTGATTTCAAGTACTGTTGGTGGAATATTTTCTGTAATAATTCTATGTTTTGCAGCACCATTGTTGGCCAGAGTAGCTTACGAATTCCGATCACCTGAATATTTTGCATTAACAGTATTTGGCTTGTCCATGCTTGCCAGTATAAGCGCTGGTGGAGCTGTAAAAAATTTAATAGGTGGAATATTTGGAGTTTGGTTATCAACAATTGGAGCAGAACGAGTAACAGGAATTGAACGATTTATGTTTGGCAATTATGAGCTATATGAAGGTATTCATTTTGTTCCAATATTTATTGGGCTTTTTGCAATATCAGAGCTTTTAGTTCAATCCAAAACAGTTAATAAAATTGTGAATACTGTTAGTATGAAAGCTGTCAAGTTGCCCACAAAAGAAGATTATAAAAAAATTTGGAAAACTATATTGAGATCCTGTGGAATTGGAACTTTTATTGGTGTTTTACCAGCAGAAGGTGCCACTGTTGCATCAATGATTGGATATTCCGAAGCAAGAAGATGGTCTAAAAAACAAAGAAGAATTTGGTAAAGGTTCTATTGAAGGCATAGCTGGCGCCGAGGCTGCAAATAATTCTGCAACTGGTGGCGCAATGGTACCTACAATGGTTTTAGGTATTCCAGGAAGTGGTACTACTGCTATCATATTAGTTGGATTAATGGTTCACGGTTTAAGACCAGGCGTATACCTGTTTACGGAACAAGTAGAAAAAGTCTACCAAATTTTTGGTTCAATGTTTTTTGCTAATATTATGTTTATGCTAATGGGATTATATGCTGCCAAATTTTTCGCTAGAGTTTCACTCGTCCCCACAGCCATATTGTGGCCGATTGTTTTTGGACTTTCTGTTATTGGTGCATATGCTTTTCAAGGCCAACTTTTAGATGTTTGGCTCGCATTAATATTTGGTATAATTGGTTTCTTTGCACGTAGACATGGTTTTTCTGTAGCTCCAATCGCAGTTGGTTTAATTCTTGGTGAAATGGTTGAAACAAATTTACAACATTCTCTTAAAATGTTTGATGGAGCTTGGTGGATGATCTTTGCTCAACCTCTTGCTCTTATGTTTTTAGTATTTGCCTTTTTAGGTTTATGTGGACCTATGATTTTTTCTTGGATAACTAAACAAAAAAAATAATATTATCTAAAGCCTTACTCATAATAATTGCATTCGAAAGAAGATATAAAGCTATGAGTGTAAGAACTGAATGCAAAATTAACTTAAAATATTTACTTCCATATTTCACTAAAATTTTTTTCCCTAAAACAGTGCCTACAAATCCACTAATTATCATTAAAAATATAAGTAAAAAATATTCAGAGTAAGCAAAACCTACAAAACCAAATACCACCACTTTTATCAAATGTTGTATAGACATCAATGCTGAATGTGTTGCTAAATGTCTTACTGGTTCAAGATTTAGTGTTTTTACCATTCCTGCTACTAAGGTTCCTGATGCTCCAAAAAACATTGTCAAGAAACCTGAAAACACACCACCAATTGTTATTTGCTTTGATCTAATAATTGGAATTTTGCCATACACTGACCACAATATAAATAATGATATTGATAACTGAAGCAACCACTCATCTATTTGAATAAAAATGGAACCTCCTATTATAGAACCTATAATTGTCCCAACAGTGAATGGAATTAAAGTATCCTTTTTAATGTCTTTGAAAAAAATTATTGTTCTTCCAAGATTAGAACCTATTTGAACAATGCCATGTATTGGTAATAATGCAATAGGTGGTAGTTTGACAGCTAATAATCCTAGTAAGATTGCTCCTCCTCCAATCCCAAAAGCTGAAGTAATAAATGAAGTAGCCATACTAATAAAAATTAAAAAATATGCCGTAAGAGTTGAAATTGTTTCAGGAAACTCTGGCATACTATTTTTTTAAAGCGTGAGGAGGTGGAGCAAAGTAACGCGGCATTTCTCCAACTGATGTTACGTTTACCTCTACTAATACTGGACCATCAAAATTTACAGCTTCTATAAGAACTTTTTCTAAATCTTTTGCAAAGTCAATTCTTTTGTATTTCATTTTGGCTACTTTTGCTAAATCTCCAAAATTTGGTCCCATTAAATCAGCAAAAAATTTTCGTCCGCCATACATGCTATCTTGTATGTGCTTTATAACACCATAACCGTTATCATTCATTACTAAGAATACAACATCACAATTTGTTTCAGATGCAGTCCACAAATCTGGGAGATTAAGCATAAACCCTCCATCCCCACACATAGCAATCGTTTTTTTTCCTTTGCTGGCAATTGCAGCTCCAATAGCTAAAGCCATTCCAGGCCCGATAGCTGCTCCAACAGGATAAATATTTTCAGTAGGTTCATTTATATGCATCATACGGTTTCCCCACATGCTGTTTGAAATAGTAACATCTCTAACCCACTTACCATCTTTTGGGAGAACTTTTCTTATTATTTCTGGAAATTCTTTATATGCACCCAACATATTTTTGTAATCTGAAAATATTTGTTTTTTTAAATCACTGACCTCATCTATCCAATCATTCTCTACACAAATTGAGCCAGCTAATCTTCTAGCTAACTCAGCTAGAACCTTTTTAGCATCTCCACAATGAAATTGATTTGTTTTATATGTTCTATTTTTAGCATTGGGATCTATATCAATTTGTACTAAATTTTTTGGTAATTCAAGTGACATATCTCTGGTTTCATGACCTCTTAATCTACTACCTACTATTAGCATTAAATCTAATGTTTTATAAAATTCCTCTATTAAAGGGACAGCATTAAAGGCCCCTAAACACATTTTGTTTATTTCTGAAACCACTCCTCTACCTTGAGTGCTTGTTACTACTGCAAACCCCATTTCTATAAAACGATTAATTTCTTCAGTTGCAAACTTAGCTCCATTTCCTACCCATATAATTTTTCTCTTTGAAGATTTTATATAATTTTCTATTTTATCAAGAGATTTTGTATCACCTAATTCCCCACTTATATGAGGTAAACTAACCGTATCCAGAAAAGAAGGTCTTTCAATTTTTTTTCTTTGAATGTCTATAGGTATCTCAATTGAAACGGGTCCTTTTGGAGGTGTAAGAGCAGTCTTGCATGCATAGATTAATTTTTCTAAAGCCTCATCTTCATCATAAATTCTTATAGCCTCTTTAGAAATTGAAGTAAGCATGCCTAATTGATTAGGAACATCATGGACTGTACCTTGGTTTTTATCTAAATTTTCTGTTGCAGTTTGGCCTGTAAAGTGCAAAACAGACGAACCTGCAAAACGAGATTCTACGATTGCACCTGCAACATTAGCTGCACCAGGGCCAGTACTTGTAAATACAACACCAAGTCCATTATGGGCTCTAGCATAACCATCAGCCATATGGCCAGCTCCCATTTCACCTCTTGCAGGGATCATTCTGATATGATTTCTTCTACCAATTGCATCTAGCATCGGTATGTTGTGCACTGAGACTACCCCAAAAACGTCCTTCACATCTACTTGATGCAAAAACTCCGAAACCAAATCTCCTACATTGTAGTCTTTCATTATATCCCCCTTTTTGACTATCCTTATCAAAAAACATATATTAATTTTTTGAATTATTAAATTTAAATCAATGATTGAATTATATGATTGAAAATTTTGTACAAGCCAAAACAGTAAAAAATTGGATTTCTGATGAAAAGGAACTAGCTTTTATTGATGTTAGAGAAACATCTCAACACACCGCAGGTCATCCATTATTTTCTATTTCAATTCCATTTAGTGAATTTGAAATAAATGTTGAAAAGCTATTACCAAACAGAAATGTGCGAATAGTTTTGTTTGATAATAACGACGGAACTTCAGAGATAACTTATAAACTGGCAAAAAATTTAAAATATATAAATATTTTTATTTTAGAAAATGGCGTTGATGGTTGGAAAAATTCTAAGTTTCGTCTGTTTGACGGAATTAATGTACCTAGTAAAAGTTTTGGGGAATTTGTTGAACAAAAATTTAACACACCATCTATAACAGCGTCTCAATTATTTCAGAAACAAAAAGAAAAGAGAGACATAATTATCTTAGATGGCAGACCATTTGATGAATATAATAAGATGAGTATACCTGGAAGTGTATGTTGTCCTAATGCTGAAATACCTTTTAGAATTTCTGAAATAATTAAAAGTTCAAATACTGAAATAATAATTAACTGTGCGGGGAGAACGAGATCAATTATTGGTACTCAAGCGCTCATAAATTTTGGTATCAAAAATAAAGTTTATGCTCTAGAAAATGGTACTCAAGGATGGTTTTTAGCTAATTTAAAATTAGATCATAAAAAAACAAAATTTTTAAATAAAACACCTAATAACAAAAAAATTAATGAACTCAGAAATAGGATAATAAGTTTATTACAAAATAATGTTGATATCATTGATTTGAATCAAGCACAGAAACTTATTAATAATGAGAATATTACTACATATATTTTCGATGTAAGAACAAAATTAAATCAAAAAAATAAATTATCCAAATTAAGAAATGTACCTGGCGGCCAATTAGTACAAGCTACTGATAAATATATAGGTGTATTAAAATCACATGTAATTATATTTGATGATGGTGACCTAGTAAGAGCAGGAATGACAGCATTATGGTTAAAAAAAATGAACTTTCGTTGTTATATTGTTGATGAAAGCCCTAAAAGAATTAAAAATTTAAATCTTAAGCATGAAGTAAATTTTAAAACTAAACCTTTAAATTTGATTAAATTAGAGAATTTAAAAAATTTAAAAGATACTCCTATCTTTGATATTCGAAACAGCTTTGATTATTGCAAAAAAAGAATAAAGAAGTCAGTTTGGACCAATAGATTAATAATAAAAAAAGAGATGACTCATTATCACAGATCTATCATTCTAATTACCGATAATTTACCTAAAGCAAGTCTAATTGTAAGTGATCTTCAAGAAAAAAACCCAAAATATGTGGTTCAAGTATATCATTGGAATGAAACAGACGTTGAACATTATTTGGATTATATTGATACAACAGAAGTTGAATTGGATGAAAAATTTATTGATTTTAATTTTCATACCCACCTTCGTCACGAAGGAAACAAAGAACACGCAAAAAATTACTTAAAATGGGAAACGGATTTAATAAAAAACATGGATGAAGAAGAAAAGGGATTTTTTAGGTAATTACTTTAATATTAGATCTTTTTATATTATCCAAATTAGCTCCTTCAATCCTTAATAATCTAACAGGATGCTTTCTAACTGGTGAATGGACATGTCCTACATCATAAAAATACACATCACCAGCTTTCATAATATATGTTTGTTTTGGTTTAACATTTACAAAATCATCTGAATTATCTGTTTCAACAATTTCCCAATCAGTCATTTCTGTTTCGCCAGAGGCTTGTCCATAAATAGCCCAGCTTGATCCATGATCATGAGGGCTTCCTATGGCTTCATTATCATGGACATGACCACAAACACAAAAACCTGTGTCTTTATCTTCATAAAGTATTTGCCTAGGTAATTCACCTTTAGCTCTATCAGGAAGATTATCAGTTATAAAATTTTGATCCATAAGAGCTTTTGAAACAAAATAACAAATTTTATCTGAGCCATCTGGCATTTTTTCAGTATTAATTATTTCTTTAATATCTTGAACTAAATCATCTAAAGTGTAAGGCAATAGTTCCTCCAATATTAGTTTATAAGTTTTTTTATTTTCCCCAACTTAAAGCGATTGGATCATATTTCTTAATTAATTTTATTAATCCTGCTTTTGTTTGTTCATCTAATGGCAAAATTGGATGTCTACAAAAATCTGAATTGATAACACCACCTACTTTCATAATTACTTTAGTTGCTCTAAACCCACATTGCCTATTTTCATAATTAATTACAGGTAAAATATTATTATATTTATCTTCAGATTTATCAAATTCTCCAGCCAAATAATCTAAAACAACTGGTTTAATTAAGTCTGGTATCATTGCAGAACTCATATTACCAGTTGCACCAGCTTCTAAATCAGCAAACAATGTTATTCCTTCTTCACCATCAAATGGTCCTTCAATAGCGTCGCCACCTTCAAGAACAAGTTTTCGTAATTTAAAAGCTGCTTGTGCACACTCAATTTTAAAACATTTTACAGTTTCTATTTCCTTAGCCATTTTAATTAAAAGAGAAACAGGCAAATCAACTCCTGATAATGGTGCGTCCTGAACCATAATAGTAACACCTACCTCACCTACTTTTGCAAATTGTTCAAATGTTTGTTGAGAGGTTCCTTTCATTAGAGCACCATGATATGGGGGCATCATCATAAGCATTTCACCACCAAGTTCTTTTACTAATTTAGCACGTGAGAGTACAATATCTGTTGAGAAATGACTTACAGTTGTGATTATTGGAACTCTACCAGATATATGTTCAATACATAATCTAGTTAAAATCTCTCTTTCTTCGTCTGATAACAAAAACTGCTCGGAGTAATTCGCTAATATACAAATACCATCAACATTTTGATCCACCATGCAATCTAGAACTCTTTTCATGCCTTCTATGTCGAGTTCACCATTCTCTTTAAAAGGTGTTGGAGCCACAGGCCAGCAACCCTCAAATTTATTATTAGCCATCCTGACCCCTTTGTATTTTTATTTTAATTTATGATAATTAAATATTTTTATTTTGCCAAGTATCTATAGTAACCCCTTCTTCTCTTAGCTTGTTTTTTTGGATCTTACCTGTTTGTGTTTTTGGAAATTCTTTCATTACTCTTATATATTTGGGTATGGCAAACTTGGCTAAGTTTATTTTTGTTTTTTCAAGCAATTCATCAAAATCTATATTGATTTTGTTATCAATCATCAAAGCTACCATTACCTCATCTTCCATTCCTTCACCACCATCAGCTGAAATTGCATATGCAGCTGCTTCTGTAATAAAAGGAATTTCTAAAAAAGCTTGTTCAACTTCGTATGATGAAATATTTTCACCTCTTCTTCTAATGCAATCTTTAATTCTATCTACAAAAACAAAATGTCCTGACTTTTCTCTAATCCCTGCATCACCAGTATGAAACCAGAAATTTCTCCAACTTTCTACAGTTTTCTCTGGCATTCCTAAATAACCAGACATAAAACCAAAGGGTTGTTTTGGTCTTACAACTATTTCACCAACTAAGCCATCATTAACAGGTGTATCTTTCTCAGGGTCTCTTATTTCAACCTCAAAATATTTTTCATATAGTTTTCCGCACCTACCATTTCCCATTTCATTTTTTAAACCATATATTGGAATATTAACTTCTGTCATGCCATAAAGCGGTAATACATATTTTACACCAAATCTATTTCTAAAAATTTTTTCAGGTTCACTTGGCAATGGCGCTGAACCAATCACTTTTAAATTATGATCTTTATCGTATTTAGTAGGAGGTTGTGCGACAATAAACGCGGCTATAGCACCTAACATATTAGTATGAGTTATATTATACTTTCTAATATCTTTAAGCCAATTTGAGGCTGAGAATCTAGTTCTTATAACTGCTTTTGCACCAGTCATAATACATGCTAAAAGTTGCATAAATAATCCATTAGCATGGAATAAGGGTAAGGAGATGTAAAAAGTGTGATTTTTTCTTAAGTTGTAATTTTCAATTGTTCCTATAGCAAACAAAACACAATGTGCATTGGGCATCATAACTCCTTTAGAAGGCCCTGATGTTCCACTTGTAAACATTGTACAAACATTGTCACTTAATTTTCCTAAAATAATCTCGTCTTCATTCAAAAGGTCTTTGTTATTTAAATCTTTACAATTTAAAATTTCAACTTCTAATTTATGAAGATTAACCAAGCTTTTTACTTCATGAAAAAATTGATCTTCAACAAGAACAATTTTTGACTTGGATGTCTTAATTTGATGTAATAATACATTTCCTTTTATGGCAGTATTGATAGCTACAAACATAACTCCCATAAAACTGCATGCTATCCAATATAGTATGAATTCTTTTGGGTCTTCTATTAACACTGTTAAATTGTCACCTTCATTTAAACTCAATTCTTTTAAAATTTTAGCTTTTTCTAAAGATTTTATTTTTAGATCATGAAGATTCCATTTAGGACCATCTATAAACTCAATAATTTCTCTTTTTGGATATTGCTTACATTGATTTAGGATAATTTCAGAAATTTTCCAATTATCTGGATTTTCAAAATTATTAAATAAGAAGTAATTTTTTTCGTTCATTTAATTCACAAAATCCCTATTTGAAAATTATTTTAATTTTGAAAGAAAAGAATTTATTATTGAGTTTAATTCAATAGGCCTTTCAGATGGAAGAAAATGACCGCAATTAAGAATGTGAGTTTCACAATTTTTTATTAGTTCTACAAATTTCAAACCTGATTTTAATGGTGTCATTTGATCATTTTTTGCTAAAACAGCCAATGCTGGGACTTTGATATTTTTTGCAGCATCTATTCCGTCTGAGTAATCATTACAAGAGTGTAAATCATACTTTAAAGCTGTTGGTTTGTTCATGCACATTATATTATTACCTTCTCCATAATGGGAATGTCCTGGCCATTTATTAATTGACATGTCACCATCAATTCCATGTCCCCAAGTAACCATCATTTGAGAGGCTTTTTGTGGATTTTCTTTTGAAAGATCTAATAAAAATTGATTAACTGGAATTTCATTTGAGCCCGCAACAAATATTAGTGCTTTTAGTGAATTTTTTAAAATCCTATTCAATTCTAGGGCTACTAAACATCCTTGAGAATGTCCGATAACAACCATGTCTTTAAGATTTAGTTTAACTAATAAGTCATTTATCCATTCAGCATTTTCTTTTATTGATTTGCAAGGATTACCATCAGAAAATCCATGGGCTGGCATATCAGGGACAATTACAGAATACCCTTTATAAGCAAAAAAACGAGCCTGTTGAATAAAGCTCAAATGATTTTGACCCGACCCGTGTAAAAAACACAAAGTCCTTTTATTAATGTCTAAGCTTTTACCACCTGTACCTAAATAAGTCTTAGCACCTTTAAAATTAATGATCATGATATTCCTACTTATTTAGCTTTTTTACGGCCTTGAAACCTCTTTCAAAGTCTTTTGTGATGTCATTAATATCTTCTAATCCAACTGAAAGTCTTATCATATCGTCTGTTAATCCACCCTCTTTCATTGCTTCAGAACTCAAATGAGAGTGAGTTGTACTCCCTGGATGAATAAGTAATGTTTTAGCATCACCAACATTTGCTAAATGTGAAGCTAATTGTACAGATTCAATAAATACTTTCCCTGCCTCACGTCCACCTTTAATACCAAAAGCAACGATTGATCCAGATCCTTTTGGTAATATTCTTTTAGCTACTTCATGGTCGGGATGTGTTTCTAAGTCTGGATGTTTTACCCATTCTACCATTTCATGATTTACTAAATAATTTAATATAGAGTGAGTGTTTTCAATATGTTTTTTCATCCTCAAAGGGAGTGTTTCAATTCCTTGCATTAAATGAAACGCATTAGTTGGGGATAAAGATGGTCCAAAATTATACATACCTTCTGCTCTTATTTTTGCTATTAAAGCAGATGGACCAAATTCTTCCCAAAAACTTATACCACCTAGAGCAAAATGTGGTCCTGAAATTGTAGGAAACTTGTCTTTATCTCCCCAATCAAAGTTACCGCCATTTACAATAGCACCTCCTATCGCGATGCCATGACCACCTAACCATTTAGTAAGTGAATGAACAATAATATTAGCTCCGTGCTTAAATGGCTGCATTAAATATGGAGTATTAAAAGTAGCGTCTAGTACTAGAGGGATGTTTTTTGAATTACATATTTTAGCAATTACTGGAACATCCATAATATCTAATCCTGGATTACCAATAACTTCTCCAAATACTAATTTGGTATTTGGTTTTATTGCTCTATTAATTGCATCTGGATCATTGGGATTAACAAAGTCGGTATTAACACCAAAACGAGGCATAGTATGCTGAAGTAAATTAATATTTGCTCCATACATTTTACTAGATGCAACAATATGATCCCCACTACTACAAATTGCTGAAACCACAAGATGCATTGCAGCCATTCCACTTGAACATGCAAGCGCACTTGCTCCACCTTCAAGAGCTGCTAACCTCTGCTCGAGTGCTGCAACTGTAGGATTTGATATTCTAGTATATAAATGTCCACCAACTTCCATATTATACAAAGACGCTGCTTCTTCTGTACTATTGAAAACGTAAGATGTTGTCTGATAAATTGGTACAGCACGAGAACCAGTCTCCTTGTCAGGAATATGACCAGCATGTAAAGAGAGGGTATCGAATTTGTAATTTTCACTCATTGAAATTCCTTAAAATAATTTTAAATATTATAGCTTATTTCTTAAACCTTAAAAATATAAATTTACCTAATAAAAAAGTGTAAGAAAAAACACCTTTAAAAGTTAGTTAAAATTAATCTTAAATTTATTAATAATTGTCTCTTAAATTTTTACGGATAATTTTTCCTGTAGTTGTTAAAGGTAATTCGTAGACAAACTCTATAAGTCGAGGATATTCATGAGCAGCCAACTTTAATTTTACATGATTTTGTATAGATTGTTTCAATTTATCATTTTTAGTTAAAACATTATTATGATCATTAGGCACAATAAAGGCCTTAATGATCTGTCCTCTTAATTTATCTGGGACACCAATTACTGCAACCATACTGACATCAGGGTGAGAAAGAATAGCGTCTTCTACTTCACTTGGTCCAACCCTATAACCTGAGGTATTGATAATATCATCTTTTCTACCTTTAAAATAAAAATAACCCTCCTCATCCTTATAGGCAAAATCACCAGTATAGAGCCAACCATCCCTAACTTTTTGTTTTGTTGCTTTATCATTTTCCCAGTATTTTAAAAAAGAAACAGGGGTATCAGATTTGACTATTATTTCTCCATCTAATCCAGGTTCTTTGATAAGTTCTCCATTTTCGTTAATTATTCTAACTTCATGACCGGGAACGGGTTTACCAATTGAACCTTGTCTAGTTGGCATAATTGCTCCACAATTCGAAACTGTTAAATTACATTCTGTTTGACCATAAAACTCATTAATACCAACCCCTAGAATTTGCTTACCCCACTCTAGCAAATCTTCTCCAAGAGCTTCACCACCTGAACCAACAGTTCTTAATTTCAAGTTTTTTACTGTTTTAGAGGGATTAAATGATTTCATCATTTTAAGTGCAGTGGGTGGCAAGAAAGTATTTTTTATCTCTAGCTTTGATATTAAATCAAAAGTAACTTCAGGATCGAATTTTTGAGATCTGTAACTTACAACAGGAATACCAAAGTGCCATGCTGGAAGGAGTACATCAAATAAACCACCTATCCATGCCCAGTCTGCTGGTGTCCAAAATAAATCTGTGACTGGTTCAGATGAAGATAAAAACTCGTGAGGAATTTCTACTCCTGGTATATGTCCAAGTAATGAACGATGAGGGAGCAAAGCACCTTTAGGCCCCCCTGTCGTTCCAGAAGTATAAATTATTAAAGCAGGATCAGATGCTTTTGTTTTTTTTGTAATATAACTGTCTGAGGCATGTTCTAATAATTTTTTGAAATTAAAAACATTCCTTTTTTCATCATTACTATCTATACAAATTATTTTTTTTAAATCTGGTAATCTATCTTTAATTTCAAAAATTTTATTTAAGCCAATATTATCGCAAATCACCAAGGATGCTCTAGAATTCAACAAACGATAATGTAATGCATCTGTTCCAAATAAATTAAATAAAGGTATTGAAATTTTTCCAGACTTGAAGCAAGCCATATGTGCAATTGCAGTTTCAGGACATTGACCTAAAATAATACCAACCCTTGCGTTGGCCTCAAGATGAAAATGATCAAAAACATTAGCAAGTTTGTTTGCATATCTTTTTATATCAACAAAAGACCATTCCTCTATCTTGCCGTCTTGTAAAAAATTAATTAATGCTATCCTATTTTGATAAATATATTGGTCAACAGTATCAGACGCTATATTGTAAAATTCTGGAATATTCCATTTAAATGATAAACATAGCTCTTCAAAATTATTCAATTTTTGAAGCATAAAAAATAATCACCTTTCCTTAAATTATTCTTACTACTTGTTAAATTCATTTTAATTATTTAAATTAATTGTGAACAAAATTACATCGGGTCAGCTTTGAATTACATTGATAATATTAGATTAGACGATTGTTTTACTAAGGACAATGATTTAGCACTGATGAATGGTGTTCAAGCATTAGTACGTCTTTTAATTGAACAAGCAAAACTCGACAAAGATAATGGATTAGTAACAAATGGTTATGTCAGTGGATACCCGGGATCACCACTTGGGACACTTGATTTAGAACTTGGAAGATCAAAAAAACATCTAGAAAAAAATAATATAATTTTTCAACCAGCAGTAAATGAGGAATTAGCTGCTACTGCAGCTTGGGGAACCCAAATGCTCGGTTTATACGACAGACCCCAAATAGATGGTGTTTTTTCAATGTGGTATGGGAAAGGGCCAGGTTTAGATAGATCTATGGATGCTTTAAGACACGCAAACATGGGTGGTGTTTCAATGAAAGGTGGCATGGTATTAGCAGTTGCAGATGATCCAATTGGAAAAAGTTCTACTATTGCATATCAGTCAGAGCAATCTCTTATTTCTGCAGGTATTCCAGTTTTTTATCCAGCAAATGTAGATGAAGTTATACCAATGGGTCTGCAAGCTTTTGCCTTGTCACGTCATGCAGGCGTATGTGTTGCACTCAAAATTACAAGTGATACAGCTGATTCAAATTCTGTGATTGACCTTGGGAAATTAAGACCTATTTCATCCAAGTTGGAAAATCCAATTAATGTTCATGTCAATAGACATGACCCAGCTTTAGATAGAGAAGCAGCCTTGATTAAAAGAAGAATACCTGCGTCTAAGGAATTTATTAAACAAAACAAAATTAATAATGTGATATTAAATCCAACAAAAAAAACATTGGGTATAATTTCTGTTGGAAAAGCTACTACAGAAACTATAGATGCTTTAGATAAAATTGGCATTAAAGATCCTGAAAGGAGTGGTATTGGTCTATTTGCATGCAAAATTCCCTGGCCATTAATAGACCAAGAAATAATTAATTTTTGTAAAAACTTTGAAGAAATTTTAGTTATAGAAGAAAAAGCTAGTATTGTAGAAGAACAAGTGGCTCATATTCTTTTTAATTCCAAATCAAGACCTCGATTATCTGGAAAGTTAGATGCTTCTTCTAAAGAGGAGTTAATTCCGAAGATATCAGAATTATCCAGTGATATTATCGCAGATTGTTTGCTAAAAAAAACTATCCATTCTTCGATAAGCATTGATATTCCCAAAACAAAATCAGAAGCAATTGGTGGAAATTTACCACCAGTTGTTTCAAGAACACCTTGGTATTGTGCAGGATGTCCCCACAACTCAGGAACAAAAACACCAGATGAAGAAGTTGTCGGTATTGGCATTGGATGCCACTCTATTGGATATTTTCTCCATCCTGAAAAATTAACTAATTTCAGTCAAATGGGTGGTGAAGGTGGTCATTGGATAGGAAGAGCTCCATTTTCAAATCATAAACATACATTTCAAAATATTGGAGACGGAACATATGCTCACTCTGGTTCTCTAGCAATAAGAGCAGCCGTTTCAGCAAATGTTAACATAACATTTAAAATTCTTTACAATGATGCAGTAGCGATGACTGGTGGTCAAAAGGCCATTGGTGGAGCAACTCCATGGGCAATTTCTAAACAACTTGCAGCAGAAGGTGTTAAAAAAATTTATGTTGTATCAGATGAACCAGAACAGTTCAAAGAAACAAAGTTATTTGCAGACAAAGTTGGAATATTTCATAGAGATGAACTTATAAATATCCAAAAAGAAGTAAGAGAAATCACAGGAGTTACAGCAATTATTTATGTGCAAACTTGTGCAACAGAACTTCGAAGAAGACGAAAAAGGGGATATGTTCAAGATCGAGATATTAAAATGTATATTAATCCTGATGTTTGTGAGGGATGTGGAGACTGTGCTGAAAAATCAAATTGCGTAGCTGTAAAACCTTTTGAACATTTAGAAGGAATTAAAAGACAAATTGATCAAAGTGTTTGTAATAAGGATTATTCTTGTAAAAAAGGATTTTGTCCAAGTTTCATAGGTGTGCAAGCTAGTAGTATTTCAATCAAAGAAAAAAAGAAGTTCCCAGATATTCCAGAGATAATAAATAACTTAAAAAAACCTAAGAAAAAATTAAATAATATTCAAAATATAATAATGGCAGGTATAGGTGGCACAGGTGTCTCTACTGTCGCTGCCATAATAGTTATGGCTGCTAGAATTGATAGATTATTTGCACAATCAATGAATTTTACTGGATTAGCTCAAAAAAATGGAGCCGTAACAAGTCAAATTAGAATTGGAAAAGAAAAATCACTTTATGATAGATCCGCAAGACTTCCAAACGAAACAGCGGACGTGCTTTTAGGATGTGACGCTGTTGTGTCAGTTTCTCCTTCTATTACCAGAACATTGAATCCTTTTAGAACAAATGCCATAATTAATGGAAGAGTAGAGCCAGTTGGAGTTGCTGGTGTTCACATTGGTACAGTTGTCGATGATGGCTTATTAAAAAAGCATTTAGAAAATCATCTTCAAACTGAAAATATAGACTTTATTGATATATCCAACTTAGCTGAAGCTTTAGTTGGCGATACAGTTTCTGCAAATATAATGATGTTAGGAATAGCCGCTCAAAAAGAACTTCTTCCAATAGATATTGATTCATTACAAAAAGCTATAGAACTCAATGGAGTGGCTATTGAACAAAACCTAAGGGCTTTCAATTGGGGACGATTATTGTGCGAACAGCCTCAATCAGTATTTAACTTAGCTGGCTTAAACTCAAAAAAGTCTGAAATTATATCAATAGATAAATATGTAGATAATTTTTCTGACATACTTGAAAAATATCAAAACAAAGAGTACTCCAAAATTTTTCTTTCTAATGTCAAAAAAATAATTAAAAAAGAAACCCAAATCGATAAATCAGAAAAAGAATTACCTCTATCCAGAAAAGCTGCTCTTACTTTATTTAGAGCTATGAGATACAAAGATGAATACGAAGTTGCTAGATTACATACTAGCGGGGATTTCGCCCAAACCTTTTTAAATGAAAATAAAAACGCGAAATTAGAATACTATCTAGCACCACCTTTGTTCTCTAAAAAAGATCCTGAAACAGGTCATCTACTTAAAAGAAGGTTTGGTCATTGGGTATATAAAGTTTTCAAAGTATTGTCTTATCTTAAATTTCTAAGAGGAACAAAATTAGATATATTTGGATATACCTCAGAAAGAAAAAAAGAACGTGCCTTAGCTAAAAAAACTATCACTACTATTAATAAAATATCTGAAATTTTAAATGATAATAATTATAAAAAAATTATCGAATTTCTTGATATACCTTTATCAATAAAAGGGTATGGTCATGTTAAAGAAAAAAATATAAAAATTGCTGAAGAAAAATGGGATAAATCTTTTGATAAAATTCTAAATAACCAGAATTTAAAAAAAGTAAGTTAAATCAAACAAGTTTTGTTTGTTCTCTTAGTTTAAATTTTTGTATTTTTCCTGTGCTTGTTTTTGGAAGCTCTACAAAGTTAAAATATCTTGGCACTTTAAAGCCAGCTAATAGAGATTTACAATGATCTCTTAACTCATTTTCTCCAATTAGAGATCCTTCACTTAATTCTACAAATGCACAAGGGGTCTCACCCCATTTTTCGTCTTCTTTTGCGACAACTGCTACTGCAATAACATCAGGGTGTTTATATATAGCGTCCTCTACCTCAATTGAGGAAATATTTTCTCCTCCTGATATAATTATATCCTTTGATCTATCCTTAAGTTGAATATATCCATCATCATACCATACACCTAAGTCACCTGTATGAAACCAACCATCTTCAAAAGCTTCATCAGTCGCTTTTTTGTTTTTAAGGTAACCTTTCATTGTTATATTACCTCTTATGAAGACTTCACCTAATGATATTCCATCCTTTGGAACTTCTTTATTAGTTTCCGGATCCACAATTTTCATATTTTCTTGTACAGAGTAAACAACACCTTGCCTTGCTTTTAATTTAGCCTGTTCAGAGGTGTCATATTGGCTCCACTCTGGATGCCATGCGCATACAACGGCGGGTCCATAAATTTCTGTAAGACCATAAACATGAATGACGTCAATACCACAGCTCTCCATTTTACTAAGAACAGCCTCTGGGGGAGGAGCACCAGCAGTCATCATTTTAATTTTTGATTTAAGAGATATTTTATTTTGTAACAAATAATCCGCTACCATTTGCATTACAATTGGAGCTCCACATAAATGAGTTATGTTGTGTTTTTGAAAAGCCTCTACAATTAATTCTCCAGCTGGTTGTCTTAAACAAACATGGGTACCTGCTCTTTCTGTAATAGTCCAAGGAAAGCACCATCCATTGCAATGAAACATAGGAAGTGTCCATAAATACTTAGGGTGCATTGGTAAGTCCCAGGTAAGCGTATTACCAATGGCATTCAAGTATGCGCCACGATGGTGATAAACAACTCCCTTTGGGTTGCCCGTTGTTCCAGAGGTGTAATTCAAAGCGATTGAATTCCACTCGTCAGTTGGCAAAACGTGTTCAAATTTAAAACCAAAAAATTTTTCTAATTCTGTCTCATAATCCAGGCAGTTAAATTTCTCTGCAAAACCAGACCTTTGATTACCAGCAATTTTATCAACATATTCAATTAATAATGGAGGATTTTTTAAATTTTCTATGGCTTTCTCAACTATTTGACTATATTCAGAATCATAAATGAACATTTTAGATTCTCCATGTTCAAGAATAAAACTAACAGTAAAACTATCAAGTCTTGTATTAATTGCGTTCAAGACACCAGTTGCCATCGGTATACCAAAATGACACTCCCACATAACTGGAATGTTAGGTAGCATTACTGCGATTGTACTTCCGTCAGCATAATTTTTATTTCTAACAAATTTTGCTAATGCTTCACATCTTTCACCAGCTTGCTGGTAAGTTAATTTATAATCTTTATATTCAATAGCAATTTGATTTGGGAATGTTTTTCTTGTTCTTTCTAGAAATGATAAAGGACTTAATGAGGCATAATTTGCTTTATTTTTACTTAAATCATTTTCTATTTCAGACATAGTTGATTTCCTCCTAATAATATTCATAATAGTAGTACTAGATTTTATCAACTATGAAAATATACCGGAGTTTTAAATGGGTTACACGTCTCCTTTAGAGGACACAAAATTTGTTTTAGAAAACCTTTTGCCTGCTCATGAAGATCTTGATGATACAACAATTGACGCAGTTTTATCTGAGGCTGGAAAGCTGGCCGATAATTACTTAGCACCTCTAAATCATTTTGGTGATAAGAATAATCCTATTCTTCGGCAAGATCACGAAGTTGAGACACCAGAAGGATTTAGCCACGCTTTCTCAGAAATTGCTAAGGGAGGCTGGATTGGAGTAGCAAGTGATTCTAATTATGATGGTATGGGGCTACCAGTAAGAATGAGCGCTGCAATTAATGAATATTGGCATGGAGCGAATATGTCTTTTGCGTTATGTAGTTTATTAACTCAAGGATTAATTGACGCATTTACTCTTGTAGGCACAGAAGAAGAAAAAAAAACTTATCTACCCAAGTTTAATTCTGGAGCCTGGACAGGCACTATGAATTTAACAGAACCTCAGTCTGGAACAGATCTAGCTACAATAAAAACTAAAGCTGAACATGATGGTGCGAATTGGAGAATAAAAGGACAAAAAATATATATCACTTATGGTGAACATGATATGTCAGAAAATATAATTCATCTAGTCCTTGCAAGAACTGAGGGCGCACCTGAAGGTATAAAAGGTATTTCTACTTTTATAATTCCAAAATTCCTAAAAGATGAAAGTGGTGAATATACAATTAGAAATGATCTTAAATGCATATCCATCGAACATAAGATGGGTATAAAAGCAAGCCCAACAGCAGTTATGTCCTACGGAGAAAATGAAGGCGCTATCGGTTATATGTTGGGAGAAGAAGGTAGAGGCATTGAATACATGTTTATTATGATGAACAGAGCACGATTTGATGTAGGACTTCAAGGGATGGCAATTTCTGAGGCTGCCAGACAAAAAGCATTAGAGTACGCAAACACAAGAATCCAAGGAACTCCTATTAACAGAGAAAAAGGGACGCCAATAATAGGACATGGTGATGTAAAAAGACTACTCTTATCTATGCGCAGTCTTACAGAGGCAATGCGTGCTCTAATTTTAGTTTCATCCGAAATTATGGAAAGAGCGCATAACGGTAATGAAAAATGTAAATTTAAAGAAGGTTTTTTGATTCCTATAATCAAAGGTTGGTCAACTGAATTAGCACAAGAAGTTACGAGTAATGGACTACAAATCCACGGGGGTATGGGTTTCATTGAAGAAACTGGTGCCGCTCAGTATATGAGAGATGCAAGAATATTACCAATATATGAAGGCACTAATGCTATTCAAGCCAATGACTTTATGTTTAGAAAAACTTTAAAAGATAATGGGAAAACTGCAAAAGAATTTTTAGAAGAAATTAAAGTCGAGTGCGAACAAAATCAAGAAATGTCAAAAATGATTGCCTTAGCATCAAATACTATAGATTTCATTTTAGAAAATAGGGATGATGCTGAAATGCTATCTTGTATTAGTTTTGATTACATGATGGGTTTTGGCTATTTAATTGGTGGATGGCTAATGCACAAAGGAAAAGTTAAAGCTAAATTAAAATTGTCAGAAAAATCTCAAAATGAAAATTTTCTAAAAAGTAAAATTATCTCAGCTGAATTTTTTGATTTGCATATATTACCTAGGGTGGTATCTCATTTTAAAATTGTTACAAAAGGAGCAACCATAGTTCAGTTAACAGATGATTCTTTTGTTTAACAAGTAAATTAATTAAGTTTTTTGTTTGAAAACATAGTTTTTTTATCAAATAAGTCATTGAAAACAAATGAGATAATTTTTTTTTAATTTTATTAAAGTTTATGTTGATTTTAATGTTTTTTTGGATAGCCTATAAATTGTATGGGGGGGGCTACTTATTTCTAAGTTTGATCTCATCAATTTTTATCAATGTAAGTAATTTACTAGTTTAGTAGATACTTAAATATTTATGGGGTTAAATTTAAAAGTAGATATGTCTAATTATCCAGATACAAACATTCACGACACGCTTCCTAAAATTCTGAAACACAGAGCTGAGACTATACCAAGTACAGTCGCTTTAAGGGATAAAGATTTAGGTATTTGGAACGAAATAACATGGAAAGAGTATAACGATAATGTTTCATATTTGTCGCTTAGCCTATCTAAAAGGGGTTTCAAGTCAGGCGATGTTATTGGTTTAATTGGCGATAACAAACCTTCCTGGCTATTTTTTGAACTAGCTGCGCAAGCTATAGGTGGAATGAGCTTAGGTATATATAGAGATACATTAGATGAAGAAGTTGGCTACCTAATCAATGCTGCAAAAGTTAACTTTGTTTATGCAGAAGATCAAGAACAAGTAGATAAAATATTAACTATTAAAAGGCCTAAAAATAATCAAATCAATATTTTCTATGAAGATAGCCGTGGTCTTAAAGAATTAAACGATCCAAAGATCACAGATATGACTGATTTAATTAGAGAAGGAAAAGAGATCTCCTCCAAAGACCCCAATAAATATAATAAAATGATAGAGAAAATCTCGGGTGAAAAAAATGCTATTTTATGTACCACATCTGGAACAACCTCAAATCCTAAATTAGCGATGCTTCCAGGGGCTAAGTTTATTGAACATGTCATAAGGTATCTTAAAGTAGACCCAAAATCTGTGGATGATGAATACGTTTCAGTGTTACCATTTCCATGGATAATGGAACAGACTTATGGTGTGGGTTTTAACATTGTTGGAGGTATGAAAGTAAATTTTCCTGAAAGACCTGAAACCGCAATGGAAGACATGAGAGAAGTTGGTCCAACTTTTATGCTTGGAGCTCCTAGATTATGGGAACAAATTGCAGCTGACATGAGATCGAGAATTTTAGACGCCCCCAAAATAACTCAATGGTTATTCAACACTATGGTAGAAAGAGGATTAAAAGCTGTTGATCAGGGAAAAAGAGATTTTCTTGCAGACAAATTATTATTTTCTTCACTGAAAGATAGACTTGGCTTTAGCAAGGTTAAATCAGCAGCCACTGGAGGGGCTGCCATTGGTCCTGAAACATTTAAGTTCTTTCTTGCTATGGGTATTCCTCTTAGACAACTTTATGGACAAACTGAACTTATGGGTGCTTACACACTGCAGGATGTGCCAGATGGTACAATGGATTGTGAGACTGTAGGTGTTCCTTTTCCAGATTGTGAAGTAAAAATTGTAGACCCAGATCCAAATGGACTTGGTGAAATAATTACAAAACACCCAAGCATGTTTTCCGGTTATTATGATAATGAGAAGGCTTATAAAGACACTATAAAAAAAGGTTGGATGTATACCGGCGACGCAGGCTTTTTTGATGAAAAAGGAAGACTTAACGTACTTGATCGAGTAAATGATATTGCTGTTAAATCAGATGGTGTTAAATTTTCACCTCAAAATATTGAAAACAAATTAAAATTTTCTCCTTATGTAGGAGAAGCAGTAGTCATTGGTTCTGAAAAACCATACTTAACTGCAATTATTTGTATAAGATTTTCTATTGTATCGAAACTTGCTGAGAAATTACAATTACCATTTACCTCATACACTGGACTAGCAGCACATAAAGAAATTTATGAACTAATTGAAGATGAAATCAAAAAAGTTAATGAACAACTTCCTGATAATACTAAAATTGCAAAATTTTTATTGTTATTTAAAGAGTTAGAAGCAGATGATGGTGAATTAACCAGAACGAGAAAAGTTAGAAGAAGTGTAATTAATAGTAGGTATAAAGACATAATAAAAGACTTATATCTTGATAAAGACACTGCCACAATCAATACAGAATTTACGCTAGAAGATGGAAGAAAAAGTAAAATCAGTGCAACTATGGAAATTAGGCATTTAATAAAAACTCCTAATACAAAATCTAAGAAACCTAATTCTACAGTAAAGAAATCTAGCAAAGGTAAAAAATAAATGAGTTTAGAAGATTTAAAAAAAATACCTTATGGAAAGACTGCTATAGAGCTTAAAAACATTAGCTTAGCTTTTGGGGGTGTAAAAGCTCTAACGGATGTCTCCTTTGATGTAAAAAAAGGCGAAGTCTTTGCAATTATAGGGCCCAATGGAGCAGGTAAATCTTCAATGTTAAATGTTATAAATGGGTTTTACAAACCTACAAGTGGCACAATAAATTTTGCTGGCACAGACAGAAATGAAATGGAGCCTGAATTAGCTGCAAAAAGTGGAATTGCTAGAACTTTTCAGAATATAGCATTATTTAAGGGAATGAGCACATTAGATAATCTTATGACCGGAAGATTGTTAAAACAAAAGCAAAACTTTTTAATGCAGGCACTTTATTTTGGTCCAGTGGCAAAAGAAGAAGAAGAACATCGCGAAAGAGTTGAAAGAGTTATAGATTTTTTAGACCTTCAATCAATCAGACGTACACCAGTTGGATCACTCCCATATGGTCTACAAAAAAGAGTGGAGCTTGGTCGTGCATTAGCAATGGAACCAGAAATACTTTTACTTGATGAACCTATGGCAGGTATGAATGTAGAAGAAAAGCAAGATATGAGTAGATTTGTTCTCACAGTAAATAATGAATTAAAGACAACAATAGTATTAATAGAACACGATATGGGTGTCGTGATGGATATTTCAGATAGAATAGTTGTTTTGGATTATGGCAAAAAAATTGGATCTGGATTGCCAAAAGAAATAAGAAACAATAAAGCAGTTATTGATGCATATCTAGGTGTATCTGATGATTAATAAGGAATTTATTTTATGAGTGTAGAATTACTTAATTTTATTGAAACCGTATTAAATGGGTTAATGTCGGGAGTGATGTATTCACTTGTGGCTCTAGGCTTTGTGTTGATTTTTAAAGCATCAGGAGTGTTTAACTTTGCTCAAGGGGTATTTGCCCTTTTTGCAGCGCTTACTCTTGTGGGATATCAAACTGGACAAGTTCCATTTGCACATCTAATAAACGAACTTTTTGGAACAAATTACCATAATTGGTACGCTTCAATGCCAAATTTTCTTGCTATTTTACTAACGATGGTAACTATGATTGCTCTTGCATGGATAATAGAACGGCTAGTACTAAAACATCTAGTTAATCAAGATCCAATAATCTTATTTATGGCTACTATTGGTTTAGCCTTTGCACTCGAAGGTGTTGGTGATTTAATGTGGGGATCAGATGTTAAGGTATTAGACGTTGGTATTCCTAGTGGAGGATCTATCTGGCTAGAAGAAGCGACAATTGGGCTCGCTGCAGAAGGTAGTGATTATTACGGAATGTATGTGGATGTACTTAATATTTGGGCAACAGTAATTGCTGTCATTTTAGTTGTATCCTTAGCTCTTTTC
Source organism: alpha proteobacterium SCGC AAA015-N04 (assembly GCA_000383115.1). Classification (GTDB taxonomy): domain Bacteria; phylum Pseudomonadota; class Alphaproteobacteria; order Puniceispirillales; family Marisalimonadaceae; genus Marisalimonas. The sequence continues at coordinate 35,076 of KB910544.1, forward strand.
TCACAGTATACAAAAACGGGCAGAGCGTTAAGAGCTGTTGCTGATGATCATCAAGCTGCACTTTCCGTTGGAATTTCACTAAGAAGTATTTGGATACTAGTTTGGGCTATTTCTGGCTTTATCGCTATGGTCGCAGGTATTATGTGGGGAACTGAGTCAGGGGTTCAGTTTTCTTTGTCATTAATAGCCTTGAAGGCGTTGCCTGTTCTTATACTAGGAGGCTTCACTTCTATACCTGGAGCCATCATTGGAGGACTTTTAATAGGTGTTGGTGAAAAATTAGCTGAAATTTACATTGGTGGTTATTTTGAGACTGGGGCGCTAGAAAATTGGTTTGCCTACGTCATGGCTTTAGTCTTTTTATTATTTCGTCCACAAGGTTTATTTGGCGATAAGATTATCGAGAGGGTTTAAATTTAATGATTTACAAAGAAACTGGTCAATACAAATCTTCATATAAATCAGACCACGCAATTTTTCCTCTGTTACAGGATAAAATAGCATTTAGTACACTCATGTTTATAGCTTTTTTAATAATACCATTTGTAATTAATAGTTACTGGGAAAAAGCTATCTTAGTTCCATTTTTAATATTTTCATTAGCTGCAATTGGATTAAATATTTTAACTGGATATTGTGGTCAAGTATCATTGGGAACAGGCGGATTTATGGCTGTTGGGGCTTTCTCAACCTACAAAATTATGACCTCTTTCCCAGATATGAATATAATGATTATTATCCTGATTTCAGGGCTGATTACTGCTGCTGTTGGTATTATTTTTGGTCTCCCTTCTCTCAGGATTAAAGGTTTTTATTTGGCTGTTGCCACACTTGCATCTCAATTTTTCTTGGTTTGGTTGTTTAACAAAGTTCCATGGTTTTATAATTACTCTGATACAGGTCAAATCACTGTTTCAGAAAGGACCATGTTTGGTGTTCCCGTTACAGGAGCGGAAGCCCCATCATACGCAACTTATTTGTTCTGTTTAGTTTTAGTTGTAGTATTAAGTTTTGCAGCCAAAAATTTAATAAGGAGTAAAATGGGTCGCTCTTGGATGGCTATTAGAGATATGGATATTGCTGCAGAGATTATTGGTGTGCCACCACTTAAGACAAAGTTATCAGCTTTTGCAATAAGCTCATTCTATATTGGTGTTGCTGGGGCATTGTATTTTGCTGTCTTTTTAGGTGCAATTGAAGTTACAGAATCATTTGATATCATGACAATTTCATTTCCAGTTTTATTTATGATTATTATTGGTGGACTAGGTTCAATGTTAGGCTCTTTTCTAGGAGCTGCATTCGTTGTTACCTTACCAATAGGTCTTAAATTTCTTATGGTTGATATGGTTGGGCTATCGGCTGTAACAGCAAAACATTTTGAGATAACAATCTGGGGATTGTTAATGATAGTTTTTTTAATTGTAGAGCCTCATGGCCTTGCAAGACTTTGGTCCATCGCAAAAGAAAAGTTAAGAAGATGGCCTTTCCCCTACTAAACTAAGTTTAGTAGATAACGTTAATTTTTTCTCAAGAGGAGGATCTAATGAGAATAAAACAAATTTTAATAGGAATGATAGCATCTGTTATTGCCGTTTCTAGTTATATAGAAATGGCTATTGCAGATCTGAAGTTTCCTATGTTGGTTTACCGAACAGGAGCTTACGCGCCTAATGGTATTCCAAACGCCGATGGTTTTGTAGATTATTACAAAATGATCAACGCCAGAGACGGTGGAATTGGTGGTGAAAAAATACTTCACCCTGAGTGTGAGACTGGATACAAAACACAAGTGGGTGTTGAGTGTTATGAAAAAAATAAAAAAGACGCTATGGTTTTCCAGCCAATGTCCACGGGTATCACTTATCAGTTAATTCCAAAAGCAACAGCTGATGGTGTAACAATATATTCAACAGGTTACGGAAGAACATCTGCTGCCAATGGAAAAGTTTTTAAATGGGTATTTAATGCTCCAGTTACTTATTGGGATGGTGCTTCTATTGCTGTGAGGCATATTCTAAAGCAAAATTTTGGTAACATTAAGGGTAAGAAAATTGCACTTGTATATCACAACTCTGCATATGGTAAAGAGCCAATAAGAACATTAGAAACACTAAGTAAAAAGCATGGTTTTAAATTGATGTTATTACCTGTTGATCACCCAGGACAAGAGCAAAAAGCTACTTGGTTAAAAATACGTAAAGCTCGACCTAATTACGTTCTTATGTGGGGTTGGGGTGTTATGAATCAAGTTGCTATTAAATCTGCTGCTTCTATTAAGTTTCCAATGGAAAACTTTATTGGAATTTGGTGGTCAGGTTCTGAAAATGACGTTTTACCAGCAGGACAAGGCGCACATGGTTATAAATCTCTGACTTTTAATGCTCCTGGAACTAACTATCAAGTGCATGCAGACATTAAGAAATTTGTTCATGACAAAGGAGAAGCCTCTGGTGATGGATCTCACTTTGGAACAGTACTTTATAACAGAGGTTTATTCCAGGCAATGGTTCAGGTAGAAGCAGCCACAGTTGCACAAAAAATTCATGGCACATCAAAAATCACTCCTGCTATGTACAGAGATGGTTTTGAAAATATTAATTTAAGTGCAAAAAGGTTAGAAGAGCTAGGATTTAAAGACTTTGCTCCTCCTTTCAAAATTTCATGTGAAAATCATGGTGGTAGTGGACTTGCTGCGGTACAACAGTGGGATGCCAAGGCTAAAAAATGGAACATGATTACTGAGTATATGTATGGAGACTCTGACGTTGTGCAAAAGTTAATTGCTGAAGATTCATCTAAATATGCTGCTGAGCAAAAAATTGCTGAGCGTTGTAACTAAAAAAAATTTGAGAGCCTATTAATTTAGGCTCTCTTTAACCCATAGGAATATAAAATGGATGACATAAAAGTAAGTAAAAATAAAAAACCGAACACATCTGAAGATGTTTTAATTGTAAATAACATAGAAGTTGTTTACAGCCATGTTATCCTTGTATTAAAAGGCGTAAGCTTAAAAGTTAAAAAAGGTGGTATCACAGCCTTACTTGGTGGAAATGGGGCTGGGAAAAGCACTACATTGAAATCAATTTCAAATTTACTTGCATCAGAAAGAGGAGAGGTCACAAAAGGTTCTGTTACTTACAGTGATGAATATATACACGATCTTGACCCATCTCAATTAGTTAAAAAAGGTGTAATCCAGGTAATGGAAGGAAGACACTGCTTCGAACATTTAACTGTTGAAGAAAATCTTCTAACTGGTGCATACACTAGAAGTAATAATAAAGAAGTTAAAGAAGACTTAGAAAGGGTATATAATTACTTTCCTAGACTTCGTGACAGAAGAACATCATTAGCTGGTTACACCTCAGGTGGTGAGCAGCAAATGATAGCAATTGGTAGAGCTTTAATGGCTCATCCTACTATGATTTTACTCGATGAACCATCAATGGGTCTTGCTCCTCAGTTAGTTAAACAAATATTTGAAATAGTTGCTGAAATAAATAGAAAAGAAGGTGTAACAATTCTATTGGCAGAACAGAATACTAATATGGCACTTCAATATGCAGAGTACGCGTACATCCTTGAGAACGGTCGTGTAGTTATGGAAGGCACAGCTGAATCAATGAGAGATAATGAGGATGTAAAAGAATTCTATCTTGGTATTTCAGGTGAAGGAAGACAATCTTTTAAGGATGTGAAACAATATCGCAGACGTAAGAGATGGTTATAATATTTAAATGATTAAAAATAAATTTTTTGATGATCTAGAAACACGATCAGTTGATGAGAGAAATAGCGATCATTTAGAAAAAATAAATAATTTAATTAAAAATGCTAAAAATAATAAAAATCAATCATTAAGACTTAATAAACCTCTTGAGACTTTAGAAGATTTAGCATCAATACCTTTGTTAAGAAAATCGGAATTAATTCAAAAACAATCTGATTTTCCACCATTTGCACAATTAAACGTTTCTGAAATTAAGGATTTTGCACATATATATAGATCTCCAGGTCCAATATATGATCTAGATGGTCATTCAAAAGATTGGTGGAGATTTTCTAGAGCATTGCATGCTGCTGGTTTTTGTTATGGAGATATTGTACAAAACTGCTTTTCTTATCATTTCACTCCTGCTGGAGCCATGTTTGAAGAAGCTGCCAAAATTTTAAAATGTACAGTTTTCCCAGCAGGTGGAGAAAATACTGACTTACAACTAGAAGTAATGAAAGATATTGGTACAACTGCTTATGTAGGTGTTCCAGATTTTTTAAAAATCATTCTAGAAAAAGCTGACGAAAAAAATATATCACTTTCAAAATTGACAAAAGCAATGGTAACCGGAGGACCTCTATTTCCTGCAGTTGCTCAAAATTTTAGAGAAAGAAATATTCATGTAAGACAATGCTATGGAACAGCAGATTTAGGACTTGTTGCTTATGAATCAGCAGATAATGACGGAATGGTTATAGATGAAAATGTAATTCTAGAGATCGTTAAACCTGGCACTGGAAAACCCTTAAATGACGGTGAAGTAGGAGAGGTTGTTGTAACTGTTTTGAATAATTATGAGTTACCTATAATCAGGTTTGCTACAGGTGATCTTTCAGCAATACTAAATGGAAACAGCTTAACTGGTAGAACTAATAAAAGGATAAAAGGTTGGATGGGTAGAGCAGACCAAACAACAAAAGTTAGAGGTATGTTTGTTCAACCGTCGCAAATTAATAAAATTTTAGAAAATTTAAAGGTTAATAGCTCTGCCAGAATGATTGTTAGTAGATCAAATGATAAGGATGAATTAATGTTGAAAGTCGAGGCTGAGGTTACAGATACAGATCAGGTAAAATCTTTGCAACAAAAGATATCTGATGAAATAAAAAATGTTATAAATTTAAGAGGCACTGCTAAAATAGTCCCCATAAAAAGTTTACCAAATGATGGTAAAGTGATAGATGATATACGTGATTTTGGAGATTAAAAAATGAAAATAGAAAATGTTAAAGCTGTTATTACAGGTGCAGGAAGTGGTCTTGGTGAAGGAACTGCTAGATACCTAAAAAATAAAGGAGCAGAGGTACTACTGATTGATTTAAATGCTGATGGACTAAAGAAGGTTGCTAATGACATAAATTGTAAATACGTTGTTGGAGATGTTTCTAACGAAGAAGAAATGAAAAATGCCATTAATGATTTTAATGAGATAAATTGCTTAGTTAATTGTGCAGGTATTGCAGTTGGGGCTAAAGTTGTATCGAGTAGAGGTATGCATGATTTAGGATTATTTGAAAAGGTTCTCAAAGTAAACTTAATTGGTAGCTTTAATATGCTCAGATTGTGCGCTGACAAAATGCAAGCCAATGAACCTGACAAAGAAGGTGAAAAAGGGGTTGTCATTAATACTGCTTCGGTGGCAGCTTATGACGGTCAGGTAGGACAAGCAGCTTATTCTGCTTCAAAAGGTGGTATTGTTGGTATGACTTTACCTATTGCTCGTGAACTTGCATCAAATGGTATCAGGGTAAATACTATTGCGCCAGGGTTGTTTGCCACTGCCATGCTTGCAGGAATGAGTGACGAAGTTCAAAAAAGCTTAATTGCTACTACTGTCTTTCCCAAACGTTTAGGAACACCTTTGGAGTACGCGATGTTAGTAGAGAGCATTGTGACTAACGTATTACTTAATGGTGAAACTATTAGACTTGATGGCTCAGTTCGTTTAGCTCCTAGATAATATAAGTGTATTTTCTTTTATGAAACTTAAGCCAAAATATTTTGAAGATTTTGAGGTGGGTTTAAGTTTTGAATCTGAACCTACCTTAGTAACAAAGGATGAGATAATTGACTTTGCTTCAAAATACGACCCTCAGTCATTCCACTTAGATGAAGAAGCTGCTAAGAATGGTCCATTTAGTCAGTTAACGTCAAGTGGATTTATGACACTAGGTAAATCATTTACACAAATTTTTAAAACTGGTGTTTATGATGGAACAAGCATGGGTGCTTGGGGAATTGACGAGCTAAGGTGGACTAAACCTGTATATCCGGGCGATTTATTAAAAACAAAAATAGAAGTTCTAGAGGCAAAAAAATCAGCAAAAAATCCTAGAAGGGGTACTGCAAGGTTAAAGCATACTGTAACAAATCAAAATAATGAAGTTGTTATGACTTGGATATCTAATCAGATGCTGAGAACTAAGTCTTAATTTTATAAAAAAGCTTTCATTGCAGCCACTAGCGCAACTCCATAAACAATCATAAATAATAGCAATGTATTAATTGAAAATCCTTTCATGAATGAAGCTTTAGCTAATTGAGAGGCTTGAAAAATCAAGTCTGGCCATGTGTAAGATACAAAATCACCTTGTGTAAAAATCACTTTAATTTTACCGTTAGTATCTACAACTGGCAATCTTCTGAATCTGTCATTTGACATTATTCTTAACCAGTCAAGAACATCGTCATTTTCATTGGCTACTCTTGGGTTAGGGGTCATTATTTCTTCTAGTTTGGTAGTTTTAGGTGATTTGTTATTTTTCACTAGCTTTTTTAAGATGTCTCTTTCTGTAACAATACCAACAACTTTTTGTTTATTATCTACAATTACAACGGATCCATAATTTTTATCAGCCATGACGTTGATAGCATCATACACTTTTTCTTTTCCTAAAAATGTAATAGGTTGTGGTTTAGATTTAAATTCTGGCCTATCTATAAGACGACCACCTTTGCGAGTTTCCAAAATTACCTCATTTTATTATTATTACTTACTATATAGATATATAAATCGTTTTGTTGAAACAAGCTATAAACCCTAAATTTAAAATAAATTTTATATTTGATTCATATTTATCCAGCCTTCATAACCCTCATCCATGCTAAAAACATTTTTAAAACCGTGATGACTGAAAAAATTGGCAGCTGATTGGCTTGAGTTGCCATGATAACAGTAAATTAAAATTGTGTCGTTTTTATCTTTTTCTCTAAGAAAGTTCTGAATATTTAAATCTTCAACATGAATGGCGTTATCAATATGCCCATTCTTGAACGAATTGTAATCTCTAATATCTATTAAAATTAGATCATCTTTTGATAAAAGATCTTTTGCATCTTTAATTGAAATACGATTGTAAGACATTTTGTTTTATAAAACTTCGATAATGACTGCTATTCCTTGTCCTCCACCAATACACATAGTAGCAAGACCATATTTTCCTTTACGTTTTCTTAATTCATATACAAGTTTTGTCATAATAATTGCACCGGTTGCACCCACAGGATGACCTAATGCAATAGCTCCTCCATTAACATTAACTATCTCAGGATTAAGACCTAATTGTTTATTAACGGCACATGCTTGTGCAGCAAAAGCTTCATTAGATTCAATTAAATCTAGATCCGCAATCGTTAATTGAGCTTTATTTAGTGCCATTTTTGACGCAGGTACTGGTCCCATACCCATTTCGTCAGGATCAACACCACCAAATCCGTATGAAACTATTCTTGCTAATGGCTTACCTTTTTTTGCCTTTTTTTCATTAGCGAGTATTAGAGCAGAAGCTCCGTCATTAATTCCTGAAGCATTTCCAGCTGTTACTACACCATCTTTTTTAAAAGCAGATCTGAGACCTGCTAATGTTTCCATACTAGTTTCTGGTTTTGGGTGTTCGTCTATTTCAAAAATATCAATTCCTTTTCTTGTTTTAATTTCAATAGGTAGAATTTGATCCTTAAATGCACCATTTTCGATAGCTTCATATGCTCTTTTTTGACTAGTTAACGCAAATTCATCCTGCATTTCTCTACTAATTTGATATCTACTAGAAATATTTTCAGCAGTTATACCCATATGTCCATGACCAAAAGGATCATGAAGTGCACCTAACATCATATCATGAACTTGTCCATCACCCATTCTAGAACCCCATCTAAACCCTTGAACAATATGTGCACCATTTGACATAACCTCTACACCTCCTGCCATTGTAACTGAAGCGTCTCCAAGCATGAGAATTTGAGAAGCACTTACAATTGCCTGAAGCCCAGAGCCACAAAGTCGATTTACAGTCAACGCAGCAGATGCTTTGTCCATTCCAGCCTGTAATGCAATAACTCTACTCACATACATATCTCTAGGTTCTGTATGTATAACATTACCAAAAACAGCATGCTCAACTTCATTAGCCTCAAATCCAGATCTTGCAATGGCTTCTTTTGCCACTAAAGTTCCAAGATCAACGGGACAATGGTTTTTAAGAGTACCTCCAAATCCTCCAACTGCAGATCTGTTTGCTGACATAATGTAAACATTGTTCATTTTAGTTTTCCTCCAGAAATTAACTTTCTTTCTAATTTTTTAAAATCAAGTCTAAATCTCCTAAATCTTCAAAAAATAGATTAACTCGAGTTTCATCAACATCTTGAATATTATTGGGTTTCCAATTTGGTTTTCTGTCTTTATCTACAAGCATTGCTCTAACGCCTTCAAAAAAATCTCCAATTTCTACACAACGTTGAACCATTCTATACTCCATTATAAGTTCATCTTTTAAACTCATATGACTAGCTTTTCTGATTTGCTTTAAAGATATTTTTAAGGAAGTTGGAGATTTATGTTTCAACTCTTCGTATTGAACCCTCAAAAATTCATTTTCAACAAGTCTTTCACATTCATTAAATATTTGTTCAATTGTATCATAAGAAAAAGCTTTTTTTATCAATTCCTCATTATCTATCAATACACTATCTTCAGTTTGTGGTTTTGATGAAAATTGATCAATAATATTGTTAACCTTTTGATTAGAATTTGGTGAAGAAGAAATGATTGAATTCTTTAAAATCTCAACGTTTTCTGAGGAAACATAATGAGTTATTAGTTTAAGCTTCAACAAGTCATGAGCTTTAATTCTTGCACCAACTAAAGACAACCAAGCTCCAATTCCTTTATCTAGCTGTCCAAGTAACCAGCCTCCTCCAACATCTGGGAATAATCCAATAGCTGTTTCCGGCATTGCAAACATTGTTTTTTCAGAGGCAACCACGTGACTACCATGCATTGATACACCAACACCTCCACCCATGGTAAATCCATTAATTAGGGAAATGAAAGGTTTTTTATAATTACTAATTTTGTAATTAAGAGTATATTCATCGTAGAAAAATGATTTGGATAAGTTCGTTGGGGGTCCACCGTCTGCTAAAACTTCCTTTCTTAACTTAACAACATCTCCACCAGCACAGAATGAACGGTCTCCAGCACCCTGAATCATAACGCAGTTTATACTATCATTCATTTCCCAAGAGTTGAGATTTTTATTTATTTGTTGGACCATTGAATAAGTAAGAGCATTTAGTCTCTCTGGTCTATTTAGTGTAATAACACCTACCCCATTATCACTAGTGAATATAACTTCATCTTGCATCATTAAAATTATCCTTTTAAAACTTAATTAGACTTTAAATGTCTTGATATAATAACTCTCATTATTTCGTTAGTTCCCTCTAATATTTGATGCACTCTTAAATCCCTTACCAACCTTTCTAAAGGAAAGTCTTTCAGGTAACCATAACCACCATGAATTTGAAGAGCCATATTACATATTTCAAAACATACATCTGTTGCATATCTCTTAGCCATTGCACACAACTTTGTTGCATGTTTATCAGCTGTGTCTAGAGCAGAAGCAGCCCTTAAAACCATAAGGCGAGAAGCCTCCAATTCAGTTGCCATGTCAGCTAACTTAAATTGTGTTACTTGAAATTTATCTAGTGATTTACCAAATTGTTTTCTCTCTGAAGAATAATTCATAGATGCCTCTAAAGCTGCTCTTGCACCACCTAAAGAACATGCAGCAATATTTACTCTTCCACCGTCTAGACCCTTCATTGCTATTTTAAATCCATCACCTTCATTTCCGACAAGATTGTCTAATGGTATCTCACAATTATCAAAATTTACCATAGAAGTATGCTGACTATTCCAGCCCATTTTCTTTTCTTGTTTTCCAAATGATAAACCCTCAGTCCCCTTATCTACTAATACGCAAGAAACACCACTGGCACCTTCTTCACCAGTTCTACACATCACTGCAAAAACATCGCTTGTTGGACCTCCTGATATAAAGCTTTTTGAACCATTAAGTACGTAATGACTATTCCCTTTTTTTGTTGCTTTAGTTTTCAATGCTACAGCATCTGATCCTGAACCTGGTTCAGTAAGACAATAACTAGACATCTTTTCCATGGTTGATAACTTTTTAATATACCTCTCTTTTATATGTTCTGATCCATGAGCATCTATCATCCAAGTGACCATGTTATGAATAGATATATATGCAGCAGTAGACACACATCCCCTTGAAAGTTCCTCGAAACAAATAGCTGCATCCAACCTATTAAGACCTGATCCTCCGTAAGTATCGTTTACGTAGATAGCTGCTAAACCAAGTTCAGCTGCTTTTTTAAGAGTTTCAACTGGGAAGATCTCATTTTGATCCCATTCAGATGCATAAGGCATGAGTTCTGTTTCAGCAAAATTTTTTGCCATTTCTTTTATGTTTAACTGATCTTCGTTATACTCAAAGTTCATTTTTACCTCTTAAATTCCCATTTAATTTGTACTAACTTTTGTGAGACTGCAAAATCATCTCTGAAGCCTTTTCTGCAATCATTAATGTCGGCGCATTCGTATTACCAGAAGTTATTGTGGGCATTACCGAAGCATCCGCAATCCTTAACCCATCAACTCCTCTTACTTTCAGACAACTATCGGTTACATAAGATTTATTAGAGCCCATAGCACATGTACCAACTGGATGAAAAATTGTTGTACCAATATCACCTGCAACCTTTTTTAGTTCATCTTCAGATTGAAACTGAATACCTGGCGCAAATTCTTTTGGATTATATTTTTTCATTGAGGGCTGAGAAACTATTTTTCTAGCTAACTTTATTGATTGAGCCGCTACAATTTTATCTTTTTCTTCAGACAAATAATTGGGATCTATCGATGGGGCTACCTTATAATCTTTCGATATAATGTGAACTTTTCCTCTGCTTTGAGGATTTAGATTACAAACACTAGCAGTTAAGCCTGGAAAACTATGTAGTGGTTCTCCAAATTTATCAAGAGATAAAGGTTGGACATGAAATTGAAGGTTTGGTGTTTCATAAGATTTGTCAGACATTGCAAATACCCCTAGTTGACTTGGTGCCATTGACATAGGACCTGTTCTTTTTAAGGCATATTCCAAACCAATAGCTATTTTCCCAAGTAAAGAATTTGCTTTTTGATTTAGTGTTTTAGCATTTTCTAACTTGTAAATAACTCTCAATTGAAGGTGATCTTGTAAATTTTCCCCAACATTATGACTGTCAACTAAAGTATTAATACCTAAGTTTGAAAGTATTTTTGGATTACCAATTCCTGATAACTCTAATATTTTAGGCGATCCAATAGATCCAGCAGAAAGGATAACTTCTCTGTTAGCAAAAATTTCGTCTAACTTTCCATTTCTGATTACTTGTATACCTTTACACCTTTTGTTTTCTAAAACTATTTTTTTAACTTCGCATTTATTTATAATTGTAAGATTTTTTCTATTTTTTATTGGCTTGATAAATGCTTTAACAGTATTCCACCTTAATCCAGAATTTTGATTTACTTTAAAGTAAGAAACGCCAAAGTTATTTCCTTCATTAAAATCATTAATTTTAGGTATTCCAGCTTCTACAGTTGCATCTTTAAAACTTTCTAAAATATTCCATGAAAGCCTTTGTTGATTTACTTTCCATTCTCCACCAGATCCATGAAACTCACTTTTGCCCTCATAATTATCTTCCATATTTTTAAAATATGGTAAAACATCGTTCCAACTCCAACCCACATTTCCCATTTGTCTCCATTGGTCATAATCACCAGCTTGCCCTCTCATATAGATCATTCCATTTATAGATGAACAACCACCCATGATTTTACCTCTAGGATAATTTAAAGACCTACCATTTAATCCTTTTTGAGAAGTAGTTTTATATAACCAGTCTGTTCTTTTATTTCCCATACAATAAAGGTAACCAACTGGTATATGAACCCAATGGTAATTATCACTACCTCCAGCCTCTATTAAAGCAACAGAAAACTTTTTATTTGCTGATAATCTATTCGCTAAAAGGCACCCAGCAGTTCCAGCACCAACAACAACAAAATCAAAGTTTAGAGACATAATAATTCCTTCATTAACACTAAAAACTTTTATATATATGTACCAATAATATTTATCTAAATAATTTTTACTATGTTAAAATAATATTTTTGTAATTTTATCAATGATATTAGATTAATTAAAAATTATACATACGTCTATTTATATAGTTACCATTATAAAAATTTTGATATGATTATCTTTTAAGTTTTATTATTATTCCTAAACTATCTTCGATTTCTAATTCAGTCGTGTTATATTTATTCGAAATTTATAATTTACGTTAGGAAACCAATGATGAATAATTTATGTTGTGGTCCAGGTTATGCTAGTCCATATGAGGCTACTAAAGCGCCACGTGAAAAAATATTGTATACTATTGCAATCTACACAGGAACAGGGATACAAAAACCAGACTATCTTGCTACTATAGACGTAGATCCAGAAAGTCCAAATTTTTCAAAGATTATTCATAGACTAGAAATGCCCAGAATTGGGGATGAATTACACCACATGGGCTGGAATGCTTGTTCATCTTGTTATAATGATCCAAATATGAAACGTAGTTTCCTTATAATACCAGGTGTACGTTCTAATAATATATATATTATTGACACTGCAACTAACCCTTTTTCGCCTTCAATTTATAAAATTATTGAAAGCTCGGAAATAAAATTAAAAACGAATCTTTCGGGTCCTCATACTGTACACTGTCTGGAGTCTAAAATAATTATTTCTTTCCTTGGAGACGCAAAGGGAAATGCGCCAGGAGGTTATCTGCTTTTAAATAAAGAATTTGATATTTTAGGGAGATGGGAAAATTCTATGGGAGAAATTTCTTTTAGTTACGACTTTTGGTATCAACCTAGGTATAATGTTATGATTAGTTCAGAATGGGCAGCACCTAATACTTTTATGCCAGGTTTTGATCTAGAAGAGGTTGGTCACTTAAAATATGGCCGAAGATTACATATATGGGATTTTAAAAAAAGAGAACCTATTCAAACAATGTATTTAGGTGAAGATGGCTTAATTCCTTTGGAAGTAAAATTTTCTCACAATCCTAATAGTAGCCATGGATTTTGTGGTGCTGCCCTTAGTACTAATGTAATACACTTTTGGAGGTCAGAGGAGGGTAATTGGGAATGGGAAAAAATCATTGATATTGATAACGAACCACATCCTGATTGGCCAATACCAATACCAGGCGTAATGTCAGCTATATTAATTTCAATGGATGATAAATATCTCTATTTGAATAATTGGTTACATGGCGACATGCGTCAATATGATATATCTAATCCTCATAAACCCAAACTGACTGGTCAAATATGGATGGGTGGTTTATTGGGAAGAGCACCTGTTGTCAACGGTGTTAAAATTGCTGGTGGACCACAAATGTTTCAATTATCATTAGACGGTAAAAGGTTATACGTGACAACATCACTTTTTTCAACGTGGGATAATCAGTTCTATCCAAAAATGAAAAAGCTAGGTGGCGCAATGATAATGATAGACTGTGACACTATAAATGGCGGAATGCAAATTAATGAGAATTTTATAGTCAATTTTGGTAAAGAACCTAACGGACCAAGCCGTTGTCATGAAACACGTTATCCTGGTGGCGATTGTACAAGTGATATATGGCTGTGAAGAAAATTATTATAGCTAATAGAAATAATATTTCATTCAAAGTTTTAGGAAAAAAGCCTTTACTTGAAGAATTATACTCACAAGGTCTTGATATTCCATTTGGTTGTAAATATGGAGGATGTATAACATGCGCGGCAAAACTTTTAAAAGGTAAAGTTGATCAAAGTTCACAGGTTGCACTAAATAATAGACAAATTAAAAATGGATATGTACTTTTATGTGTTGCTCAAGCCATCACAGATTGTATTTTTGAAGTAGGGGTTGAAAGTCATGATAAATTATACAGAAATCCTTTTTTAGATAAATTGGAACCACATGAGCTAAAAGCTGATATTGTTAATAAAAACATAGATGAGATATAAATAAAATGGACCATGATAAACCTTATAGCCAGGCTTATATTCAAGACATATTACGTTCTGTAAAAAATATTGCAATGGTTGGCGCTAGTCCAGATAAAACAAAGTTTAGCTACGGCGTTCTGAGAGTTTTACATGAAACTGGTTACAACATGATACCCGTAAATCCTCGTGAAGATCTTAAAGAAATTAGAAATTTGAAAGTTTACCCTAATTTAGCTTCTATTGATAAACAAGTAGATATGGTAGAAGTATTCAGAAAGTCAGAGGATCTATATAAAATTGCTGAGGAAGCTATTTCAATAAATGCTAAAGTATTATGGGGACAAATAGGCGTTTTTGACTATGAAGCAGCTAAACTTGCAGAAAAAGCAGGCTTGAAAGTTGTGATGAATAGATGCCCTAAAATTGAACTTTTCAGACCATTTTGGAAACCCAAACTTAATTTAGAAGATTTCTAAAGTAACTATACTTTCCATTTTGGAGCTCTTTTATCTAAAAAAGCAGTAATCCCTTCTTGTGCGTCAATTTCCATCATATTCTTTGCCATTATCTCAGATGTATATTGATAAGCTTCTGAAATTGGCATATCAACTTGTTTGTAAAAAGCTTCTTTTCCAATTTTTACTGTAGATGAAGGTTTTTTTGCAATAACTTTTGCTAAATTTAATGTTTTTATTTGAAGTTGATTTAGTGGTACATGATAATTTATTAAACCATATTGAACTGCTTCTTTTGCACTAAGCTTTTCACCAGTTAAGAGCATTTCCATAATTTTTTTTCTACTTAGATTTCGTGATACAGCAACCATAGGAGTTGAACAAAAAAGTCCTATATTTACTCCAGGTGTCATAAAAGAGGATTGGTCTGAAGCAATAGCTAAATCACAACTAGCCACTAACTGACAGCCAGCGGCGGCTGCAATCCCACAAACTTCAGCTATAACAGGATTTGGTAGATGCATAATTGTTTGCATTAATTTTGAACAATCATCAAACAAGGTTTTAAAAAAAACTTTATTATTTTTGTTTTGTCTAAGTTCCTCAAGATCATGGCCTGCTGAAAAGCCTGGTCCCTCTGAAGATATAATTATAACTTTGACTTTATTTTGTGCAGAGATATCTTGTAACGCTTTAGTAAGATTTCTAATTAATTCTAAAGATAATGGATTATGTTTAATACCATTAGTCAGTTCTATTCTAACTATATTGTCACTTTCATTCGTAACAGAAAATAATTTACCCATTCTCTAGTCCATAAATACAATAACCGTATATATATGAAACCTATTTTTAATTTTGGTCAATCAATAATCTTATATAATTCATTGTTTTACTTAAAATCTAAACAGCATTAGATTATTATAAAATGAAAAATTATAGAATTTTAGTATTAATTTTAATTGGAACATCCGCTCTTGCTCTAGCCATTGGGATTGGGAGGTTTACTTATACTCCAATACTACCCTTTATGTTAGAAGAGTTAAACATAACTAAAACAGTAGGTGGTTTAATTGCTTCATGGAATTTTTTTGGGTATTTATGCGGTTCACTATTATCAATTTCCTCAATATTTAGAAAAAAAATTAAGTTTGTTTTTTTTATTTCCATAGTTTTTTCAATATCAACTACATTTTTAATGAGCATAAATGATGAAATAATATTTTTTATCGTTGTTCGATTTATAAGTGGTTTGTCTAGTGCTTTTGTTCTAATATTTGGAACAGCCTTAATTTTACCAAGCATACAAGCATTTGGGGAAAAATCACTAAGCACTTCACACTTCATGGGGGTAGGCTTTGGAATAGTTATTTCTTCTATTCTAGTAACAATTTTAGGAAATTTAGGTTTTCATTGGTATGATTTGTGGATTGGCGTCACGATATTATCAATTATTTTAGCTATTCCAATATTTATATATTCTCCTAATGAAACTTTCCAACATTCATATTCTCAAAATTCAAACTATAAAAATAATATTGGGTTTACTTTAATTACCATTTCTTATGGTTTGTATGGTTTTGGATATGTAATTTTGGGGACATTCATTTCTACTATGGCTAGAGAAACAACGGGTTTGGAAACAACGGAAATGTATATTTGGTTACTAGTAGGTTTAGCAGGCATACCCATGGTAATTTTTTGGCCATGGTTTGGCAAAAAAATTGGTAATGATTTAGCTCTTTTTTTAGCTTGTGCTATTATGGGATTAGGAATTTTAATGCCTGTATTATTAGAAAATAAGGTTGGGATTATTTCGGCATCTATTTTACTTGGTTCAACTTTTATACCAATCACTGCACTTGCATTACTAGAGGGACAATCCAGATATAGTGGATCAATTAGAGTGTCAACCGCGATTTTAACTTCTTCATTTAGTGTTGGACAAATGATTGGGCCCTATTTTGGTGGAGTTATAATAGATTTATTTAATTCTTATAATATTGCATTATCTATATCTTCAATATTACTTTTTATTGCTTCTATATTAATGATTAATCCCACACGGTTTGTTAATAGAAAATTTACAGATATTCTTTGAGTATTCTTGAACCTAAATCCGCGACTGGTTCTGCCTGCTCTCCTACTTCAAAGGCATTTTCGCCTGAGTTGTTACCATTAATAACACGTTTAGCTATACCTTGAAGGATGCCAGCAAATCTAAAACAATTAAATGCTAATAAAAACTTCCAATATTTTGGCATATCAAAACTAGTTAAATTTAAATAACTTTCTAAAATTTTTTCTTCAGTTGGTATTCCAGAATAAAAATTTTGACTGTTAAAATTACTCAAACCACCTATTGGCCATGTTTTTTCGAATCTAAGCATTAATGCCCAGTAAGATAAATCAATAAAAGGAGGTGAAAGTGTTGACAATTCCCAATCTAACAAACCATTAATTTTTGGGGTAGATTTATTTTTTTCTAAAATCATATTATCTAAACGAAAATCACCATGTAAAAGACATGGCTCCAAATTATCTATTTCAGTTGGAATATATTTTGGTATATTATCAATTAAATATTCCATACTTTTTATATGTTTCGTTTCAGAGTCTCTGTATTGTTTTATCCATAAACTTATTTGTCTCTCGAGATAACCATAAGTTTTACCAAAATTCTCTAAACCAATTTTTTTTAAATCTAATTTAACTAATTCGGCTAATATTTTAATTTTATGTTTGTAAATTTTATCTCTTTGTTCACTTGTATAGCTTGGAAGATCTGGATCAAACTCGTGTTCACCATTTAAAAACTCCATAACGTAAAATTCACTTCCGATTATATCTACATCACTACAATATCCATACATTTTAGGAGTAGGAATTTTTGAATTTGATAAGGCACTCATAACTTTATATTCTCTATCAATACGATGTGCTCCTCTAAGTAGATTCCCTGATGGCTTAGATCTAAGCACATAGCTTTTATTATTTGATTTTAGAAGAAATGTGGGATTAGATTGACCTGTTTCAAACTTTTTTATAGACAAAATTTGTTCATAAATTGATGTATTTTTTTTTAACCAAAGATTTATACTATTTATTTTATTTTTTGCTGACATATTTTCATGACTAATTTATTCTTATTGAAATATCACATTTAAATTTATATTAGGTGTATAATACATGAATATTAAATCTAACACTGTTTTAATAACAGGTGCAAGCAGAGGCTTAGGAGCAAATTTTTCTAAGGTGTTAGCACATGATGGTTATAAAGTTATTGGTGTTGGACGAAATATACAAAATCTTAAATCAGTTATTTCATCTCTTCCTAATCAAAATCTAGGTCATTCATATATTGAGCTTGACATTACAGACGAAGTTAAAGTGCAGAAGACGTTAAATGATTTAACCGTTTATGCTTTAATTAATAATGCAGGTATTGCCAATACTAAATTGTTACATGAAGAAACTTATTCAGATTTAAAAAATATAATTGACACTAACTTACTAGGTTCTATTAATGTATCAAATGCCCTAATTCCAAATATGATTAAAAATAAAAATGGGAAAATTATAAATATTGCATCCACTCTTGGTTATAGACCTTTATCATTTGTTGGAGCATATTCTGCAACAAAAGCTGCTTTAATACAAATTACTAAATCTCAATCAATTGAATTGGCAAAGCATAATATATGCGTTAATGCACTTGCGCCAGGTTACATACTTACAGATATTAATAGAAAACAATTAGAGGGTGATGCAGGTGTTATACTTAAAAAGAAAATACCTCTTAAAAGATTTGCTACTTTAAAAGAACTTGATGTAATTATTTCTATGTTAGTAAATCCATTAAACACCTATATGACGGGCGCTACAATAGCTGTTGATGGCGGACTAAGTACTGGTCTTTGACAATAGGAGCAATATATGGATTTTACACTCCCTGAACATATCGAAACTCTCAGATTAAAAACAAGAGACTTTGTTAACCAAAATATTATTCCTCTGGAGTCAGATAGTTTATCATATGACAAACATGAAAATATAAATGAGGATTTATTAAATCAAATCCGTTTGGATGTCAAAGCAGCTGGGCTTTGGTCGCCGCAAATGCCTATATCTAGATCTGGTCTAGGGTTGGGTCCTATTGGTATGTCTGCCTTATATGAAGAAATGAATAGATCAATTTTTGGCCCTGTTTGTTTTAATTGTGCCGCGCCCGATGATGGAAATATGTATATACTTAATAAAATTGGAACTGAAGAGCAAAAAGTTAAATGGCTTGATCCAATAATTAAGGGGGATGTTCGCTCATCACTTGCTATGACTGAACCAGCACCTGGTGGTGGCTCTGATCCATCTATGATTAAAACAGAAGCTATCTATTCAAATGGTAAATGGATAATTAATGGTCTTAAATGGTATATTACTGGAGCTGCTACTGCATCTCATTTTATCCTACTTGCCAAAACTAAAGATGGCTTAACTGCTTTCCTTTATCATAAAAATCAACCAGGTTGGAAGATTAAAAGACGTATTCCAATTATGGGCCCTGAAGAACATGGTGGACATTGTGAGATAGAGTATAATGGCTTAGAAATTCCTGATGAAAATAGGTTAGGAGAAGTGGGTAAAGGTCTTAAAATTGTTCAGATACGTCTTGGTATGGCTCGTCTTACGCATTGCATGAGATGGATAGGACTCTCTAAGAGATGTTTAGAAATTGCTTTAGATTATGTTTCCACCAGAGAAGGCTTTGGTGTTAAGCTTTCTGATAGAGAATCGGTTCAAATTAAACTTGGTAAATCTGCAATGGATATCGACATTTCCCGTTTACTTGTAATGAGAGCTGCATGGAAAATTGAACATGGCAGTAAATCTAGACAAGATGTTTCAATGGCCAAAATATTTGTCGCCGACACTTTAAATAACGTTTCAGATACTGCGATTCAACTTAATGGAGCCAAAGGTTATAGTAAAGATATTATACTTGAATGGATTTATCGTTATGCACGTCAAGCTAAGTTAGTTGATGGAGCTTCAGAAGTTCATCAAATGATTATTAATAGATTTTTTAATAATTATAAAACTGATTTTTGGCATTGGGGTATAGGTCAAGATAGTTAATTTTTTAATATTTTTTCTATTTGTTCTAATGAATTTATAATTTGATCTGGTTTTCCTGGTAATTTCTCCAATCTATTGTTAAATCTATTCACCCATATAGTTTTAAATCCATAATTTGAAGCTGCGTGCATATCCCACGCGTTACTAGAAAAAAATAACACGTTCTGTTTGTTTACTCCCAATTTTTTTTCAACTAAATCATATACAACACTTGCAGGTTTATAGACTTTGCATTCATCTACTGATAAAATTTCATCAAGTAAAGTTTTGATATTTGCATTCCTCACCGCGCTTTCTAACATTTCTTTGTTTCCGTTAGATAATATTGCAGTTTTCAACCCCATATTCTTTATTTTTTCTAGAACGGACTGAACTTCTGGGTAAGCTTCTAGTTTTAAGTATAGTGATAATAATTCATCTCGTAATACAATATTTTGTATGTTTAATGTTTCCATAGCATAATCTAAAGCATCAGATGTAATTTTCCAAAAATCTATATATTCCTTCATTGAATTTCTTAACCATGTATATTCAAGTTGCCTTAACCTCCACAAAGTTGAAAGCTCATTCCATTTATCTCCAACTTTTTGTGATAACTCTCTGCACGCAGCATTTACATCAAATAATGTTCCGTAGGCGTCAAATACACATGTTGTTATTCTATCCATTTCTTTCCTCACACAGATATTCGTAAAACCCTTTTTTATTGTTTTTTGCCCATTCCATATACTTCTTATTTTTAATTCGTCTAAATGCAAAAATCTTTGATACTTTTAAGTTATTCATTTTCAAAGATTTTATCTGGTATTTTCTGTATGCTTGATCAATTTTCATTGAAAACCCTTTTTCCCTAGTTACTGATTCTTTTTGAATGTTTAACTTATAATAATCATTATCTATCATTTTTACTTTGTTTTTTTTATTTAATAAAATTGCGGTGTTATATACGTCCTGACTTCTGTTATTTTCAAATTTATTAATTAAGTTCTTTTTTACCAATGGATGGAAACTACAAGGAGTTTCACCTATATCACTTAAGCATAAATATCCTTTATCTTTTCCAGAAAATTCTTTAATTAAAACATTATTTTTGTAAACTCTTGTTGGTGCAAATGTTAATCCATTTTTTTTTGCTAGCTCATACATTTTTTTAAGATAATTTTCTGACCACTCGTCG
Organism: alpha proteobacterium SCGC AAA015-N04; assembly: GCA_000383115.1. Taxonomy (GTDB): domain Bacteria; phylum Pseudomonadota; class Alphaproteobacteria; order Puniceispirillales; family Marisalimonadaceae; genus Marisalimonas. The sequence goes on from KB910544.1 coordinate 56,051, forward strand.
TCTGCATCTAGAAAACCTATATATTCTCCTCTTGCTTTTTCAAGCCCAATATTCCTCGCATTTCCTGGTCCAGTTTTTATACCATTAGTTTTCAGAAATCTAAGTGATATGTTTTCACCCATTCTAGGAACTATTTTTTTATAATTTTTTCCGTCATCTATTACCAAAAGAATTTCAATTTTTTTCTCTAAATCTATGTTTTGGTTATTTATTGAGTTTATAGATTTTTTCAGTGTATCCTCTGCTCTATATACTGGTATAATTATTGAAACATTTATTTTCATTTTATTTCTTTTTTTTTTCTTTTATATTGTCATTAGTTTTAAACTTTGCAAAATTTAATTTGTAAGGAAATTTCCTAATGAAATCAATTCTTTTACATCCCACTCATTGGAAAGACTATTCTTTGGTTGACTCTGGTGATGGAAAAAAATTAGAAAGATATGGTAATTTCTTATTTAGTAGACCTGAGCCACAAGCCATTTGGTCGCCTAGATTGTCTCTAAAAGAATGGAAAAAATCTTCTGGAGCATTTCTCTCATCTTCTAATCCATTAAACGAAAATACTATAGGTAAATGGTCTCTTAAAAAACATTTGCCACTCAAATGGGAAATGGAATATGACAATATAAAATTTTTTGCAACCCCAACTCCTTTTCGACATCTAGGATTCTTTCCAGACCAATCTCCTCATTGGCTTTGGGCTGCCAAAAAAATAAAGACCTGTATTAATTATTCAGATAAACCCTTCTCTCCTAAAGTTCTAAATCTATTTGCCTACTCAGGTCTTGCTTCTTTACATGCTGCCTCCCATGGCGCTTCTGTAACACACATTGATGCCAGTAGAAAAGCAATTAACCTTGCGTTTGAAAACAGAAACTTATCCTCATTTCAAGACTTACCAATTAAATTTATAACTGATGACGCTATTAAATTTGTTAAAAGAGAAATCCGTCGTAAGAATAAATATGATGCTATCATTTTAGATCCTCCTAAATATGGAAGAGGTCCCAATGGAGAGAAATGGGAATTGTTTAACCACCTTCCTATTTTATTAAAACTAATTCCACTTATTCTAACTCCCAAACCTATTTTTATAATTCTAAATAGCTATGCGATTCGATCTAGTCACTTAGCTTTACATTTTGCATTAAATGAAATAATGAGAGAATTTTCTGGTAAAGTTGAGTCTGGCGAACTATCCATTGTTGAAGATCAAGAAAATCCAAGACAAATAAATACAGCCATCTTTGCTAGATGGGAACAATAAATAATTTAATTAGGATTTTTCCTAATTGATTCATATAAAATAATTCCTGTAGACACAGCCAAGTTAAGACTATCTGATTTACCTAACATTGGTATTTTTATCAATTGATCACAATTATTGATTAATTCATCTGACAAACCATTTTTTTCATTTCCCATGGCTAAAACAAAAGGTGCTTTCCAATTAGCTTTGGTGTAATTAGACGCTTTCTTTAATGAAGTTCCAATCAAACTAATATTTTTATCAGATTTCCATTTTAAAAACTCTTCAAGATTTGAAGCTATTATGTTTATGTTAAAGATAGCTCCCATACTTGCCCTTACAGATTCATATGAAAAAGGGTCTGTACATTCATTAAGTAAAACGCACTCACTAGCCCCCATACCATCCATAGTCCTTAGTATTGCACCTAAATTACCAGGATCCCTTACATTTTCAAGAGCAACAAAGCATTTGTTATCAGTAGTAATAGGAAGATGATGCCATTTTTGTACAAAAACACCTAATACATTCTGAGGGTTATCTTTATGTGACAATTTAGATAATATTTGAGAAGATACTGCTATTGTATCTCCACCTGATGAAGTTGAATCGTACACTAAATCACTTATAGCTAAGTTATCTTTATTCTCTTTATTAAATAATAAGTATTTAATTTCCCAATTATTCTCTAGAGCTTCTTTACAAATTCGAACACCCTCTGCTACGAACAAGTTCAAATTTCTTCTATATTTACGATGATATAAACTATTAATTAATTTAACTTTATCATTAGTTAAACTAGAAATTTCGTATTGTTTTCCAGAAACAACCAAATTACATTTCCTATGTTAATTTCTCTTGAGCTGAATTTTTAATCGAAGTGACAAGGGAAGAAAGACCATTTTTTCTTGTAGGGGATAAATGATCATTCAATCCTATTTGCTCTAGAAAATTTATATTAGTATCTAAAATTTCTTGAGGTTTTTTACCAGAAAAAACTTTTAACATAATACCTATAAGCCCCTGAACTATGGCAGCATCACTATTTGCCAAAAAAGTAATAGTCCCGTCCTCATTATAATATTTATAAAAATATACTACAGATTGACAGCCTTTCATTTTATTTTCTTCAGTTTTAAGAGCTTCATCCATTTGAGGTACATTTCTTCCCATATCTATTAAATATTGATACTTATCTTCCCAAGAATCAAAAAAAGAAAAATCCTCAACTAATTCGTTAATTTCTTTACTAAAACCCATCAAAAATCTCAATCGTTAATATATATTACTAATTAAACTCAATTGTATAACAAATCAAGAACCTAAGTTTAATCAACTTTTAAAATTTAAAAAGACAATAAGATTGTGTTTTTATAAAATATAGAATAATTTATCAAAACTGGGAGATTAGAATGTTATCACTCCGTAATAAGAGAGAAAGCTTTACCTTACTAAACACCCCTTTAGTTTTATTTATTTTAATAATTATAACTTTTGTTAGAATATATTCTTTACATGTATCACCAATAGAGTTGTCTGTTGACGAAGCGCAATATTGGCATTGGTCAAGAAATATAGACCTAGGTTATTTTACTAAACCACCATTAATAGCCTGGTTGATTTCATTTTCAACATTTATTTTTGGAAACGAAGAGTGGGCTGTAAGACTTTTTTCGCCAATAACACATCTATTTATTTCATTAGTTTTATGGGCTACCGCGAAATTTGTATTTGGATCAAACTCAGGCAAAGTTGCCGCTTTAATTTGGATATTCACACCAGCAGCTTCGGTAGGTGGATTTATAATTTCAACTGATACTCCACTATTATTTTTTTGGTCTTTATCTTTATATTTTTTACTAAAATCAGTAAAAGAGAATTCTAGCTTTGCATCTTTATTTGTAGGTATTTTTCTAGGTTTTGCTTTTTTATCCAAATATGCAGCTTTATACTTTTTAATTTTCTTAATTATATGGTGGCTCATTTATGACCGAAGTATATTTTTAAGTTTTAAGGATATATTAACAATTATTTTTACAAGTATAATGATAGCAAGCACAAATTTATATTGGAATTATTTAAATGATTATGTGACTATCAATCATACAATTTCAAATGCAAATCTCTCAGAAATAATAATAAACTACAATAATGTTATAGACTTTTTGTTATCTCAGTTTTTGGTTTTTGGTCCACTCTTATTTTTATTATATGTTCTGGTGATTTTGAATAGTTTATTTAAAAATAATTACCTTACATTATTAGCATTTCTATCACTGCCCATAATTGTTATTATTACAATTCAAAGCTTTTTAAAAATTTCAAATGCGAATTGGGCTGTTACCGCCTATATTGGTGCAACTTTAATTGTAAGTTATTATGTAACTCTAAAAAAAAACAGGTTTTTTAAAATTATTTATAATTTTGGGATTTTATTAAATTTAGCAATATCAGTATTTATTTTAAAAGTTTGTATTACTGGTAGTTTCGATCCTATAAGTCTAAAGTCTGATCCATTAAGAAAAAATCTAGGATTTAAAGAGCTAGCAATAAAAATTCAAGATACTTTTGAGACAGAAAATATCTCAAAAATAATTTTTGAAACCAGAAGTGACATTACAAGATTCAACTACTACATGAACCGTTATTATAATAAGTTTGAAGATAAAATTTTTATAAAATCCAATAGTGATAATCCCGGCAACTTTTATGAAAAAAATTACAATTATGATCTAATTCAAAAAATAAAAGGAGAAAAAGTATTAATTGTTAGAAACAATTCAAATTTTGAAAATAATTCTTACAACTTAAATAAATTCAAATTAGTTAAAATTATATCTAATAAAACAATTAAAAATATGCAAAGAAAATATTTTCTTTTTATAGGAGAAATTAAATAAAACTTATTTTTTATTAAATTTTTCAAAAACACTTAAAGTTTCTGCACTCACGTGATGCTCGATACCTTCAGCATCATTTTTAGCTATATCTTGATTAACGCCGATTTTTATTAAAAAATTAAAGACTATTTCGTGTCTTTTTTTACAATAATCAGCCAATAATTTACCTTGTTCGGTTAAAAAAATCGATCTGTAAGGTCTACTTTCAACTAATCCTTCTCTAACTAAACGTCTAATAATACTATTAACAGTTGGACCAGTTACACCAAAATGTTTTGCTAAATCTACTGCTCTAGCTTCTCCAGTTTCCCTAATTAAATCTGCAATCATTTCAGTATAATCTTCTGCTATTTCAGTATTTCTAGCATTTCTTACTTGAGCAAACCTATCAGAATTAATTTCAAATTCACTTATCATTAACAAAATTCCAAAACTTAGATTAACCTAATATAATTTATAGGATTTTATAATTTTGTAAAATTATTTGTATTTATGCCTTACTTAGATTAAATATTAATTCTTAGAATTTAAAATTGAGTGGGTTTATGAAAAAAGAGGAAAGATTAAAAATAGAATCTCAAGTATTTAAAAAATTAGTTAAACATCTTCAAAATAGAACTGATGTTCAAAATATTGATCTTATGAATTTAAGTGGCTTTTGTAGAAATTGTTTATCAAGATGGTATGCAGAAGCTGCTGAAGAACATGGAATAGAAATGCAAAAAGATATAGCTAAAGAAATCATTTACGGAATGCCTCATTCGGTCTGGAAAGAAAAATACCAAACTGATGCGAATGCAGATCAAGAAAATAAGTTTCAATCTAACAAACAGAAAAATCACTAATGATTGGCTTAATTATTTCATGATTAATCATTTTGGTGATAGACTTATAAATAAAATCAGGCTTACAAAATCATTCTTATGTCTAGGGATAGATCCTCACATAGATCTAATCCCAAAAATATTTCAAAATGACAAAAATATTTTAAGGAATGTAGAGAAATTTTGCTTTTCTTTGTTAGAGGTCGCTATAAATAAAGTTCCAGCTATAAAACCTCAAATAGCATTTTTTGAACAATTAGGACCAGAAGGAATGAAACTTCTAGCAGAGTTATGTATATATGCTCGCGCAAAGGGTTTTTTGGTAATAATGGATGCAAAAAGAGGGGATATTGGTAGTACAAGTCAAGCATATGCAAATACTTTTTTAGGGGAAAAAGCACCATTTCCTAGTGATGCTCTTACAGTTAATCCGTGGTTAGGCATAGATAGTTTGGAACCCTTTATTCAAAAATTAAAGATCACCGGATGCGGTTTATTTATTTTAGTTCACACCAGTAACGGTGGATCAAAAGATATCCAGGAATTAAAAATCTATAATGGTATGAAATGTTACGAACATTTAGCACTTATGTTAAAACCTATTATTGATAAACATAAAGGAAAATTAGGGTTATCATCAATCGGGGTTGTATCTGGTGCAACTTTTAAAGAACAATCTATATCTTTAAGAAAATTTCTTCCAAATGCGCCATTTTTAATTCCAGGATATGGCGCACAAGGAGCTTCTGCTAATGATGCTTCCGCTCCACTAGTAAAAGATGAAATCTTTTCTGGACTAAAGAATTTTGGATTAATTAATGCGTCAAGAAGGATACTATTTCCTGAAGATTCGTATTCTGTTAATAATATTAAAGAATGGCAAGATGTAATACTAACAGAATTAGATAAAACTAATAACGAACTAATTAATGCAAAAATTTAAGTGAGATTAATTTATGAGAAAAAAAAAGCAGCTTGATGCACTTGGTAATAAAAGTAACATACCAAACCATCCAGACAAAAATGTTCTTGAAAGAGTAAATAATCCTAAGATTGGAGTTAATTATTCCATAAGATTGACTTGTCCAGAATTTACATCAATATGCCCTGTTACCTCTCAACCAGATTTCGCTTATATTATCGTTGATTATATACCAAACAAGTTTATTGTGGAAAGTAAATCATTTAAGTTATATTTATTAGGATATAGAAACCATGGAGCATTTCATGAGGATTGTACAATAACATTAGCTCAAGATATAGTTGAACTTTTATCACCTAAATGGTTAAGGATAGGTGGTTATTGGTATCCAAGGGGGGGCATTCCAATTGATATTTTTTGGCAAACTTGCAAAGAGCCAAATGATTTATTTATACCTGATCATTTAGTACCAAATTATAGAGGTCGGGGATAAGATAAATTTATTAGGATTTTTAATATGGAAACGAAAAAAATTGAATGGCAAGTCATTATACTTGTATGTTCTACTGTAATAATGATAGCTATGGGAATTAGACAAGCCTTGGGTTTGTTTCTTGAACCCATAACTCAATATATGAATAGTGGTAAAGAATTTTTCTCATTTGCAATAGGCTTTCAAGCAATGATATGGGGTATAGTTACATTTTTTTTAGGAATTATTTTAGATAAGTTTGGTCCAAAAAAAGTTTTAGCATTTGGTATAATATGTCTTGCATTAGGCATTTTTTTAATGAGCAATCCCACTTCGGAAATAAAATTATTTTCAGGAACAACTCTTATGGGTTTTGGACTTGGTGGTGCAGGGATGGCTACTATAGTAAGTATAGCAGGCAAAGTGGCACCAATAAAAAAACGCTCTTTAGCAATGGGCTTAGTTGCAGCTGCTGGATCTTTTGGACAATTTGCAATTGTTGTTCCAACAATGTGGATGAACCAGAAATTTGGGTGGCAGTTTAGCTTGATTATTTTATCATTAATCTCTATTTCTCTATTATTACTTTTACCTTTGTTAAATAATACTGATCAAATCTCTGAAAGAACAGAACAATTCAAAAAGGGACTAAAAAACACAATTTATTTTTCTTTAAGAGAAAAAAATTACATTTTATTAATTTTAGGATTTTTCGTATGTGGTTTCCATGTTACTTTTATAGGGTTGCATTTACCTAATGATCTTGTCTCAAAAGGGATTTCTGCAGAAATTGCTGGATGGTCTCTAGGAATAATAGGTGTTACAAACATTATTGGAACTTTAAGTTTTGGATGGTTGGGAACGAAAGTAAAAAAACCTATACCATTAGCACTCATATATTTAATGAGATCATTAACTATAACTATTTTTGTTTTATCACCACCTTCTGCAACTCTTGCTTTATTATTTGGAGCTGTAATTGGCATTTTGTGGTTAGCTACAGTACCCATGACCAACGCAATTATTCTCTCATTTATAGGACCAAAATTCTTAGCTACTTTGTCTGGTATATGTTTTATTTTCCATCAAATTGGTGCTGTCTTAGGCGCTTGGCTTGGAGGTAAAATTTTTGATTTATACGGAAATTATGAAAATATGTGGTGGCTTAGTGTGGCTCTTGGGATAATAGCATTCTTGCTAACAGTTACTGTTAAAGAAAAGGCATTTTCTGTAAACTCTGAATTAAAGCAACCTATCTGAGAGCTAGTTCTTTTATATTTTTATACTCCTCCAAACACTCAGGATTTGACAGTGCTGTAATATTGTTAATCTTTCTATTGTGAATTAAATCTCTTACTGGAAGTTCCGCTATTTTACCCGACTTTGTTCTTGGAATATCCTTTACAGCTATTATTTTTGCTGGAACATGTCTTGGTGATGCACCTTCTCTAATTTTTGTTTTAATTTGATTAATTAAATCTTTTGTTAAATGAAAACTTTCTTTAAGCCTTACAAAGAGTACAACTCTTGTGTCCTCTTCCCACATTTGGCCTACAACTAAACCTTCCAAAATTTCTTCAATTTGTTCAACTTGTCTATAAATCTCAGCTGTACCAATACGAACACCTCCAGGATTTAGAGTGGCATCTGATCTCCCAAAAATTATGAATCCATTATTTTCTGTCTTTAAGATGTAATCACCATGACACCACACATTCTTATATTTATTAAAATAAGCGTCATGATATTTTTCATTATTATGGTCATTCCAAAAAAATAATGGCATACTTGGAAAGCTTTTAATGCATACTAATTCTCCTTTCTCATTTTTTAAGGAGTTTGCATTTTCGTCATATACATGTACATCCATACCTAAAATTGGACCTTGAATTTCTCCTCTTCTAACCACTGACATTGGATTGCCGCCAATAAAACATCCAACTATATCTGTTCCACCAGATAAGCTTGCAACAGAAACATCTTTTTTTATACTAGTGTAAATATAGTCAAAACTCTCATGAATTAATGGAGAGCCTGTTGAACCTATAATCTCCAAGTTTTTTAATTTATATTTACCGATCAGATTAATATTTTGCTTACTTAATGTGTCTATATATTTTGCTGATACTCCCATAAAATTTATCTTTTCGCTATCTACAAAATCCCACAAAACTTCTGCATTTGGATAAAAAGGCGAACCATCATACAAATAGATTGTAGACTTTAACAACAGACCTGATACAAGCCAATTCCACATCATCCATCCACAAGTTGTAAAATAGAATATTCTGCTTTCTTTTTTTGCATTTGAGTGCAGACCAATCTCAACTAAATGTTTTAAAATTATTCCACCATTAGAATGAACTATACATTTTGGTTTTCCAGTAGTGCCACTAGAAAACATGATATATAAAGGATCACTTAACTCAAGTTGCTCAAAAAGCATTTTATTTGTTTTAAATTGATTTTGAACATCGTCATAATTTATGAATTTGTCATTATTAAAATCAAATTTAATTCCTAAAAGAGGTGCTATCACTATTCTTTTTAAAGAAGGTAAAGCTGTAACGACATCTATTACTTTTTTAGTGATATTAATTTCTTTACCATTATACCAATAACCATCTGTAGTAAGTAAAATTTTTGGTTCTATTTGACCAAATCTATCTAAAACTCCTTCCACACCAAAATCTGGAGACGCAGAGGAAAATATTGCCCCTATCGATGAAGTTGCCAACATCATTATCACAGTCTCAGCCATATTAGGCATATAAGCAGCAACCCTGTCTCCTTTTGAAATTCCCTGTGTTTTTAGAAAATTTGCCAAAGCAGCCACTTGAACTTTCAATTCTTTCCAAGATAACTCTTTTCTAATTTTATCTTCAGATTTAAATACAATAGCAGTACCGGAAATATCGCCAGAAAGCATATTTTCAGCATAATTAACCCTGCCATTTGGAAAAAACTTGCTTCCAGGCATTTGATTTATTGGATCAATATAAGGTTCTGTACCTTTAAATCCAATAACATCAAAAAAATCCCAAATAATAGACCAAAAACTAGCCTTGTTTTTAATTGACCAAGTATGTAAATCAGTAAAGTCTTTAATATTTATATTATGTTTTTTATTAATAATTTTTATAAATTTATACATCTGAGAAGACTTAACTCTTTCATCAGATGGAAACCATAAAACAGGATTGGAAACTATCTCTTTTTTCATAATCAAATCGCCAAAAATTAAATATAATTTTTAAAACAACTTTCAGCAAAAAGCGCCATGTCATAATCTAATTCTGTAATTCCACCTTTGTCGTGAGTGGTTAGAGTCATTGTAACTTTATTATAAACATTTTCCCATTCAGGATGATGGTTTATTTGTTCAGCTTTCATAGCTATAGAAGTCATAAAAGAAAAAGCTTGTTTAAAGTCTGAAAACTTAAAAAGTTTTTTGTATGCATTTCTCCCATCAGAAACTTTCTCCCAACCTTCTAGATTAATAAATTTTTGACTAAGATCCTTACATTCCATTACCAAACTCCTTTGTGTTAACTAAATCTCTAAGTGGTTTCATATTTGATGAATACGCTAATAATAATTTTAAGGTATATTTTATCCTATTATCTAACCATTCTGGAATAATCTCTCCATGAGAACCTGGTTCATATTCTTCAACATTACGGATAATAATATTCTCAGGAATCCACATTATATGTGTATTTTTATAAGAAAAGGATCTTAGATCAGCAATAGGATAGGCACCCCCATTTCCACTACTTATAGATACAATCAGAGCTGGTTTGTGAGTCAACTCCTTATCACCACATAACAAAAATAGATTTTTCGCATTGGGCGCTGCCATACCACCATATTCCGGAACTACAAATATAAATCCATCTGATTTTTTAAATTTTTTTGATATATTTTCCCAGGTTTTCCCCCATATTCCTTTCCCTAATTTTTTTTCATTAGACCAAAGAGGCAATTTTACCTCACCAAGATCTAGATTATATAAACTTATATAAGGATCTATTTCTTTAATATTCGATGCTAATATATTTGATATTCTTTTTGATTGAGAATTTTTTCTGTGGCTTGTAGAAATTATTGTAACATTCATACTTGTACTTACCAAAAGTTAATGATTATTGTCAAATTTTGTGTTTTATTTAACATATATGAATTAAATTTAAAAGATAAGTAATTCAATGAAAGAAATTGAAATTATTAAACCAGACGATTGGCACGTCCACTTTAGAGATAACGAAATTTTAAAAGCAGTTGTTCCTGAAACCTCTAGACACTTTGCCCGTGCTATAGTAATGCCAAATTTAATGCCTCCTATTTTGACTGGAAATGATGCTAATGAATATAAAAAAAAGATAAATAAAGCTATTCCAAATAAAGATAATTTTAACCCCTTTATGACAATTTATCTTACAGAAAATACAGATAAAAATGATCTTAAACAGTCATACTTAAACAATTTAGTTTTTGCCGCAAAACTCTATCCTGCAGGAGCTACTACAAATTCTGACTCAGGGGTACAAAATGTATCAAAAATAATGCCCATACTTGAAACAATGGCAAAAATAGGAATGCCATTATTAATACATGGCGAAAGTACTGATAGAAATGTTGACATTTTTGATAGAGAAAAAATTTTTTTAGAGACTACATTAGGATTTATTTATAAGGAGCTACCTAATCTTAAAATTACTTTGGAACATATTACAACACAAGAAGCTACTTTATTTGTAAAAAATGCCAATAAAAATATTGCTGCTTCAATTACACCTCACCATTTAGCTTTAAATAGAAATGCTATTTTTCATAATGGTATAAATCCGCACCATTATTGCTTGCCAATCTTAAAGAGAGAACATCATAGAAAAGCTCTAATTGAAGTTGCTACAAGTGGAAATCCAAAATTTTTTCTTGGTACTGACACAGCTCCTCATCTACAGCACGACAAAGAAAATGCTTGTGGATGTGCAGGAATTTTTAATTCAACTTACACTATATCTATATTATCACAAATATTTGAAAATTACGATGCTTTGGAAAATCTTGAAAATTTTGTTAGTATTAATGGAGCTAAACACTATAAACTTGAAACTAATAAAACAAAAATAAAAATAATTAAAAAGACTAACCCTATTAAATTCAAAAAATATCTAAAAATTGGGACTGAAAAGCTAGTTATATTCTATCCTAACTTTGAAATCTTTTGGGAAGTAAAACTTTAGTTTGTTATGACATTAAATCATATTCATCTTTCAAAATTTTTGGATATGATTTAATGTAAACGAAATTTTAATCAATGGATCTAAAAATGAGAATAGGCATAATTTCAGGTGGATTTGACCCAATACATTCTGGTCATATAGCATATATGAAAGATGCAAAATTGAATTGCGATCTTCTTATCGTAGGAATTAACTCAGATGAATGGTTAACTAGGAAAAAAGGTCAACCCTTTATGTCTTTTAAAGAAAGACTAAAAATTGTTGAATCAATTTCTCATGTGGATGTAGCCACTTCTTTTAATGATGAAGACGATTCTGCATCAGATCTGATAGTAATAGCAGCTAAAAAATATCCTGGAAAAAAGTTAATTTTTATGAATGGTGGAGATAGAAACAAGTCCAATATTATTGAAATGAATTCAAAAATTATTTCAAATATTAAAGTTGAGTTTAGATTTGGTGTTGGTGGAGACAATAAATTAAATGCAAGTTCTAAAATTTTGAAAGAATGGAAGAACCCTTCCATCACACGACCTTGGGGAGTATATAGACTTTTAGATAAACAGAAGACCTGGGCAGTTAAAGAATTAACACTTGAGCCTGGAAAAAGTTTAAGTGATCAAAGACATACATATAGGTCTGAACATTGGCATGTTGTTGAAGGTATTGTAAAAATAGATTTAGAATATAATAATGGTTTAAAAACTAATCTTATTATTGGTCCAAAGGAAAGTGGAGATATTCCTAAGATGACATGGCACAGAGCTTATAATGACACCGACAAACAAGCAAAAGTAATAGAGACTTGGTTTGGAGAAAAATTAACAGAGGAAGATATTGAAAGACGTTCTTAAAATATTTATTAAATTTCAAATTTAGTACACAGAGATTTGCAAGTGCTTCTAGGTCATAATATTAAAAAAATAATCGTTCATTGTTCTGACACTCCTGACAATGAAAACTTAACGGCATCAGACATTCATTTAATGCATTTAGGATTTGGATGGGACGGGATTGGTTATCATAAAGTTATTTTAAGGAGTGGAAAAATAGAAAGCGGTAGACCTTTATTTTGGAAAGGTGCACATACTTATGGACTTAACGATGAAAGTTTGGGTATTTGCTTGATTGGGAAAACATATTTTGATTTAAAACAATTTAAGTCATTAAAAAAATTACTTAAGAATTGGAAACAAAAATTTCCAGATGCAACTATACTCGGACATAGAGATGCTATAGACACAAAAAAAACTTGTCCTAATTTTGATGTTAAAGATTGGTGTGTAAAAGAAAAAATTTTTTAAAAATGATTAAATTAAGAATAATTAAAAAATCTACCCCATTACTCCAAGAAAAAAATAACCCTATTACTATTGAAACTGAATGTATTTTTGGCGAAGAGTTCACAATTTTAGATCAACAAAAAAAATGGTGTTATGGATATTTAAATGATGATCACTCGTATGGATGGCTCAAACTGAATAGTGTGGGTAAAATGAAAAAACCAAATTTCTTTGTATCAACTCCTAAAACGATTGTTTTGCAGGAACCAAATATAAAATCAATTGCGCTAGAGTGCCTTTCAATAGGATCATATGTGCACGTTAGACAATTTATTGATGTCTGGGCAGAAATAATATTTTTTAAAAATGAAGCTCAATTATATGGATATATACCAAAAAATCATTTGCATTCAGTTGTTAACAGAAACTTGGATTGGATTAATATTGCTGAAACTTTGATGGGTGTCCCATATAAGTGGGGAGGGAAAACAAGTTCAGGAATTGATTGTTCTGGTCTCCTTCAAATTTGTTTAAGACTTGCTGGAATAAAAGCACCTAGAAACTCAATTGACCAAAAAAAAAAATTAGGTCGAGATCTTTTTAAAAAAAAAGAACTGGAAGTAGCCAATTGTATCAAACTATGGAATAAAAAAATCAATAAAGGCGATATAATTTTTTGGGAAGGACATGTCGGAATTATAAATAAAAATTCAACAATTATTCATGCAAATGCTGAAACTAATAATGTAGCAATTCAAAATTCAAAAAGACTACTAAAAAATTATTTTAAAAAAGGCTTATCTCCTTTAGCAATTAAACGTATCATCTAATTTTTTTTAATAAATTTTTAATTTCAGGAGGAGTATCAATAATTTCGTTTTTAACAGTAAAAAAATTATATCTGTTATTACAAACTTTTATTAAATAAAAGATAAACCTTAGTAAAAAGTATAAAGTATCAAATAAAATATTGATAAACAATTTAAATCTATAAATTTTGATATTACGACAATAATGAAATATTTTTCTATAAAGTATATTTATTATAGATTTAATTTTTTTTTCAATGACAACTTCACTTTTTGAATATAACAAGAGTGGCTTTTCTATTAAATAATAATTTGAATTTATAGAAGCCCTAATTAATAATTCCTGATCTTCTGAATAAATATTATTTTCGTTATACTTATATTTCTTTATCCAATCTGATCTTGCCATCCATGTAGGGTGGGGAAGCTCATATGAAAAATAATGTAGTTTAGAGAAATACTTTTTTTTACTTTTAGGGTAAATATTCAAAACATTTTTTGTACTTTCTTCAAATACATATAATTGGGAACCTACTAAATCATAAAGCTTATGTTTTTTTAAGAAATCAATCTGGTGACTAAGACGGTTAGGCAAAGCGATGTCATCTGCATCCATTCTAGCGATATAACTACCTTTGCTAGAATTTACACCAAGATTCAAACAAAACACTAAACCTTTGTTTTTTTTTAAATAAATTTTTTTTATTCTATCATCGTTTAAATTTCTTATTATAAAATTTGAGTTATCATTGCTTCCGTCATCAATTATGATTAATTCTAAGTTAAGATAAGTTTGTTTTGTAATTGATTCTACGGCTCTTTCTATTGTATTTTGCGCATTATAGACAGGTAAAATAACTGATATTAAATCATTATTTTTATTGATCTTACTCAACTTTGCTCTCACATTTCGCCCAGATTTCACTCCATGTTTTTCGCAAGGATATGATTGTAAGACCCGCATTCTGCATTTCTTTTCTAAATTCACTTTCAGTATGTTCAATAAAATGAGTTCTATCTGAAAAATAATTTAATCCAATTTCTTTTTTAAAAGGGATTGTCCAATCACGCTCAAAATCTGGAACTCTTATTAAAAATGAAGATGGATTATATAATTTCTTAATTTTAGTTAGAAATAACACTCTATCTTCAATATGCTCTAAAACATTTGACAAAACTATCACATCAACCTTGAAGGGCTCAATATGTAATGCATCACCATAAATAAATTTCAAGTTTTTATTAGTATAATTTTTTTTTGCTTGTAAGATTTTTTTTTCATCTGTGTCAATGCCAAAAACTTGGACTGTCTCAATCTTCCTAACAATAGTTTCGGCTACTGTTCCGTAACCACAACCAATATCTAAAACAATATGATTTTTCTCAATATTATTAATAAAGAAAACAGCATAGTTCATAACCTTATGTTTGATATGAACTCCATTTCCGTATCTAAGAGCTAATTCATTATAAACCCATTTAGTATGCTCTTCAATTTTAAACAACCTTTCAAATGCTTCAAGATGTTTACCTCTTCCTTCTAAAACTATCGGAATAAGAAAAAAATAATTTCTTAATTTCCAAGGAATAGTTCTCCAAAATAGACTTATTATGTCAATCAATTTTTGTAATATTTTTCTGCGCATCTTCTAAGTTTAACCTCTAATTTAAATGATCTAATCTTGCCGTATAATATTTAAAGACTTTTAAATGTTCTCTTTCCCATTTTGTAATATCAAAATATTTTTCAGCTCTAAATCTTGCTATTTTTGATTTAAGTTCAATTTCTTTTTTTGTTATTTTTTTTAATTTTTTTAAAATATCATCGCTTTCAATAGATATATCTGAGATAGATGTCTGCCTTTCTCCAAACCCCCAACCAGCATTGCCAACGAGTTCGAAATTTCCACCAGAATTATGAAAAATTACTGGTAATCCACATGCCATTGCTTCTATTATAGCATTCGAACAAGGATCATGCAGTTTAGTAGTTAAAAATATCGTGTGTTGTTGCATAATTTTAACTATTTTTTTTTGATTAATTTTACCCAGAAAAAAAATATCGTTATTCATATTATGTTTTTTAATTAATATTTTCACTTTATTCTTCAAATCATTTTCTATAGCACCAACTACAGAAAGTTTATATTTAATTGAACTAAGTTTATTTACATTTTTTATTGCTTCAATAGTATTGAATAACCTCCACATATTAGCCTTAGTATATGTTCCAATTTTTAAAATAGGTACATACGCATAATCATTTTTAATTGTGGGTACAAATATTTTCGTATCAACAGCGTTATACAAAATTTTAAAGTTTTTGTTTCGTTTATAAATATGTTCATCACAACATTTCTTACAAAATTTACTTTGAAAAAATACATAATCTGAATTTTTTAAATAAAACTTCATATCTTGATTTCTAGAATTTACATTACCTTTGTACCAATTTTCGTGAAAGATACCATTTTGGTTATAAATTATAGGAATTTTGGATTTAACAAATTTTTTAACAATTTTGTTGTAAGAATATATTCCATTGCTCAAACAATAAAAAATATTTGGATTAAATCTAGAAATTTTAAACAAGCTCTTTATTCGTTTTACTTTGACCTTAGGACCTGCACTTGATCCAGATATTGCACCGTTTAGGAACAAAATTGGCGTTAAACTTCTTTTTTGTTTTACTAAGAATATGATAAAAATATTTAATGAATTTAATATTTTATAAATTTTTAAAATTAAATCTTTCATTTTTCTAGATGGTTACCTAGTTCTCAACAATTAATCTTTTTTTCTGCATAAACGACTAATGACAAGCCTCCAAATACCTTTGAGGCAAAGGATTTCCCAAAAATTAAAAAAAGTAACCTTAATGGTAATACTGCCAATTGCCTCTTATTCCTAGGTAAAGTGGACAGAAAAGCTGTTGAAAGAAAACTATCTTTTATCTGATAACCACAATCAATCAGTGTTTCTAAAGCTGTGTATTCACTAAAATAGTGTAAGTGACCAACTTCTTTTCGAGCATATTTGATACCATTAGTTAGTATTTTCATAACATTCATATCCAAAGGAATGTTAAAAATGAATTTATTGCTTAATTTTTTAAGATCATTTAAAAAGCCAAAATAATTTTCTATATGCTCAAATACATCAAGACAAACAACTAAATCAAATCTATCATTTGCCTTCAAAATATTTTTGTTTGTAAATTTTAAATTTTCTAATTTAGATCTTTCTTTCCAAAATAATTTCGCATCTTCTGAAAAATCAAATCCAACAAATCTACTTGTTCTATATTCCTTTGACAATAGTTCTGTAACTAAACCTGCTCCGCAGCCTACATCTGAACAAGTCTTAAAAGATAAATTATTTCTTTTTATAATTTTTCTTACTAAAGAAACTTTATAAGGAGAATCTTCTTGGTGCCAGTTGATATTATTAGATAAATATTGATTGTCATTGTAAATATTATCAGTCAAAAGTTTTTTAATTTTTTTTTTGCTCATCACCTTTCCTCAGCTTCAAATTAGTAGATAAATCAGTACATTATTCTATAAATTTACCAAGTTAAACTTATTTACTCTTTTAATTAGTCTAAAACTCAATAGATTAACAACTTATTTGTGCCATGTAACCATTATTCAATCCAATTTTTTGACTAATGGTGAATAAATACTATTATAATGATTTTTACTTATAATTTCCCATTTAACGTCACCTACAGTTAATAAAGCATTTTTAATTATAATATTTTTTAATTTTGTATCAGCAATAAGATCCATTATTAACTTTGTAATCTCTTTATGATCAAAATTACTTGAGATTTTTCCTGATAAGTTATTTTTTATCAAATCAACAGACATTCCGACTGGCGTAGAAATAACTGGAACCCCAGAGGCCATTGATTCCATCAAACCCATCGGACCGCCTTCTTCTCGTGAAGTAATTAGATAAAAATCAAGAGCATGGTAACAATTTAATAAATCGTTTTGATTTTCAAAGTAATTGTGAATGTATTTTACATTTATTTTTTTTAATTCTTTTTTAATATATCCTCTTGCAGGTCCTGTAAGAAAGACAGTAACATTGAAACCTTTGTTTTTAAGTAAACTAATAACCTTAATAAATATATCTGGTCCCTTGATTAACTTTGGTATATTACCCTCTCCCCAACCAATACCGTCTTTTTGAAAAGAACCAATAACAAGCTCAGATTTAGAAATACCATATTGTTTTCTAACAATACTTTTTTTTAAAATTTTTGTTGGTCTAAAATGATCAGTATTTACACCAATTGGAATTAAGCAGATCTTTTTTAGAGGAACACCCCATTTTAGTAATCTTTCTTTTACTATTGATGATGATACTACAATAAAACTAAGATATTTAATACTTTCTAAGAATCTATTAATATGTTCTTCAACTTGAATACCATCTTCTTTTTTACCGTGAAAAAAAGAAACTATATAAAAATTATTTTTAGGTAGTATTTTAAACCAATCTACCCACATATACTGAGAACCAAAATGTACTACTTTATTTTTATAATATCCAGGTTCTGAAATAATTTTAACAAAAAAAGGTTTTTTATGATTAATAGAATTAGAAATGTTTTTACCAACAAATTTGATAGCCCAGTCATTTTTTTCTGTTATAAAAATAACTGGTTCTTGTAAATGACTTTTAATTTTTACAAAATGAAGAATTTTATCGAAGTTAAAACTAATAAGAATTTTAATTTTTTTCAAATATACTCTTAGCCACATTTTTTACCTGTCTTGAAATTTACTAATTTCAAAATCAATCATCTTTTTTATTACGTCTTCGATTTTATTTTTAGCTTCCCAACCCAGTAAAGATTTAGCCTTAGACGAATTACCAAAACTAGATTTCAATTCTGAGGGTCTAAAAAGACTTTCATCAATAGAAACATGTTCTTTAAAATTCAAATTTAAATGAGTAAAAACAAATTCAACAAAATATTTTAAAGAAGATAATCTGCCTGTTGATATCACAAAATCTTCAGGTTCATTATTTTGAAGAATTAACCACATAGCTTCTACATATTCAGGTGCCCATCCCCAATCTCTCTTAATGGACAAATCACCAAGTTTTAATTTTACTTTATTTCCAAAATAAATTTGGATGGCTGTCCTTATTATCTTTTTTGTAACAAATTCCTCTGGCCTTAAAGGAGATTCGTGATTAAATAATATCCCAGAGCAAGCGAATATGTTATAAGCTTTTCTATAATTTTTGGTTAACCAAAAAGCAGAACTTTTGGCAACACCATATGGGCTGCAAGGATTAAATTTTGTTTTTTCGTTAGATGGAACATTTCCTGTATCACCAAAACATTCTGATGAACTTGCGTTATAAAACTTACAATTAATTTTTAGAAATTTTATTGTTTGTAAAATATTTAATGAAACCAGAGTGATACTGTAGAAAGTATCTTGAGGAGTTAAAAAACTCTTACTTACCGAACTTTGGCCAGATAAATTATAAATTTCATCAGGCTTTAAAAATTCTATTAGATCTCTTACTTGTTCAATACTAGTTGCATCAACTGTATGAACGTTTATAGCTTCAAAAATTTCCAGAGCATGTAAATTATTTAATTTGTTAGTATAGGGATCTCTGGATGTTCCATGAACCTGATAACCTTTTTGAAAAAGAAAACTAGCTAAGTATGAGCCGTCTTGTCCAGAAATACCAAAAATTAATGCTTTTTTATTTTTTTTTTCCAAAATTTATTTCCAATCAAATAAATTATCAAAATAACACTAATCTTTTAAAAACTATATAACAAAAAGACTTTTTATCGTTTTCAGCGGGTATTTTAAAAATCTATAATAATTTCTTGGAGTTTTTTTTTGATTCAACAATTTATCAAAGAGTTCCAAATATTGTTTGCACATTCTTTTAGAATTATATGGAAAGTTATTCATAAGTGAAACATATTTAAAATATTTTGATCTCATTTTATTTAGTGAAGAAATAAAATTCTCTTCATTAAACATTATGCCAAACCCTTTGCAATATTCTGGCATACAACCGCTATCTCTATATAATAATGGTAGCCCACATAACGCTCCTTCATTTTGGTGATTTCCACCAGGTTCATTAATTGAAGCAGTCAAATATACATGATGATTTTTTAATTCTTTAGCAAGATCTTTACCATCTAAAGGTTTTAAATATCTAACGTTTTTAAAGCTAAACCCTTTCGGTAAATTTCCTATATATGTCATTGAAATTTTTGACCTCCACATCTGAGTTTCCAGCATTTGGTCTATCTTTAAGTAAATGTCAAAACCTTTCATCCAATTCCCACCCCAATGATGTGTTACTAATCTTAAAGGCTCATTTTTTTTCCATTTTTTATAACCTTCATTATTGAAAATAGTATTATTCGAACCATTAAAAATTACCTTATGCGGGGTTCTCAAATTTTTTTCCCAACATTTTAACTTAGTTAACCAAGCACCTACAAAAACCGTATAATCTGCGCACCAATTTGCATTAATTAATAAATTATTCATAAATTTTGTATTTTTTCTTTCATCGCATTCATTAACTCGATGAATGACAACGACCTTTGGGTTTATAAACAATTTATAATATATAATTTGTGCAATGCTAAAACTTACGGTGTTTAACCTAAATCTAGGATCAATTAAGAGTATAAGATCAATATCGTTATCTTTAAGATAATTGGTATAAATATATCCATTATTCAATAAATCGTTTTTAAGAGATTTTANAAACTTATTTCCTCCACCCCATGGAGCATTGATTTCTTTAAATCCTACAGCAATCTTACTCATTTATTTTACAACCCTTTTTGACTAAGTCTGTAACAGTTTCTTTTGATGTTGATAATATATGATCAGGATCAGCAAAACTTTTATCTTCAAGTGAATTGCTTAAGTCAACAAAATTTATATCGTATGATTTTGCTATTTCTTGAATTGTAGTATTTAATTCATTAAATAATTCAATTTTATTTGTTTTATCTAAATATGTCGACGTAACTGGATATCTGACAAGACAAACATCTATATTTAATTTTAAAGTGCTATCAATCATATTTTTATATGTCACTAGTGAAAAGTGATTTTTAAAATCTGATATTGGCATATGTAACTGGATCCTAGTAGAGGTTTCATAATTTTTAGCTGATAAAGGTTTTTCATCCCAACTTTTATTAAGTTTTAAACTTTTTTTTACTTTAGAATTAGATAAAAACTTATTTTTAATTATTAATTTTAAATAATTGAGTAGATACGGTCTATTTATAGGATTTAGAAATTTAAAAATATATTCATCGTTATTAGTCAGAAATTCAGTTTTTTTTTCTTGATTGTCAGATAATCTATAGAAAGAGAAAATATGAGGGGTTGCTTGTAAAATCACTCCTTTTGGTTTATGTCTTTTAATTCTGTGTAAGCTTTTAATTGACATACTCTCTAGATTATCCGAAGCATAACCTAAATTGTCAATAATCGAGGATGATTTAAGAGAATTTGCAGTATGTGAGTCACCTAATGCAACCCAAGGTGCAGTACCTGATAAAAATAAACTTTTATAGTCATAAACCGATTTATTAACGTTTATATTAGATGAAAGAAAATTTTCTATCATAAATAAAGCCATAGATACCAAAAAAATTATTATTATAAAAAAGGTAATAAGAAAATGTTTAAAATTGAAAATATATGAATTCACCAGATTTTCCTTGTATTACTAATATTAATAAATAAGAAGATACTAAACCTATAAAAATGGTTCCCCAAAAATTTGGTTTCCAACTTAGATGAACAGAAACTTTTTCTCTATCTAAGCTTAGAGTTGGGCTATAATCTCTAAAAATTTGTTGAGTATTTGGAAGTTTCATTACAAAGACGAGTAAAATTAAAAGTACAAATATCTGAGTTTTTCCTCCAAATCCGTTCAATGAAGAAAATTTCACCCCAATTTCTGTCAAAAATTCACTAATAAAATGTGGAAATAAATAAAAATAATGTTCAGGTAGTATAAAACCATAAACTCCAAACAAACCTTTATAGATATTTACGGTAGCATCAATAGATGATGCTCTAAAAGGAACCCAGGCTAACATTACAGAAATAAAAGTAATCCAAAAAGAGCAAAACTTATTAATATTAAAAAAATCTTTTTCTTGCCAATAGTGATTTATTAATAACATAAAGCCATGCATTCCCCCCCATAACACAAACGTCCAATCAGCACCGTGCCATAACCCCGCTAAAATCATAACTATTAAAATGTTTTGATATTTTCTAATAGCACCCTTTCTATTTCCACCAAGAGGAATATATAAATAATTTTTTAAAAATTGTGATAAAGTAATATGCCATCTCCTCCAAAACTCAATTATATTATATGATTTATATGGTGAATTAAAATTTTCTGGCAATTTAATACCTACCATTTTTGACAAACCAATAGCCATATCTGAATATGCTGAAAAATCAAAATATATTAATAACGTAAAAGAAAGAACTCCTAACCAAGCATCTACAAAGCTTGGCATGATGCCACTTTCTACACCATTAAACAAGTTGTCAGAGGAAACAGAAACATATTCTGACAAAACTAATTTTTTGAATAAACCAATACTAAAAATAATGATCCCAACAGATAAATTTTCTGCAATATTTTTTAATTTAGTTGAGAATTGAGGAATTAAATCTCTATGATGTACTAAAGGTCCAGCTATAAGATGAGGAAAAAAACTAACAAATAAAAAATAGGATGAAAAAGCTGTGTTATTTACTTTACCCTTATAACAATCCACAATATAAGCAATTTGTAAAAAAGTAAAAAATGATATACCGAGAGGCAAATCGGGATAACTAAAAGAAAAATTTTTATTAAAAATAAAATTTATATTTTCAACTATCATTGCGCTGTATTTAAAAAATGCTAGTAAAAATAAATTTATTGATATTGCTAAAAAAAGAATTGAAGTGGTTTTGTTATCAACTTTCAAAAAACTTTGGCCAATAAAATAATTAAAAATTATAGATCCTACTAAGAGGGGTACATACAACCAATCCCAATATCCATAAAAAATTATAGAACTTATACCTAATAATATAATCGGAACGTGATTATTAAGAAAATATTTACATAGAATATAAGCTGGAAGAACAAGTGGTAAATATAAGAATATAAAGACTGATTCGTGAAATAACATTTTAACCTCAATGACTACTTAAAATTTTGTCATTACCTATTTTCACTAATAATTTTATTATATCTTGGCCCATCTTGTTTGAATTTAGTTTTTGTTCAATAATGGATCTGGCATTTAAACCTATTTTTTTTAACAAATATTTTTTTTTGATAAGATTTGAAACAACGTCTTCTATTTTTTTTATATCGCCAGGACTTCCTAATAAAACTATATTATTGTAATCTTCAACTATTTCTCTATTCCACAATCCTCTAAAATCAGTGATCAATAAAGCTTTTCCGCATGACATAGATTGAAGCCCTACACTTTGACCTGAAGGTTGAATTGTATCAGATATTGTTAGGATTACGAATAAACTATTATTTATTAATTCTCTAATTGAACTATCAGAAAAAACCTGCTTTGCCCAGTCCCCAACACTAATTTCTATATTTTTTTTATAAGTTACAATTTTATGATTAGTTATGATTTTTAATTTTGGAAAGTCTTCTCTCCAAGCTTTTATTAAGGTTTTGTAATCCCGATTTAAATCATTGCCAATTGACAGTACATAATTATTTGATTTTTGTCTCTTAGAAACTTTCCAAAAATCTTTGTCTACACCAAAATTTAAATGATCAATTTTATACTTTAGTTTTTGTTCTAAAAACTGGGCATCTTGTTTAGATAAAGTGACAACTTTACAACCTTTTAGTATCCATCTATATAAAAAAAGCCAAGATAATTTAGTTTTGTCAGTAATAACCCCCATAGAAATAAAAAAAATTTCAGACCTAATTAGCCCAAATTTTTTTAGAAAAGCTAGCGCTAATCCAGCACTATTTGTGGTTACAATTATAATATCATACTTAAAGAATACTCTTCTGTGATAAAATATTATCATCAATGATTTTCCTGGTATTCCCAACAAATAATATATAATCATATTCATTATTAAAAATATTTTGGAAGTTAAATATTTATTAAAACCTAAATCATCATCATGAATAACTGAAACATTAAACTTATTTTTTTTTAAGTAATTCATACCATATAGAAATTCATCAGGATGATTGCTAATTATTCTACTTTTTCTGCCTGTTTTAAAAAAATAACAAATTTTTTTTTCTCTAATCATTTTTCTTTTATATTCATATAATACTCTGCTAACTTAATATCATTTGGGCTATCTATGCTTATTTGATGGCTATCTATCAAATAACCTCCTGATTTTTTCCCCATAATGCTTTTTTGATCTAAAATACACTCACGTGTCATTACATAAGCTACTCCATTCCTATAAAAAAGCGTGCTTAATTGTTGACGGGCAATAATTTCGTTTCCTTTTTTGTCGTAGAGAGATAAATTATTAGACTTGTCTAAATTCAGTTGTTTTAAAGGATGATTTTTAGGATCACTTTTTGATATGGTCCATATTGAATCCCAATTTTCACTATGTATCTTATATATGCAAGTTTCAATATCTTTATAATCCCTGAGTGGGGAAGTTGGTTGTAACATTATGATATATTCGTATGTTTTTTTTTCTTTTTTTTCTAAAGTTTTTAAAGCGTGCTCTAAAACTTGAAAGTCTGAAATTCTGTCTCCAGAAAGTCTCTTAGGTCTTAAAAATGGTACTTTTATTCTACATTTTCTTCCTTCTTCAGCTATAATTTCACTATCTGTTGAAAGAATTATCCTATCAATAAATTTACATTTGTGAGCACATTCTGCAGCAATCTTTATTAAAGATTTACCATTAATTTTTTTCATATTTTTAAATGGGATACCTTTGCTACCCCCTCTTGCAGGTATTACGCAAAGAACATTTTTATTATTTATCATTTTTACCTGACATGCATATTGTTTCAACAAAACTATTCAATCTAGTAGCATATGGAGATTTAAATTTTTTTACATAATAATTTGCTTCTTTTTTAAGATTTTCTGGCAAATCTTTTGTTTTACTAAATTCAATTAAATTCATTATTTTTGGTATTAGATTATCATAACCTGCAGCTTTTAAAAAGAGAGCCGAATCAAAGAAATCATGGAAATGAATTAGAGCAGAATCAATTTTAAAATGTAAAGACTGATCTTCATCTGGAAGAAAACACAAGGAGGGTTTCCCGTGAATTGCAGCTTCAATAAGTATTGTTGATAATGGTGACACAACTCCATCAACGTTGGATAAAATATCGTGAGTATCTTCGTAATTAGACAAAAATTTAGTTTTAATACCTTTTTTTAATTGGGATAAGTATGGAACCATTGATTTATCAAATAATATATTTTTCCATTTCATATCAATAATTTTAGATCCATTCTGGCCACCTTGACCCCAAGGATGGGGTCTATATATAATTTTAAGATTTTTTAAGATACCTTCATTAATAGCCTTTTCTAACATGTTCAATTGTTTAATTTCATTAGTACCTTTACTAGATCCTGCATAAAGTAATATAAAGTCTTCATCTGAAATTTTGTATATTGTTTTAAAGTCAGATTTTGAAAGTTTTGATAATTTATTATAAATATCAAACTGAGCAGCACCAAATTTAACTACGTTACTTGCATGCATCTTACAGTATTTAATTGCATGGTTTTTTGTTTGCTCTCCCCATACTAAAAGCCAGTCAGGTGTTCCTATCATAGCATTTTTAGTTGAAGGGTTATCCCAAGAATTCATAATTACAATAGAAGGTATTTGATAATATTTACTAATTTGAATTAAATCATTTAAAAAAAGACCCTCAAGTACACATGGATGTATCAGTATGTCAGGTTTGAAGTTTTTAATTAAATTTTGCATATCAATATTAAAACTCATCAATAACTGTCTTTTTTTAATTAATTTAAACAAATCCCAAATTATGGGTAATCCTAGAATTGTATAATAAGAGGCAGCCTTCCATTTTAGTGTCTTCCTTCGAAAATCCCTCATTGCCTTTGCTTGAGGACCTGGACTAAAACGAAGCTGATCTATATGAAACATTCTTTTCCAAGCATCGTATCTATTTTTATTATGGTCAAGGTAAGCATATTTGCCTTGAATATTTAAGTGTTTTGGCTCAATGTTGTTAAATCTTTTATTTCCTTTTTCAGGAAAAATAAATTTCACTTCATGTTTTTTACACAATTCAGAAAAGGAATTGCTATGAATGAAATGTCTAACAACTACATCAGCTTCAATAAAAACTAGACATCTTAATTTTTTCATAAAAGACCTTTTAAAATTATATTTTGGATAAAATCAAATATAAACAATCACTTTTTTTATTATCTTCAAGATAAGTTTTCCAATTATCATCGATCGCTTTATTGATATTTTTAATTCTATTGTTACCCATTGGTTTTTTATGGTTTAACCAATTGATAAAATTAGACATGGAGTAACGATGAAAAGGTTTAACCTCTTCAACTTTATATCCAGCTAACTTTGCACAAAAAATTAAACTTTCTAAATTGAAATACCATCTGTGCACTACTCTGTAAAAAAAAGATGGGTAATCATCGGGAAGTAAATCTAGAAGAATATCATCAGAATTTGGTGTGCTTAATACTAATAAACCATTTTTTTTAAGGAATGGTTTTATCTGCTTTAAAAATATTTTGGGATTGAGCGTATGCTCTATTACCTGAATTGCAAATGCGTAGTCAATTTTTTCTTTCCATAGATCATCTACATCTTCAAGTGAGCTAAAAACTTTATAACCACGTTTATGTAAGCTTGAGTGATAATTTTCATAAGGCTCTATTGCAACTTGCTGATTAGTTAAACCTTTCATGTAATCTAACAAACTGCCACCACCAGCACCTACATCCATTACATTTTTATCTCTTATTGACCTTGGCCATAGAGTGTTTAGTGTAAAAATCTGCTGAATATCTTGTTCTGTATAAAATGACTTAACGTCAACACCTTTTGATAATTTCTTTCTGTAAGAAGAATTTTTATAACTTGAAATAGATATACAACTATCTTCCCTTAATCTTTGGACTTTGCAATTATCACATTTTTTAACTTCTCCAGTTTTAATATATTTACCAAAAGTGCCGTCTCTTATTTTACCTTTGTATTTTAGTATCCAAAGATTGGAATTGCATATTTCACAATTATCAAAATCCATAAAACCACCAAAATTGAATTAAAATTTAAACAAAATTATTCTAAAAGCATAAACTTATTTACTAATCTTTGTTAGAAAAAAATTATTTCTGTCTATTGGTATTTATTAACAATTTTTGGTATTTGAAATCTTCCCCAATGATCTACAATAGTTTTTCTTTCATTTCTAAGTAGTTTATTAATTTTACTATCTTTATAAACCGAATCTGAATTATAGTGTGTAGTAGAGACTTCCTCAAATACACAACCATCATTTGTCCAAAAACTATGCCATACACCAGGCATAACAAGACATGTTTCTCCAGGAGACAACGTTTTTATATGACCGTCAATACTAACTGAAAGATCTCCGTATAACAATTGAAAACTCTCTTCCTTTAATGGGTGGTAGTGAGCTGGGTGCTTCTGTCCTGGCAATTGAACTAAAATTTTTTTACAATATTCTCTATTTATACAATTAATTATTACAGCACCATATTCTAGAAAATTTTCAATTCCATAATGATGTGAGTATTCAACTTCAAACTCAGAATTTAAATAAACCCTTGCTTCGTTAAGCAAAGCTTTTACTTTGTGGATGGCATTCTTTAAAATTACTTCGTTATTTTCTTCCGGCATACATATTTCGTCTATCGATAAATTATCATCTTTATCTAGTTGTATTTTTGAAATTATACCCTCTTTCCAATTTCCAGATGATAACTGACCTTCGACATATGGAATAGCAAAATAAACATCTGACGATTTTATAACACTATTTTTTGGTATTTTTTTATTAACATACACACCTCTTCTTAGATTATCTAAGGATTCTTTTTCTTGTGGATCAAGTTTTCTAACGATATCACCACAAATTTCCTTACTACTAAGCATGACATCAATCCAGTTTTCAATTTGTTCAGGTGTAGAGGAATATTTATTTAATTTAATTTTGTCAGTTTCAATACCCACATGCCTTTCAAACATTGTTGCACCTTTTGACAAGGCTATTGTAATTGGTAATAAATTGTCTGGACTTTCGTGGGTAGACCACCCGATTGTTTTGTTTACATACCTATTTTTAAGGAGATCAATTTGATTTAAATTACATTTGTTATTAGGAGTTGGGTAAATTGATACACAATGCATAATTGCATAATCACATCCTTTATGATCAAAAAAACTTACTAAATCATCAATCTCTGAAATTTGCAATCCACCAGTTGAAAAGATTATGGGTAAATTTGCTTCGGATATTTTTTCTAAAAGTGGCCAGTCTTTAGCAGAACAACTGGCTACTTTAATTAAATCAAATTGCATTGCAGTTATTAAATCAACAGAAAGTTCATCAAAGGGAGTACACATGGTTATCAAACCATTTGATTTACAACAATCGTATAAAGATTCAAATTCTGACGATTTTAAGCGAGTAGAGGTGAACCTCTTTATTTGGTTATTATCATGATTTTTTTTAAAATTTGGATGAATTAATGTGTCTAAGTCCCTAAACTGAAATTTCATTACTCCCTTTATCTTTTTCTTTTTTGTAATTGCTCCTATTGCATTTACTATTTTAAGAGCATGTTCTAAATTTCCTTGATGGTTGTTGGCCAAATCAAAAACAAACAAATCATCAAAATTATATTTTGTAGAGTAGTGCATCAAAGTCCCCAAATTTTTGTTGTTGTATAGTTTAAGATTAATTTCCTATAATAGATATAATAATTTTATTATTAAATAAATTTAATATTTAACGAATATTGTCTCTTTTTGAGAGTTAGATTTATGAGCTGCAGATAACACTCTCATTGTGTTTATGCCTTTATCTAAACTAATTGGAGAGTTATTTTTTTTTGACTTTAAAACTTTTTCGATATGTTTCAATTCATTAATAAAATCATCTGGCCTGGATTTCTCAAAAACAAAAATTTCTTTTTCCTTAGAATAACAATTTTTAATAATGCGATCTTTACCATTTTCAAAACCACATTCCCATTCAAAATAACCATTTTCTCCTTGTATACGGCCCCACTTTCTCGCTGGTTTTGTTATGACATCTTGAACAACTCTTCCAAATAGTCCACTTTCAGTTTTCAAGTTAAGACAACTTATTCTATCATAAAAAACATTTTTTTGTGATACTATATCCATTGAAGCTTGAACCTCTGAAACTTTTCCAGCTCCTACAATTTCAGCAAAATATTGCCATAAGTTTAAAGCATGAGAATGTTCTCCTGATGCTCCACCACCAAATTTGATATTTCCAAGATAAGTCTCTTCTGGACCTTTCAACCAATGATGAGCAGCAAATATGCCTTCCCAATGTTCTCTGAATTCAAAATCAATAGTTAAAATTTTACCAATAGAGTTTTCATTTAATAATTTAACTAATTTTTCTGAAGCTTCACCAACAATATGATCATAGCCTACAAATATTGGAATATTTTTTTGAATAGACATCTTTTTTAATTTGTCTACATTTTTTAAATCTGGAGTACATAAAGGTTTTTCTATTATTATTGCTTTAGGATTTTGATTTAGTGCTTCTAAACCAAGTTCAATGTGCTTATCTGGAGGGGTCCCAACAAAAATTAAGTCATAATACTCTTTTGGTGCATTTTTATTTTCAAAAAGCCTTATACCTTTATCCCATTTTTTGTATCTCGATGGATATATTTCATTTTTAGTTCTTTTAAGAGCACTTCTGTCAACATCACAAATATCAACACTCCATCCCATTTGTCTTGAAGCATTTGCCAAATGATTACCTATTGAACCTGCGCCATAAATCTTAACCTTCATTTTGTTACTTTCTATATATTTTTGATTTTTCTTTGTAAAAAACAAATAATCCACAACAATATTTATTTTCAATCCAGTTTTCTATCCTAGCATCATTAATTAATTTTCCTTTTTTTTCAATTGCGGAAAATTCTAATAATTTCAGTTTATTAAATGCTTTTAAAATAGTAAATGGCGAGAAAACCCTATTTGCATTATAGATTAATTTTTCTTCTCCAATAGGAACACTAAAATACAGTTTCCCTCCTGGTTTTAAAACTCTAATAAGATTCTTTATAAAGATAAAGGGAGCATTAGGGTCTATTTTATCGCCATACCTGCCTAAGCCAAAATGTTCTGTAGCATGAAGGGTAGATAGTGACATTATACTGTTATCTTTGATTTCAGATAAGTTAGTAGCATCAGATTGAACAAAAGTTAGGTTAGGGTGTGAAGATTTAAGTGGCCTAATGTCAATCACTGTTACGGACATAAATACTAATAGATGACTGACAAAGCCATCTATTCTAGATCCTATGTCAACATGCATTTTGGGACGTTCTTGAAAGATTTTGTTTGCAGCCCAAATGTCTTGAAAAAAATAAACCCCACTTGCTTTTCCAGATTGAGCACTAATGTCAGTAACAATAGGTATCAAAGATTTCATGTTTACAGGAAATTTTTTTACATATGAAAGTGATGAGGATTTATATTTTTTTTTGTACTTAAACATATTTATAAAATATAAAATTAGGAAATAGCTTATTTTAAAAGGATTATTAATTTTTATTCCATAATTGCTTATTATAACTAAAATTAATTTTAATATATAATTAATTAGATTTTTAATTTTAAACAAGATTGACATATTTAACCTAATTTTTTTTAAAAGCTTCTAAATTGACAAATTTCCAATTTGATACTTCTTTACCAAGGTCTAAGCCAAGTGGAAAACATACATCAGTTCCTAAACCAATAAAATTTTTTGGTGCATAGACTACTTTATCTTCAACCTTATTTAACCAAGCACCCCACCAAGAAAAAGTGCTCCTAGCAATTACATTATATTTACATTTAGTAAACATCAGCATATCGAGTATTTCGGAATTATTTCTATAAATAATTTTATTTTTCAAAAAGGTAAAATTTTCTTCTACCCATAATGGATCATCGCTGACAAATATAAAAATGAGATTTTTTGGCAACAACCCTATTACATATTTATAATAATCAATTGGTAGCCCCCAACCTAAACCATCCAAATTATAGCCTTTATCCATAAATAGCGCATCACCCCTTCTGATATGAATACAACATCTCGAGCTTTCTGTATAATTAATTTTAGAAATCAATTTATCCAAATCTTTCTTAACTTTTTGTTTTGGCTGAAACCAACTTAAAATTAAATCTCTATCAACTAAAAAATATCGTTCGGATGAAAATGGACCAGACAATTTTGTATTATCACTTATTTTAAAAAAAGACTTATCTATATGAGTTTCGTTTCTAATGAATTGATTAGGGCTTATTTTCTGATGAAAATATTTTTTTTTTGAATTATTTAATAATAACCAAAAGATTCTAAAAACAAAAATTTTTAAATTAGAATGATTTAAAACAAAATAATTTGACAAATCATCGTTTGATACTTGTTTTTGAAAAGCGTCTTGTTTATTAAAAATAATTTTTCTAATTAACCTAATCAGGTTTTTATAATAATATTTTATTCCCTGAACTTTGTAATAACTAAATGAAATATTTTTTTTTATCGCCAAAGACCGAACAGCAACATATTGAAACATGTTGTTACCTAATCCACCACTTAATTTAATTATAATCAATTATTTTCTCGTAAAAACATATATTTAGAAAAAATTATTCTATATCTTTCCAATATTACTTAAATTTTTCTTTATCCATGTATTTAATGCATATTTTGACATCCATTCTATATTCTTGTCAGAAGTATAAACGAAATCATTTTCAACTAATTTTCCTGTGCCAATTCTTAATTTATCATTATTCCATCCATGAATAGAAGGTAAAATTTTAAAATGGTCATTATATTCATATGTATATGGACTATCTTCAGTGCTAATCATTTGTTCGTGTAACTTTTCACCTGGTTGGATACCTATTATTTCATGAGAACAGCCAGGGGCTATTACATTTGCAATATCAACGACTTTCATTGAAGGGATTTTTTTTACATAAATTTCTCCACCAATCATGTCTTCCAATGCATGCCATACGAGTTCTACACCTTGCTCAAGTGAAATCATAAATCTCGTCATTCTTTTGTCAGTAATTGGAATTTTTTTGTTTTTAAGTTCGGACAAAAATAATGGTATTATTGAACCCCTTGAACCCATTACATTACCGTACCTTACAACTGAAAAGCGAGTTTCACCTCTTGTATAAGAATTACCACCAATAAATAGCTTGTCAGAAACAAGCTTAGTGGCTCCATATAAATTAGCTGGCGCGCTAGCTTTGTCTGTCGAGAGTGCTATAACTTTTTTGACACCAGTATCTATACAAGCATCAATTAAATTCATAGCACCATTTATATTTGTTTTAACACATTCAAATGGATTGTACTCTGCTGTTGCAACAATTTTTGTTGCTGCAGCATGTACAACAAAATCAATACCATTCAAAGCCCTTATTAGTCTTTCTTTGTCTCTTACATCCCCTATAAAAAATCTAACTCTTTGGTCTTTTCCATAAATTTTATTCATTTCCCATTGCTTAATCTCATCTCTTGAAAAAATAACTAATCTTTTAGGATTAAATTTATCTAGTGTCATTTTTATAAATGCGTTTCCAAATGAACCTGTTCCTCCAGTTATTAAAATAGAAGAATTACTTAACATTCCAACACCATTAAACTCTCTATAATTAGTTATTTATAAACAATATGCCAAATTATTAATATATTTTTTAGAAACAAATGTAACTAAAAAAAATTGAATATTAAAATTTAACAATAAATGTCATATGAATTTAGCTGATTTATTAAAAAAAAGTGTTTCTAATATATACACCATATCATAATTTAATTTTAAAGATTTGGTATTAGGATTACCACTAACAATATTTTGAATAAATTCTTCTACAACAGAAACCAAAGGCTCTTTATTATTATATTTGAAATATTTGTTATTTAATTCCAAGCTTTTATATACTTTTTTATTAGCTAAATCATTGAAGGTTAATTTACCTTTATTATTAGCTAACTTTACTTGAAAGAATCTTATCTTTTTTTTCATTGAATTTCCAAATGTAAGATTTGCTTTTTTCCCATTTTCAAATTTAAGTTTTATTGTATAATTTTTCCCATTTTTATAGTGGTTCAACGAGGTTTGGAGACTTCCACTTAGAGGCTTGCCCATTAAATCTAAACATAAACTCAAACAGTGCGGCCCCCAATCCCAATAAGAATTCATATATTTTCTAAATGGGCCTATATTT